>JAFWYO010000099.1 GCA_017517715.1 Bacteroidales bacterium
CTATATGTACGCTATATGTACGGTATTTGTACGCTTCGAAAGCGTACAAATACCGTACATATAGCGTACATATAGCGTACAAATGGCGGAGCGGGTGGCTCGAAAAGCTGGTTTTCAAGATGTTCCGACGACGACTTACCGACTCCATTTTGCGGTGCTTCAGATTGCGCTGCGCGACATCGCGGAAAGCCGCAGCCAAAATGTTTTGCGGCGCGGGACAATAAAAGCGGACTTAGGGCGTTAACAAAGCAATGCCATTTATAAAGGAAATATTACGCCACCGCAGCCTGTCGATTGTAGGGCTGGAGAAGAACACTGGCAAAACGGTGTGTCTCAACTATATACTTGGCCGCCTGAACCAGGAGGGAGTCGAGTGCGCCGTGACGTCGATCGGCGTCGACGGCGAGCAGACCGACGCCGTCTACGGCAGCGCCAAACCCGAGATAACTCTCTACGAACGAATGCTTTTCATCACCTCCGAGAAGCATTATCGCCAGCGGCAGCTGGTGTCGGAAATCACGGCCGTCGACCCGCGCCGCACCTCACTGGGGCGGCTGGTGACGGCGCGCGTGGTGTGCGGCGGCAAAGTGCTGCTGAGCGGGGCGGCGTCGACGGGAATGCTACGCACTCAGATTGAGGGCTTTATCCGTCAGGGAGTACCTCTCAGCATCGTCGACGGGGCCCTGTCGCGCCTCAGCCTGGCGTCGCCCACGGTGACCGACGCGATGGTGCTGGCCACCGGCGCCGCCGTGTCGCCCAACCTGAGCCAGCTGATTTCGAAGACGCGCTTCGTCTGCCGCCTCATAGCCCTCGACGAGGTCGAACCAACGCTCCAACAGCAACTTAGCCCCATCGAGCAAGGCCTGTGGGCCGTCGATAGCGAGGGCGAGGTGCACGACCTGCAGCTGAAGTCGGTGTTCCTGCTGGGCAGCAACAACAACGACATTTTCCGCTTCGGCACCACGCTTTTCGCCTCGGGTGCCGTCAGCGACCACCTGCTGAAATACCTGGCTTCGCAAAAGAACATCAGCGACATCTGCCTGATTGTGCGCGACTTCACAAAGCTTTTCATCACGCCCGAAGTCTATTCGAACTACATCCGTCGCGGCGGCCGCCTGCAGGTGCTGCAGCGCTCCAACCTGGTGGCGGTGTGCCTCAACCCCACTTCGCCGCAAGGCTACCATCTGCACTCCGAGGATGCCTGCGCAGCCCTGTCCGATGCGCTGCAACTGCCTGTGTATGACGTGAGAAAGGTCAAAGGGAGTTAAGGGAAGTTAAGGGGAGTTAAAGGAAGTTAAGGGACAATAGTTTTTTTGTATCTGAGGTTAAAGTTAAGGTTAAAATATATATATTCAGCGAATGATACTGCTTAAAGACAAAATATCGGCCGAGCCTGGGTTCCAATATGTTATCGACCAAATGGAACTGATGTCGGCTGCCGGACGGCGGCGGATGCTGATGCAGCCTTTCGTTGCCGAGCGCGGCGAACTGGAACGCGAATACGACAACATCGGGCGCGTGGCGGAATGCCTGGCACGCCCCGAAGCCAACCGCGACGTGGCCGTCGTCCGCCACCAGCTGATGCAGATGCACGACCTGCAAGGGTCGCTCTCCAACCTGAGCCAAAGGATGGTGATGGAAGAGATAGAGCTGTTCGAAATCAAGAACTTGGCTTTTCTTTGTATGACCACTGCCAAAGCCGCCTCGTCGCTGGGCATCGCCGACATACTGGACCTCCCCAACCTGGGGGACGTCTTCGCCCTGCTGGATCCCGACGCAACACAGATTCCAAACTTCTATATTTACGACAGTTACCATCCCGACCTGGGTCCGCTGCGCCGCGAACTCAAAGCCCGCCAGATGCAGTTGGACACCTTCAAGGGCAGCGACGACGAGCGCGCCGCGCTGCAACGCGAAGTCAACGACCTGTTTGAACGCCAGAACAACATACAGCAGCAAGTCGTTATACAGCTGTCGGACAAGCTGTTTGCTTTCTGCCTGCCGCTCCAGAAGGCCTTCGACCGGATGGCTTATACCGACTTCCTCTTCGCCCGCGCCACGATGGCCAGCGACTGGCGCCTGTGCCGCCCCCGACTGGTGGACGACCGCACCGGGTTCCGCTCGCTGTGGAACCCCCGCCTGCGCCGCCACAACGAGGAGCTGGGGCTGCGCTACCAGCCCGTCGACATAAGCCTGCGACGCGGCGTGTGCCTCATCACCGGAGCCAATATGGCAGGCAAAACCGTGATGCTCAAGACTGTAGGCATCGCCCAAATGATGGCGCAGTTTGCAATGTACGTCCCGGCTGACGAGGCTTCGATTGCGCCGGTGGACGATGTCGTTTTCTGCATTGGCGACGAGCAGAACGAGATGAACGGCCTGTCGTCGTTTGCATCCGAAATCATCAAAATCAGCGACACCGTGACGCGCGCCGCCAACGAGCACCTGCTGATACTGATCGACGAACCGGCACGCACCACCAACCCCGTCGAGGGCAAAGCCATCGTGCAGTCGGTAGCCACCCTGCTGGAACGCTGCCCGTCGACGACGCTCATCACAACCCACTACAGCCAGCTGGGCCTCGGCTGCCGCCGCCTGCGCGTCAAAGGATTTGTCGAAGATTTGGCCACAACGCCACTCACTCCCGACAACATCAACAGCTTTATGGATTATTCACTTTTGGACGACGACAGCGACGAGGTGCCGCAGGAGGCCCTGCGCATCGCCTCGATTCTGCGTTGCAACAAACAGCTGCTAGACACTGCTGCTCAGTTTCTTAAGCAACAGCCACACTTTGCGCGAAATGCTAAAAAATATTAAAAACGGTCCAACGACTTTCAATTATAATTAATATTCGTACTTTTGCAGCCGATTTAAAACACAGAAAAAATCACATAACAATGAAAAAAATAAAATACATCATTCTATCTACTGTACTGTTAACCAGCATAGTATTCCCGACAAAAAAATCTTTGGCCGGCGACATTGACAAGACCAAAGCACGTCAGGTGGCAGCCTATTTTATGGCTTCGCAGTTTGGCAACAAGGCCATCACGCCACAAAGCCTGGACCAAGTTTATGAGTTCCGCAACACCGTCCGCGACATTGCGACGCTCTATGTCTTCAACACCGCCGACAAGCGCGGTTTCGTCATCGTGGCCGGTTCCGACTGGTCCGACCCGATTGTGGCCTACAGCACCGAAGGCGCTTTCGACCCCAACAACATACCTCCGAATATGATGTGGTGGCTCAACAGCCAAGCCGAACCTATAGCCTACGCCCAGAACACGAACCTGGAAGCCTCGCGCCAAAGCCTCGATGCCTGGAAGGAACTGGAAGAGGAACGTCTGCCCTATTTCGGCCAGGATGCCAAAGCCATCACGCGCCTGCTGACCTCGAAATGGAATCAGGAGCCGCTCTACAACAACTGGTGCCCCACCGATGCCGGCGGCCGCTGCGTAACGGGCTGTGTGGCAACAGCTATGGCACAAATCATCTACTACTGGAAATACCCCAGAACCGGCAAGCTGACAGTTGTTTATGCCAACAACGGCATCACCCACGAGGTCAACTTTGCCGAGCAATACTACAACTACGAAATTATGGCCGACGAGCTGACCAGCAGCAGCCCGCAGGTCACCATCGACGAGGTGGCAAAGCTGAACTACCATTGCGGTGTGTCGGTCAGAATGAACTACAGCTCCGAATCGAGCGGAGCCAGCTCGAACGATGTCCCCGCCGCCTTCCGCAAGTATTTCAAATACGAGAAGGACAGTATGACAATGATCGACCGCACCTCGGCCGAATACTATAACGCCAACAACCGCCTGACGCCCAACGAAAAGGACACCAACTGGGTCAACGCCCTCAAGGCCGAAATCCTGAAAAAGCGTCCCATCTATTATTCCGCCTACGCTCCCAACAGCGGCATCCACGCCCGCCACGCTTTCGTATGCGACGGATGGAACTCGACGGTCAGGACAATGCATTTCAACTGGGGCTGGGGTGGTTCCGGCGACTGCTGGTGCAATGTCTATCGTTCCAACCTGAATGCTCCGGGCTACCTTTTCACCAACGAGCACAAGGCCCTTATAGGCCTCACGCCTCCTGTGGACAGCCTTGCCAACGATCCCATTGCCATCCAAACCGTTGAGAATCCCTTTGCTGCCGAGATTTATCCCAATCCCGCCAGCAGCCAGATTGTCGTCAGCTACCAGCTGAGCGGCAACAGCGATATCGATATGATGATTTACGACGCCGCCGGCCGCGAAGTGCGCCGCGTAGCTTTGGCTCCCGCATCGAATATGGTGACCGTCGACGTTGCCGACCTCAACCCCGGCATCTACATCTGCCGCCTGCAGGGCCACAGCAAGAAATTCATCGTGAAATAGCCTAAACAACAAGCATAGCAAAAGGATGCCGACAACGGCATCCTTTTTTTATTTCAACATACTATTGTTGAAACTTTTACGTTATACACCTGTATCAAGATAAAAATAATAAGTACTTTTACACCCAAATAACATCAAAAAAGAAATAAGTATGTCATTAATCAACAGCATTTTGCTCCAAGCCGACCCTGTCGAGGCGGTTGAAAAAATCTCGGTTCTGACCCTTGCCACCAAAGGCGGTTGGGTTATGATTGTCCTCGTTTGCCTTCTTATTTTGGCACTTTACATTTCCATCGAGCGATATTTGGTTTTGAACCACGCCCTGAAAGACGACTCGACAAACTTTATGAACAACATACGCGAATATGTCCACAAGGGCGACGTCGACGGTGCGCGCACCCTGGCCAAATCGACCAACACGTCGATAGGCCGTATGGTGGCCAAAGGCCTGTCGCGCCTGGGCCGTCCGCTGAGCGACATCCAGACCGCTGTCGAGAACGAAGGCAAGCTGGAAGTGGCCAAACTAGAGAAAGGCGTTTCGCTGGTGGCCACAGTAGCCTCGTTGGGACCTATGATCGGTTTCCTCGGCACGGTGACCGGTATGGTGAAGGCATTTCAGGATATGGCTCACGCTGGCAACAATATTGATATCCAGTTGCTTTCGACCGGCATCTACGAAGCAATGGTCACCACCATCGGCGGTCTTATTGTCGGTATCGTTGCCTATTTCCTCTACAACCTGCTCGTCAGCCGCATCAACAAGGTTGTTATGGAACTCGAGGTGCGCTCGATGCAGTTTATGGACCTGCTGCACGAACCGGCCTGAAAAAGTTGAAAGTTGAGAGTTGAAAGTTGAAATACCTTGTCAACGAATCAACAACGGACATATCAACATACAAACAGATAAAATATGATTAAGAGTCAAAACCAAATAAGAATCGAAACCGGGTCCTCGTCGATGTCCGACCTGGTGTTCCTGCTGCTCATCTTCTTTATGCTCACTTCGACCCTGATCAGCCCCAATGCCGTCAAGCTGTTCCTGCCCGAAAGCAACAACAAGACGATGGCCAAGGAAAGCGTGACGATCTATATCTCCGACCTGGGCGTTGGCGGCGACGCAACCTCGCCCCTGTCGCGCTGCCAGTTCCAGATCGACGACACGCCGCTGACCGCCACTATGGGTCAAGACCTGGTAGAAGAGATGAAGGGCGTTCTGGTCACCGAGCTGGCGCGTTTGGCTCCGGGCGACGCCGAAGCCGGAGTCTTTGTTCGTGCCGACCAGACCGTCGACGTACAGTACATCGTGAACGTCATCGATGCTGTCAACCAAATCAACAAGGAGCAGGACACGAAGCACAAGGTGGTGCTAGGAACAAAACAAGCAAGCTGAGAGCCGAGAGCTTTAATAAATAAATAATTCAATCTATAATAATAATGCAACAGGAAAAGAAAGACAAGGCCATATCGGCAGTCAGCACAGCACTGATAATGCTGTGTGCCGTACTGCTCTGCTCGTGGATAGGCTACAAGCTGCCCAATCCGCCCATCGAGGAGGAAGGTATGGGTGTGGCCGGCGAGGTGCTGGGCGAAATCGAGGGCTTCGGCAACAACGACAACGCCACCTTCGACGACAACAGCGCCGCAGCCCCTGCAGCATCGACACCCAACGAAAGCTACACCACCGGACAGGAGCCTACCCCTGTGGCCAAAACCCCAAAGCAGGAGGACAAACCCACGCCTGCCACAAAGCCCGAACCCACAAAGACAACCTCGGAAAATACAAGCACCACCCCTGCTGAAAACACGCAGCCAGCCACCAACCCCAACGCCACCTTCAAAGGCCGCAAGAACGGCAACGGCAGCGAGGGCAAAGGCACTGCCACCGGCAGTGGCCAGGCCGGCAGCCCCGACGGCACGCAGGGTGCCCAGGGCGGCAGCGGAAAGGGCAACGGCGCCAGCTACAGCCTGGGCGGACGCTCATTGCGAGGCACATTGCCGACCCCAAGCTACACAAGTCCGAAGGACGGAAACGTCGTTGTCGAGATTTGGGTCAACCAGGACGGCGTCGTTGTTGATGTCAGCGCCCCCGCCAAAGGTTCCTACAACTATGACAACGCTATGGTCGAAGCAGCCAAAAAAGCCGCCCGCAGCGCACACTTCAACGCCGACCGCAACGCCACCGAAAAGCAAAAAGGAACCATCACCTACAAGTTCAGACACGTGGGATAAGCAAAAAAATATCCCATACAATACAATAATTCCAAACAAAACGATACTAAACAATGTTGACCAACGAACAAGAGCAGCAGATTGTACGGCAAATCCTGTCGGGCGACAAAGAGCAGTATGCCCTTATTGTGCGTGAGTATCAGGATACCGTTGCCAACTTGTGCTACAAGCTCGTGGGCAACAAGCTTGACGTCGAAGAAGTGACGCAGCAGGTCTTTGTGGAACTCTACACCGCCCTGCCGCGTTTCCGACACGAGTCACGACTGAGTACTTTCATTTACCGCATCACCGTCAATATCGTCTCAAAAATGCTCAAACACGAGAGCCGTTTCGTCTCGTACGACAACACGCCCGACACCAACACCAACGACTACCAGCACTCGCGCGAAGAGCAACTGATGAAGGAAGAGCAATCCAAACGACTGCACGAGGCCATAGGACAACTGAAGCACGAACAACGCACGGCCCTAGTCCTTTACGCCTTCAACGACTTCTCCTACAACGACATCGCCGAAGTGATGCAAATATCGCTCTCCAAGGTGGAATCGCTTATATTCCGAGCCAAAAAAAACCTGAAAAAAATGATTACAATATGACAACCGCTAACAACGACAACAGACAGAAGGATCCAGAGCTCAGGGAAGTGCTCGAATCCATACGGCAGCTGAAGCCAGCCAGCACCACCGACGTCACCGACGCCGTGATGCAACGCATAGCCTCGATGCCGCAGACCGTCAAACTGCAGCCCACCCGCCGCCCGACAATGCGCTTTGTCAGCAGTCTGGCAGCAGCCTGTTTTGCCGGTATCGCCGTCGTTACCTTTGTCATCAGCCACAAACAGGGAGCACAAGCAGCCAACATAAGCCCCGAAATGCCCACCCGACTCTATGATATCTACCAATACTGCAACAACTATGCCGACGAAGAAAGCATCGAAAACGCAGCTTTCTACGAAAACCCAATGACCGACTTTTTCTGATACCAATCAATACTGCAAAACAACAATATGTTATGAAACAATTTATCATCACTGCAATTCTCGTCTGTATGGCCGCCGGCGCAATAGCACAGCCTGGCCAAAGAGCAACAAAAGAGAACAACGTGGAGATATCCGATTTCATATCAGACCTCTCCAAAACGCAAAAGTCCAAAATCGACCTCGTCACCAAACGCACGGCAAAGATTGTCGAAAACTACCGTCAGCAACTCGAAGCCGTTCGCGACAGCATACGCTCCTATATGGACACGCCCGACGACCACAGCAGTATTCTTTTCCCACTCTACGAGCGCGAAGGTCGCCTGCAGGCCGAAATCAGCAAAGAGTACTACCGCAGCAAAGTGGCTATCGACAAGCTCCTTACGCCAGAACAATACCGCATACTGAAAGACAAAATGGCCAAAAAACGCCATATGAGAAACAAAGCCCCACTCCCTGCTAAGAATTCCCCCAGCAAACAGCCTAAAAACTAGGCAACCCTATGAGTACAAAAGGAAAGGATACCGCAGTAATCAGACGATTACCCGTAATCCTTTTTCTGTTTCTGTCGCTGCCGACGCTGAGTGCCCAAGTGTGCGAGGATTTCAGCGACGGCAACCTGCACGAAGGCATCTTTTGGAGTGGAGACACCAACCGCTTCCGCATAAACAGCAGCCACCAGCTGCAGCTTTATGACGACAGTGCCGGAACAGCCCAAATCGCTTTCCCTTACCCTATGCCCGACAACGACACCGTCGAATGGACATTCTGGCTCCGCCTGGGATTCACACCCACCACCAATAACTACGCCGTCATCGCGCTGTATGCAGACAGCCTTGATTTGCGCTCAGCTCCGCACAGCCTGCTCCTCAAAGTGACCGACCCCGCCACAAGCCAAAAGGATATAAGCCTCTATCAGGACGGCACATTGCTCTTCACCTATCAGCACCAACCGCGGAAAAACAACAATCGGCTCCGTTTCCGCATACGCCTGGCAAACCGGCAGCAACTGCTGATGGCCATCGACACCTCCGGCAATGCCGACAGCATCAATTTCATTGACTGCGGTTCGGCGACAGTGGTCAACGGCGACCAGCCTCCTGCCGCCTTTTTCGGCCTCTATTGCCAATACACCTCGTCGCGCGCGCACCTTATATATATGGACGACATCGGCATAAACTGCTCAGACCCGCTTCCGCAGAAAAAAGACACAATCAATCCCGGCGAGGTGCTCATCAACGAAGTACTGTTCAACCCCCATCCCGGCGGAGCCGACTACATAGAGATATACAACAATAGCGACAAAGAGATTGATCTGTCGGAACTCTTTCTGGCAAAGACCGACGCCGACAGCGTCACGACGCTCTACGGGATCGCTTCGGAAGGCATCCTGCACCCCCATAGCCTGATGGCCATCACAACCGACATCGTCGACATCACAAACCGCTACACAGTCAAATACCCAAACCGACTTATCCAAACAAGCGCTATGCCCGCCTATCCCGACAAACAAGGCACAGTTGTCATAGCCAACATCGACAGCGTCGTCATCGACCGTTTCGACTACAATGCATCGATGCACAGCAGCCTTCTGGCCGACATCGAAGGCGTTGCTCTAGAGCGGCGCTCCTTGCAGCGGCCCACACAAGATGCAGCAAACTGGTATTCAGCCTCGTCGACGGCAGGATACGGCACGCCCACCGCACCAAACTCGCAAAGACGCGAACTTCTGTTCGTCGACAATGACATCGAGATTGCCCCCACCCTCTTCTCTCCCGACGGCGACGGATACAACGACCTGATTGACATCACCTACAAAATGGACAACTGCAACCTCGCTGCCGACATCACAATTTTTAACCGAAAGGGAAACGCCGTGAGGCACCTTGCCAAATCGACGCTCCTTGGATGCCAGGGCGATATCGTATGGGACGGCACCGACGACAGCGGCCACCAATGTCCCAGAGGCACCTATCTGGTCATCATAGAGGCGCACAACGAAAACGGCGCCAGACAAAGCTGGCGCCGTACAATAAATCTAGTCAGGCAGTAGCCTCACTTGTTCTGCTCCGGGTTACGCATAAAGCGCACCAGTGAAACAGTCATATAGACTGTGAAAACCACATACAGAATCAGGAAACCGATAGCAAAGCGCTTGCCTGCCGAAGGGTTCATCAGCATACCACCGACCAGGACAACAATATGCAGGAACAAAACCCCCGCCGTCGTCGCCAGGAAAAACTGCACAAAGGCCCGCGGATTCTTGTTGACGGCACCCACCGTCATCCAATACTGCACACCGTAGGCCACGCCAAAATACAGCACCGCCACCGGCAGCATCCACATCGGAACCGGTGCGAAAAAAGGCATTGCAGTCCATTTGACCACAAACGACAGCAGCAGCATCACTGCAGTAAGAACAATCAGGCCGGTAAGATAACGTTTCATAACAGACACGGCTATCAATCCTGAAACTTCATCGTTTCCTTGGTGGTGAACTTCTCGCAATAGTGGCAACGCAACTTCAAGTTCTCCTTGTCGACCACGTCAAACTTGGTGTCGATCTTCTCGAAATTGGTGATACACTTTGGATTCATACACTTGATGATATGGTCGATATGGTCAGGAATCTCAGCCTGGATTTTCTCGACCACCTCATAGTTCTTGATAGTGATGATGCTGGCCAGCGGAGCCACCAAAGCAATCTTGTTCACCTCGTCCTTGTCGAAGAACTTGTTCTTGATTTTCACGATACCCTTGCGACCGAACTTTTTGCTGTGCAAATAGTTGCCAATCAGCACCTCGTCATTATACTTCTCAAGTCCCAGAATACGGATCACCTGATAGACAACGTCCGTAGGGATATGGTCAATTACCGTGCCGTTTTCGATGGCCGATACTACTAATTCTTTCTTGCTTTCCATTGTTTTTCAGATTTCTAGATTCAACTATCATTTTTATCTCACACCCAGGATTGCTGCCATCAGAGCCTGACGGACATAGACTCCGTTTTGGGCCTGCTGGAAATAATAAGCATAGGGCGTACTGTCGACATCGACGGTGATTTCGTTGACACGCGGCAGGGGGTGCAGCACCTTCATCGTGGGCTTGCAGCCTTCCAGCATCGAAGCTGTGAGGATGCAGCTGTCCTTGACACGCTCATACTCCAGCGGATCCGGGAAGCGTTCGCGCTGAACGCGAGTCATATATATGATGTCGGCAGTCTGTATGACGTCGTTGAGGTCGGTATACTGATAGTACTTCAGACCAGCGTTCTTGATGGAAGCTTTCACCGACGAAGGCAACTTAAGCTCCTGCGGCGAAACCAGATGGAACGTAGCGTTGAAGTTACACATAGCCTGAACCAGCGAATGCACCGTGCGACCATACTTCAAGTCGCCGACACAGGCTATCTGTAGGTTCTCCAGCGTGCCCTGAGTCTTGCGGATGCTGTAGAGGTCCAGCATACACTGCGTAGGGTGCTGGTTGGCACCGTCGCCGGCATTGATGACAGGCACCGCGCTGACCTCGCTGGCATAACGGCTACTGCCCTCCTTAGGGTTGCGCATCACGATAAGGTCGGCATAGCTGGCCACCATCACAATCGTGTCGTGCAGCGACTCACCCTTTTGCACACTGGTACCGCCTGGGTCGCTAAAGCCGATGATGCGGGCTCCCAGCTGGTTTGCAGCGCTCTCGAAACTCAGACGGGTACGGGTCGAAGGTTCAAAGAAAAGTGTTGCCACAACCTTGTCGCTAAGAATAGGTTGTTTAGGATTCTTCTCAAATTCTTCAGCTATATCCAGTACCTGGATGTACTCATCCCTGCTGAAGTCGGTTATGGAAATAAGATTCCGTCCTTTTAAATTACCCATAGTATATATATTTTTTATTGCGTACAACGATTAATTTATACAAAGAACTCTCGACTTGATACGTTTTTTTTACAAAAAAAGCGACCGCCAAAAGTCGCCGTATGAGAAAAAAACCACTCCGAGACGCCCCATTCCAGAGCCGTCACACTGATATTCACAACATTAGTATCAAATACATCCATTCTCATACCGAAACAAAATTAAGATTTTTTTTCATAACGCAAAAAAAAAGATTTCAACAGCAGTGAAAAAAACAAAAAAAACGCCGCAAAATCTGCGACGTTTTTCCTCTTGCGGAAAGAAGGGGATTCGAACCCCTGAAGCGCTGTTAACGCTTACTCGCTTTCCAGGCGGGCCTCTTCAACCACTCGAGCATCTTTCCAATCGGTTGGTTTCTAGTTTGTTTGCAGCCAAAAATCGACTTTTTGCCTGCTTTTTTCGATTTGCAAAATTACAACTTTTTTCAATTATGGCAAAATTTATTTTTTAGAGACAGAAAGAAAAATTTTTGAGCCAAAAAAGATTCCAAACAAATCCCAGACAAATCGTTCGTGCATACCAGTCTGCAACCGGCAATCCAGCCCCTCCGGCAGGCACCCGCTCCGCCCGTTCCTATATCGTTCCTATATCGTTCTTATATCGTTCCTA
>JAFWYO010000100.1 GCA_017517715.1 Bacteroidales bacterium
CTGCACTTCGCGCTTGTAGAAGAAGAACATCTGGCGCTGCTCCTGTTTCTCGTTGGGATGGCGCGCCACATAGACGGGCTCCATCATGTCGGGGTTTATGCCTGTGTAGTACGTCTCGGTCGACAGCGTCATCGGCGTTGGCGTGAAGTCCTGTATCTGCTCGAGGCGGTAGCCCATCCGCTGCATCTGCACTGCCAGTTCGGCCATATCCTGTAGACGGCAGCCAGGATGCGAGCTGATGAAGTAGGGTATCAGCTGATAGCGCAGGCCCGCCCGCCGGCAGATGTCGTCGAAGCGCTGTTTGGTATGGACGAAGAGGTCGAACGAAGGTTTGCGCATCTGCTTCAGCACGTTGGCCGACGTGTGTTCCGGAGCAACCTTCAGGCGTCCGCTGGTATGGTGCATCACCACTTCGCGGAAATACTCCCAGCCGTAGTTTCCCATTCTCTCAACTCCGTTTTCCACCCTCTGTTTTCCGCTTTCCGCTTCAAAAAGATCGTAACGAATGCCGCTGCCGATATAAACGTGCTTGATGCCGGGCATTGCCGACACCTTGCGGTACAGATTCATCAGCGGCCGGTGGTCGCTCCGCAGGTTGCGGCACATCGTGGGGTGTATGCAGCTGTAGCGGCTGCACTTGCGGCACAGTTCCTTGTCTTTGCCGCCCATCTGCCACATATTGGCCGAAGGGCCGCCCAGGTCGGTGATGACGCCATTGAAGTCCTCGCCCTGTGCCATCAGCTTGATTTCGTTCAATATAGATCGCTCGCTGCGACTGGCAATCTGTTTGCCTTGATGGGCGCTGATTGTGCAGAACGAGCAGCCGCCGAAGCAGCCACGGTGTATGTTGACCGAGTTCTTTATCATTTCAAATGCAGGTATCGGACCGCGCTTTTTGTATTTTGGGTGCGGCAGGCGCATATAGGGCAGGTCGAAGCTGGCATCGATCTCTTCTGTAGTCATAGGCTGCTCGGGCGGATTGACGACAATGTATTGGTCACCACAACGTTGCACCAGTCTTACAGCCTCTATCTTGTTGCTCTCGCGCTCGATAATGTGGAAATTCTCGGCCTGCTTGCGCTTGCTTTTCAGGCACTCCTCATAGCTGTGAAGCTCGATGCAATTCCAATGAGCGTTCTCCACTTTCCGTTCTCCGTTCTTCGTTCTATACGCCACCTGGGGTAGCGACCGCAACGCTTCGCACAGTTCTCCGTTCTCCGTTCTCACATCTCCGTTCTCAATGATTTTGGCGATTTTCAGCGTCGTCTTCTCCCCCATTCCGTAGTTCAGCAAGTCGGCCGGCGTGTCAGCCAAGATGGGAGGCATCAGTTTGTCAGCCCAGTAGTCGTAGTGCGTCAGGCGCCGCATCGACGCCTCGATGCCGGCGATGACAACCGGCACGTCGGGGTATATCTGTTTCAGTATGCGCGAGTAGACATAGGTGGCATAGTCGGGACGAAAACCAGCCTGACCTCCAGGCGTATAGGCATCGTCGTGGCGCAGACGGCGCGCGGCGGTGTAGTGGTTCACCATACTGTCCATCGCCCCAGCGGTGACACCGAAAAACAGCCTCGGCCGCCCGAACTTGCGGAAATCCCTCAGGTCGTCCCTCCAGTTCGGCTGCGGGGTGATTGCCACGCGGTACCCTGCCGCCTCCAGCGTCCGCCCGATGACCGCCGTCCCAAACGCCGGATGGTCTATGTAGGCGTCGCCCGTCACCAGCACCACATCCACCTGCTCCCACCCGAGCCGCTTCACTTCGTCCAATGTTATCGGTAAAAAATGTCCCATAATAACTTGTTTTCAATTATATTCCTGATCAATACCTAACCTCGTATATCTATCACTTTTTCTCTGTCAAATGAATAATGTTCCATTTGGAAAGCATATCCAAATTGATTGCATACACAATGCGTTGTACCTATAACCTTATCTATATTCCGATGAGAATGGCCATAAATCCAATAATCAATGTCGCTATGTTCAATATACTCTGCCAATTCAACAGTGAAAGCCCCATTGATTCTGCTTCCAGAGAATTCTGGAGACATCAACTGAAAGGACGGCAAATGATGCGTCACAACGATCTTATACTTAGCGTTGCTCTCCGCAACAGATCTCTCAATGAAATCCAGGCATCTTCGGTGCTCTTTGTTGAATTCCGAAAAAGAGAGAATATCCTTCCCATACATAATGCGATGGAAATCAGACACCCCACTTTCGGTGATATAAGCATCTTCAAGGTTTATGTGAGCCCATAACGTGGAGACAATGAAATCTACGTCCTGAATGTGGACAACATTGTTATAGTAGAAATGCACGTTGGGCCGAATCTCGCCTACCAGTCCATCGCGCATTGAAGAAAGGTCATAGAATTTATAGAACTCGTGGTTGCCAAGTGCAACTATCACCTGCTGGTAGTTCTCCGACGCCCAATCCCAAAATGGATGCTTACAGTAATTGTCGTCACCCAAATAGCCAATGTCGCCAGCCAGCACAAGAATATCCCCTATCACTTCCATTGGTCCTTTATGTCTCAGGATGCGCCAGTTTTCACTGAACTCCAAATGCAAATCTGATGCGTATTGTATTTTCATAACTTCTCAACAACAAACAATTCATTCAATTGCTCAAGCAAATCTTCTATGAACGGGATATTTCGGTCAAGTGCTTGCGCCAAAGAGACGGCAAGTGTATCCCAGTCTTTGCGTATAGAAGCGACAAAGTCCTTCACACAACCAACAATGGATGCTGGAGCCGTGATTTCTTCGTTTTCAACAATAACGACATTTTTTAGCACATCCGTACGGTGTTTTCTGATGTCCCTACTGTCGATACGCTTCCCATTTGCCAAATCCTGTAACAGGTTCAGGTATGCACGCGTCTTCAAGGCAACAAGGGCAGCTGAATCGGCGTGTCGTATACCATCTGTCAGTCGGCTGTGGCTAATCGTGAAGTGATAATAATCATCATCCATAATGATAGCGCTCATACTTGAGATATCATCATCCAAAGGCAGCGGTTCTATTGTCAATCCTTGAGGATCGCCAAGAATATCTGGATGACGCGACAGCAATTCTATCATTTCTGGATACCCTGGACTCCCCTCAACAAACCGATACATTTCGTATCGCTGCAGCTCGCCATCTATCTGTTTGCGTTTCTTTGGGCGATACCCTCCTTCACGTATAAACTGCCAGAAATGCTCTACAAAGTCTTTAGTCATCTTTTCGACAACGATAATCATATCGATATCGTGAGTGGCACGCGGGCGCACATCAGTTCCAGTCATCACAATATCACAAGCAGCGCCGCCAATGATGACATAGTTGTCGGGAAAAGACGCAAATGATTCTCGAAATTTATTCAGGCCTTCCATTGTATCTCATCTATTAATCGTTCAACTTCCTTTTCCACTCGGGGGTCACGATCCTCCCGCAGCGTAATAGCCAATGACAATCTGTCAACCCATTGCACACTGGATATATCTTTCGCAACCGGAGGGTATTTCCAAACCTCAATAACAACGTTGCCATCGAACACATTGGGGCGGACTATCGCTCCCGATGACTCGAGTTCACGAAACTGTTTTGCACTCATCATTATGATTCTCTCCGGGTCAGGATTAAGCATTGTGTAATGGGAAAGGGCATTAATCCCGCAAACGGGAAATAACTTTTCAGTAAGAAATTCGTCGCAAAAAACGCGTTTCTCTACTGGATCCATCAGCAACGGTTGCGCATCATCCCATAGACGCCTGCCTTTGTCGTTGAAACGGACAATTTTGCGTTTGGATCCATCTGCCTCCTTTTTGCAAAGACCCAAATCTTCAAGACAGGTAATGCCCAGTGTGACACTCGGATAAGAATAAGGCACCCTGGTCTTTATTTCGCCTGCGGTCATCCCGTCCAGACTCTCCACCTGTAGGTGAAAAAGAAGCAAGTATTGCGCTACGGGACTCAGCCGCTTCGCGATTCTTGTCTTTCTCAGACGTTCGTTTGCCATAAGCATCGGAAGGTAGGCATACTTGTCTGAGATCACGAAATATACATCTTTATCAATAAGGCGTTGCCTTTCGTATGCGGGGATTCCTTCCAGAATGAACACAACTGGCAAACCAAAGTTCTTATAAAGCCTGTCCGAAGTGATAGCCAATGCACGAGGAGATGCAACATCGCCATTAGGTTCTACAAAAAGCAAAGAGACACCGTGAAAATTGCCATCGTAAAAGCGATATGAAAGTGCGTCTCCAATGCTCAATCCTTTCAACTGGCTTTTATTCCTTTCCGCGATTTCTATGCGACTTCCAAATATAACAACCGTCTTCATTTTAAACAAAATGCATCATTTTAATACCTAAATAAAACGATGCAAATATACAAATATTTTTTTTATTAGCAACACTTTATCATAATCTAAAAAATAATTATCTATTATGGTTTTATAAACGAAATATTCAAATCCGTGCTCTGTTCGTTCTTTTCCTTATTACCCATCCTCCAACGTTATCGGCAAAAATGTCCTAATTATACGTTTGTCTTCTTGTTCGTAGTAATAGGATTAAACGATACCCTTTATGAATATTTCACGGTCGGCGATGCGGTCTGTCAGTGCGTCTTTGAGGAGTTCGCAGATGCGGTTGCTGTCAGTCTGGCCGTCTATGGTGTTGTCGCCGTAAACGAACCAGATGAGGAAAGCGTTGGCGAGGTTGTTGGGGTAGTGCTGTGCAAGAGTCTGTACGGCATTAGCATCAAGGGCATCTGCTGCACGCTACTTGCCGTCAGGGGCTTGAAATTTGAAGTGGTTAGTGACACTAACCTGTTGAACTCCGTCTTTGGCTAGCTTCCCCTTCAGATATTTCCAATAGTTTCGGCATTTCTTGTAGTCCCCTTCGTCGTTGATGGCGTGTATGATATGGAGGATTCAGACATAATTAATCATAGCTGAAAGCCATTTCCCAAATATTCGACTCAGATACAATGCTTATTTCAAGTATTTATCCATTATTGCTTGCTTGCGAGCAGAAGATGTTGCAATACTATTTCTTGCTTTTTTAAGTCTGTCTTCATATCGATCCAGTTCAACTAATATAGATTCTTGTGCTTTTTTATCACCTGGAACAATTATTTCAAAGTTATTTATATCATCCTTATTGATGCTGGGATATTGACCTTTAGGCATAGCTTTGACCATTTGTTCCATTAATTTATCCGAATACATAAACTCATAATACAGGAGCTTGTTCAATAGTTTCTTGGTATTTTGAGATTCTATGATTGCAAATCCTGTAGAATAAACTGCATTTTCAATTTCTTCATCAATATATGCAAACCCTTTAAGATTAGGCCTTACTGTAGAAATTATGACAGAATCCTTATGCGCATAACGACGTGCTCTTGATGGAGCAGTTTTCCCCTTTATAATTTTATCTTTTCTCCAAACACCAGTACCATTTCCAACTGCATCAATATCAATGTATATAAATTCTTTCTGAGGAGTTTCAGTTGGGTCAACTTTATGCAAATTCAAGAAACATATATCAACAAACTTTTCTACATTCCCGTGCAAAGAGTTTATTATCATACTCATTTCCCTTTCGCAATTTATACATTCTTTTTGCATATTCAGAACCTCTTTGTCTATCTTGGAACACTCTTCTGCAATCGTTTTCTGTATCTTCTTGTCTTTAGGAACAGGTATTTCCATAGAAGCATAGAATGATTCAGGGACACGACGATGACCACTCTTTCCCGTCATGCTCTTCTGTGCACAATATCTAACATCATTTCTGTTCAATAGCGCGAACAAGTATCCCCTGTCTATCTTTTCTGAGCACCTAAACACATGGAATTCAGAGCTACCATATCCTATACCATTAGTTAAATCCGAAGCCAATGCACATTTACCATTCTCCATGCATGGGGAGATTTTGGCAAGGATAATATCATCGTTAGCAAAATATGTGTAGCTGCCACTGCGCACTTCAGCAAGTGGTCTATCAACTTTTGTTTCAATATATCCATTCTCGCTGACAGAAGCCATCTCCACAAAAGAAACCATTGTATCATCTGGCAAATCTTTTATTTCTGTGCCAGATGGATTAATACGGACAATCTTTGAAAGCTTTTCTATAGGATACTTCGATTCAAACTTTACTTTGTACGCAACACTTGTATTGATAATCTTGTTAAAATCCGCCTTGTCAAAGCTAATCATGTCTGGCAAAGAGCACACACTGACAAATTCTTCCAAATTCTCAGGAATCTCATACGGTTCACCCAAGAAATTGTTACGAATTAGCGAATTCAATTTTTCTTCGTTTTGGAAGTTGTTGGGGTCAAAAAGTGGAGTGTCTATTTTCTTTAATCCTTTATTATATGACAAGTCACTCTCATCATCATCCAAGTTGACTCCCAAATACTTGTATCCTTCGTGGCCCTTTCTTGAACTCCACTCATATCCTAAGAACTTCTTAGCAGGGGCAGTTGTAGTTGGGCATTTCACCACAATAACTGATTGAGGATTGCTTGATGCCAGCATGAAATAATAGAGCTTTTCTTTCTCAAACTCAATAATCCTGTCAAGTACGTACTTCTCCAATTCTTCCTTTTTGTTTTCAGCAGAATAATTGGCTGTGATCTTCTTTTTCTTTATCTGCTTTGCTTTAGTGTCATTTCTAAATGTAGTATCGTATGCCTTGTAGTAATCTGTATCTTTCAAGGCTTCGCTTGGCTCGCGACAAATCAAAGTCTGATAATCATAATAATCCACTTCAATACGTTCACAGTATTCTTCGAATAAATGCAAGTCTTCGTAGCGTTCATCTTGCGAATGATTGTTCTCAAACCAAGCATTGACACGTATCTCATAATGGTTTGCTAACTCTGGATTATCTTCCTTCTTCTGCAAGAACAAGGCTATTGTAGAAGTATTGGTTCTGCCAAAGGTTTTTCCGCTATATTCTACAATTGAAACGATATTGAAGTATTTGAGCATTATCTCTCTCGCCTTGATATCCACGGCGCTCTTACCATTAATGATATTAGGCGGAACGATTATGGCCGTAACACCACCAGGTGCCAACAATTGCTTTGCTCGTTCGATAAAGAATGTTTCTATCTCTTTAAAGGTTGGTAATGACGAAGTTGAGACGCAGTCAGAAAGAACAAACTTTTCCCTTTCCTCTTTGGTTAGCGTTTCCAAGAATCCCGTCACACTATAAGGAGGATTAGCAATAAGAACCTTAAAGCTGTTATCTTTTATCTTCTCGTGTTCGACAAGTGCATCACCATATACAATTTCGATACCATCCTGACCATACATAAAAGATGCCACCTTTGAGACTTTTGAAAGGCGATACTCTTTCTCAACACCATATATACCCTTGTAATATTCTGGTAATTGATTTTTTCCTTTATATTTCTCAACCAATGGCTTTATTTGTGCAGCATACTCATTAAGGAAATGTCCCGCTCCACATGCATAGTCAATCGCTTTAGGAACATCAGCATTGTCGCGTATCAACATCTCTAGAGGCAAGCTGCTAATCATAAAGCGCACGATGGCCATTGGTGTAAAAAACTGCCCTTCGTCTTGCTTTACGCCCAAATCCAAGAATCCTTCAAACAAATCACCTAACAGGTGGTTTTGCTCTTCTGTTTTCATTTTCATGTCCTGAAGAATACCAACCATTTCTTTCAGAATGATAGAATTCTGTCGGAATAGCAATTCGTTATGAACATCGAGAAAACCGAAGTCAGAATTGCTGTAAAATTTCAATTGTCTGAAATAATCAATAATAGTATCCTTAATAGCATCAGGATCATTACGTTGTAGGCGGAAAGCCTTATCTATTGCTTCATTGTCAATATACGTAATGTCCTCATGCATATAATCGCTCATCCCAATCTGATAGAGCTTTTGTAATCGGTCTTGGAAACTATAATAGTCATCATAGGCACGTCCCTTCCATATAAACTGTAAATCTTGTGGATTTCTGGTTTCATCCACAATTTTGACCAGAATCAGATTAACAAGTTTGTCGAAAGCATTTTCATGACTTGAGACATTATGCTGGCGTAGCACAGACTTAAACTGATGATATTTCTTGTCGATGTCGATATCCTTTTCCAAATCATCTGAGGTGAGCTTTCTCTTACCGACGCCAAACGTCAAAATATCACTTTCAAAAATGCCACTAGTCGTATATTCACCATCATATGTTTCTTTCCAAACCTTGAAGAATTCGTCTCGTCCTTCGTTGTTGGCACTAACTTCCCTAAAGCTCCTCAATTTTGAGTTCGAAGATAATGTTCCATCATTATCTACCATTGCTATCAAATGATACTGACGATACAGCTCACCATCAGCAAAGTTAGATGCGTAAAGACAAATATATTGCGCTTGACGGAAGCTGTTGTAATAGTTGAACAATTGGCCACCATCATTTTGCATTTTTTTCCAAGCCTTACTGAACTCATCATTCTTTTCGCCTGTTCTTGTCTTACATTCGATAAGCAGATATGGTTTCTTGTTATTATCTTGTACGATAATATCACAAAAGCCACCAGTATCACCATGGCCTCCAGGCATACCCTTTTCTAAAATAATATGCTCAGGCCGATATCCTTTTGCAAAGAGTGAGGCAACGCATTCAAAAACAACAGCATTTTCTGCTTGACTAAAATTCTTGGTGGTGTCGCGGTTTGCTTCCACACCAACAGGATAGTTGAGTTTTTCTTCTGTGAAGTTAACTGAGAGTTCGACATCTATGTCCTCATAATACTTGTATAGGATATCACACACTTCATCAGTTTTTCTTTCGAAACCGAGTGATTTAGTTAAAAGCTTCCGGAAATTATCTTCTTGTATTTTCATTTATTTTTTTCGTAGTTGTGTTTTATTCTGTTATTCGCACGCAAATATGCATTACAAACTTACAGGTACAAGACCTAATTTGTTAATACTTTCATTGGCTTTCTGTAAGGCTTCGTGGACATCGAGGACTTCTGTGTAGTTCCAATATTTGATATCATTGTTTACCCCCGGAAGTGCTTCCACCTCTTTCCTTATCTTCTCCAACTGCTCGGCATCAGAGACGGCAACAATACCCTGCACGGCCTTGTTGTTCTTGGCTTTCATCAGGTTGAGAATAAGGCTGTCGATAGAGCCTGAGGTTTGTACTTCAAAGACGTATATGATTCTGCCCATATTGCCAATGGAGACTTCCCATACGGCATCAACCTTTGCTCCATTGGCAACTTTGACCTCGGTTGTAGCCTTGAAGCCTAGACACTCGCCTATGTCCTTAATCTTGTCCCGTATGTCATTGTGGACGAAACCAGACTCTTTCTTTGTTTTAGGAGCATCTACCACATCAATCGTCACTGGCTCGTCAATGTCTTTCTGTACTTCCTGCCAAATGAAATAGTCAAGTGCAATCAGATTCTCCAAATCGTCATATCCCCTTTGCTTTGCTACACTCAACATTTTCTTGCCACATTCCGACAGATAGGCATACATCTTGCCATCCATCGCAGAGTCGTATTTGGGTGTATTGGGCACTTCAAGGACGAAGAAACCCGTCTTAGTCTTGCTGTTCCACAGAATACACTCGTCAGGAAATGCTTTATTCAGTATTTCGCTCATAATTGCCGGACCAACACCATTGATTTTCTGTCTAAACTCATCCCATCGCTTGGCAAGCGAGTCATTACCGTAGAGTAGATTGGCGAACTGAACACGCAACAATTCTATCCCATTCGTTTCAATAAGGTAGTCAATCTTATAGTGCTTGTTTCCCCACATACCCATTGCCCATAAGGGAGACAGCAGATTGTAAAAGTCCTCAGCCGTCATCTTCAGAAGACGCGCCTTGTCAAACTTTTGCATTTCCTTGGCATAAGCTTTACGCTCCGCCAATTCATCAGAGGATTTCGCCTGATGTGCATTTCGCCACTGGTGGTATCGCTCCAGATAGGTGATGAATTTCTTTTCGTTCATTTTATAGAATCTTTTCAAAATGCAAAGATACTCAATCTTTTTTAACTAGCAAAATTATTATTAAGAGTGATATTGAAGATGGTAAATGGATTGCCGAGAGACCTCCGAAGGGGACGCCGAATGGCCTTTGCGGACATACTTTGGTTTCCGGTATTTTATACATCAAAATAGTGGCAATATGGAAACATTTAATTTACAATAGGTTTGTACAAGGGGCATAGAAGGGATGTATAATGAGGGAATATGATGAGGTACTATTGCTGGAAAAAGAAGACACAAGGCTGACGCATCAATAGATGTGTCAGCCCTGTATCTTAACTCCAAACTGCTTAGTCCTGAATGGCTTTGATGCCGGGGAGGACTTTGCCTTCGAGGTATTCAAGCATTGCGCCGCCGCCGGTGGAGACGTAGCTCATCTGGTCGGCGAGGTGCATCTGCTTGACGGCAGCCACCGAGTCGCCACCGCCAACGGCAGCGAAGCAGCCCTGCTTGCAGGCGTCGGCAACGCTCTGGGCTATGTGGTTGGTGCCCTTGGCAAAAGTCTCAAGCTCGAAGACGCCGGCAGGACCGTTCCAGAGGATGGTCTTGCTCTGCATAATGATGTCGCGGATGGCCTTGCAGCTCTCGGGACCGCAGTCCATACTCTCCCAGCCGTCGGGAACCTCGCCGCTGGGGACGATCTGCGTGTTGGCATCGTTGCCAAACTTGTCGCCGATGACGCTGTCGACGGGCAGGTAGTACTTCACGCCCTTCTCGTCCATACGGCGCATCAGCTCGCGTGCCAGGTCAAGCTTGTCGTCCTCGCAGATCGAGTTGCCGATCTTGCCGCCGAGCGACTTGGTGAAAGTGTAGCGCATACCGCCGATGATAATCATATTGTCGACCTTGTCGAGCAGGTTCTCGAGGATGCCGATCTTGCTGCTGACCTTCGATCCACCGATGATGGCGGTGAAGGGACGCGGCGGATTCTGCATCAGCTTCTCAAGGTTGCGGACCTCGTTTTCCATCAGGAAGCCAAAATACTTGTCGTTGGGGAAGAACTTGGCGATGACGGCCGTCGACGAGTGCTCGCGGTGGGCGGCACCGAAGGCGTCGTTGATGTAGCAGTCGCCCAGCTTCGAAAGCTGTTCAGCCAGAGCCACGTCGCCCTTGGTCTCGCCAGGATAGAAGCGGATATTCTCAAGCAAGAGAATTTCGCCGTCCTTCAGGCCGGCAGCCATAGCCTCGGGTTCGCCGCTGCCCAGCAGGGCCTGGGTGAACTTCACGGGGCGGCCGGTCAGCTCCTCAAGGTGCTTGGCCACAGGCTGCAGCGTCAGTTCGGGCTCGAAGCCGCCCTTCTTGGGGCGACCGAAGTGAGCCATAATGATGATGGCAGCGCCGTCGGCAAGCAGTTTGTTGATAGTAGGCATCGACTCGCGCATACGCGTGTCGTCGGTTATATTCTTATTGTCGTCGACCGGCACATTGAAGTCGACGCGCAGAAGGACCTTGCGGCCTTTGAAATTTACGTCCTTTATTGATTTCATTATTTTGAGGATTTAATGGGTTTATAATCACATTTAAATTTGCTGATTTACACGGTGGTAAACCCCTATGGGATTCAATTCTCCGCCTTCTCCGGCTCCTCGACAGCCATACTGATATAGAGGGCCGAAAGCATCGTAAAGACAAATGCCTGGATATAAGCTACAAGGCATTCCAGAAGGCTGATGAACACCGCAAAAATCACCGACACCACCGACACGGCACCGCCCACGGCCATACCCAGCGAGTTACTGAGAATGAAGATGATAACCACAAAGCCGAGGATGACGATGTGGCCAGCGGTCATATTGGCAAAAAGTCGGATCATCAGCACTATAGGCTTGGTGAAGACA
>JAFWYO010000101.1 GCA_017517715.1 Bacteroidales bacterium
AAAAAAAATTTTGTCAGAATACAAAAAGTTAGTACTTTTGCAGCCGATTTCAATGAGGTTAGAAATGCAATTTCGAGATTCGGAATTCATCATTCAACATTGACCACGGAGAGGTGGGTGAGTGGCTGAAACCAACAGTTTGCTAAACTGTCGTACTCGATTAGGGTACCGGGGGTTCGAATCCCCCCTTCTCCGCAAAACGCCCCAAAAAAGAGGCGTTTTTTTAATGAGTGAAGTTGTGAGTGTGTTTTTATGGGACATAACGCGGGATGTAGCGTAGTCCGGTTATCGCGCCTGCTTTGGGAGCAGGAGACCCCCAGTTCGAATCTGGGCATCCCGACAAGGTAATTTTGAAATTCGAATAATGAATATCGAAGCCCAAACTTCGCAATCCATCATTCGGAAATCAAAAACCACGATGGCCCCGTAGCTCAGCTGGATAGAGCAACTGCCTTCTAAGCAGTAGGTCCTGCGTTCGAATCGCAGCAGGGTCACAAAAGGCTTCCAAGAATCCGGAAGCCTTTTTTTTGTGCAAAAAAGCACAGGCCCATTCCGCATCACACCCGCAATAACCGACCGAAACACAGGCCAATTCGGTCATCAGCGTACACCAGCATACAACCGGAAACCCGTCGAAACAGCCCCCCACCCGCTCCGCCCGTTCCTATATCGTTCCTATATCGATCTTATATCGTTCCTATATAAAAAGATAAGAACGATATAAGATCGTTATAGGATCGATATAGGAACGGCCCTGCCGGGTGGTTACCGATGCGGATCCAAAACCGAACCATCCATCAGTACCTGGATACAGAAAAAGAGAGCCGATATCGGCTCTCTTTTTTGCTTCTGCGTGGACAGCAGGTTAGGAACCTGCAGCCACATTGCGGTGATGGTTTAATTCTTGAAATAGCGGTTCAGCAGGCCTTCGAGGGCTTTGCCGTGACGGGCCTCGTCGCGAGCCATCTCGTGGACGGTGTCGTGGATGGCATCGAGGTTGAGGGCCTTGGCGCGCTTGGCCAGGTCGGTCTTGCCGGCGGTGGCACCGTATTCGGCCTCGACGCGCACGCGCAGGTTCTCCTTGGTGCTGTCGGTCAGCACCTCGCCCAGCAGTTCGGCAAACTTGGCGGCGTGCTCAGCCTCTTCCCAGGCGGCCTTCTCCCAATAGAGGCCGATTTCGGGGTATCCCTCGCGATGGGCCACGCGGCTCATAGCCAGGTACATACCCACCTCTTTGCATTCGCCTTCGAAATTGTGGCGCAGTTCCTGCTTGATATCCTCGGGGGCATCTTTGGCCACGCCGACGATGTGTTCGGCGGCCCAAGTACGGTTGTCTTCAGTCATTTCCTTCATCGGCTGTCCGCAGATGGGGCATTTTTCGGGCATCTCGTCGCCCTCATAGACGTACCCGCAAACGGGGCATATGAATTTCTTGCTCATTGGTTGTTTTTCTTGTTAAAGGATTGATAATTACGTTTTGAATTCCGGTGCAAAAATACTAATATTTTATGAAATGAAGAAATATTTTTTTTAGGAGTCACTTTTTTTTGCCGAATTCCTTCCAGAACGCTTTTAGTTTACGTGTCAGGAAGAAGACGTCGTAGTAGTCGTCTTCGATACAACAGAGTGTCCCGTTGCGCAATCTGACTAATGTTGTTTTATGTGGAACGAAACTGCCTGCGGAATTAAAAACTTCCAAATCGGGGGCAATGTCTGCAATTATGCTCCAAGGGATATCGACAGTTTTTGTGGTATGCCATTTCCCGTGCTTGGTTTTGGTGTAAAGATTGGTGAGGACAAGGCTGTGCGGAGTGACGACAATGCGGTCCTTTGTGTGTTTCAATATCCGCAGGCAATCCACGGCCAGTGCCACTATCATAAACCCAAGTAATATCTGTACCCAAAGTACATCAACTGAAAATATAGCATATCCCAAAAGGGCGATAAAGCCAATGCGCATCAATTCCAGAAGTATTATGCTTACGGTGGTCTTGTAGACGACCTCAAAATGTTCGTTGCTCACGGTATTTTCCATAAATCATTATAAAAAATGTGTGTGTGATTGGTCACACACACATTTTGATTCGGAGTCTTGTGCCTTTTAGTCCAGCACGAGGCTCGGGGCGCTGTAGGTGCGGGCGGCCAGCTCCTGGTTGAGCATATAGAGGCTGCGGGCGTCGCTGCCAAACAGTTCCATCTTGGTGATCATATCGCGGGCGTTGGTCTCCTCCTCGCCTTGCTCTTTGACGAACCAGTCGAGGAACTGCATCGTGCGGAAGTCCTTGACCTTGTAGGCGGCGTCATAGATGGTGTGGATCGACGCGGTGACATACTCTTCGTGCTCCAGGCCGGCCTTCAGCACGTCCATATCCTTCTTGAACACCTTGTCGGGTTTGGCGATGGCGTCGAGGGTGACGGTGCAGTCGTTGTTGAGCATATAGCGATAGAAGAGCATAGCGTGGTCGCGCTCCTCCTGGGCCTGGATCATATACCAGTTGGCGAAACCGTTGAGGCCACGACGCTCAAAATAGTTGGACATATCGAGATAGAGATAGGCGGAGTAGAACTCCTTGTTGATTTGATCGTTAAGCAGATCGGCTACTTTTTTGTTCATCACGGTTTGAAAAATTAAATTGATTGAAAAAGTGATTCTTATAAAATAAAAACGTTCCGTTTTGTTTTTTATTGTGCTGAGGGAAAATAATTTTCGGCGCGTGAAATTTTTTCATATAATGTAGTTTTTACCGACTTGAATCCGTTTTATAATCTGATCGAGAACACGATTGTAGAATCCAATTATGATGTTAAAAATATTTAAATATTTGTCTTACAGATTATTTTTTCGTAGTTTTGCAGATTGAATTCAACGGCCTATTCTTTTATTTTATAGAAACCAATATACATATTTATAAACATTTAAATCTTATTTACTATGCGTAAGTTTACTAAATTAATGTTGCTGGCGGCACTGCTGTTTGTGCCGTGGGCAACAAACGCTCAGGATTGCACACAGACTGTGACACAGTCGCAGCCATACGTGCAGGACTTTGAAAGCGTAACAGGAACAACGTACAGCACTGCGGGCCAGCTGCCCGACTGTTGGCTGAGTTTTTCGAACGGCACCACAGCGGGATACAAACCCCACGTGGTGGGAAGCGGCACCTACTGGTATACCCATAGCGGCTCGAAGGCGCTGGGTATGACCTCGGGCTCTTCCACTTACGGCAACACAAAATATGTGCTGATGCCGCCAGTGAGCGCTCCGCTGAGCCAATTGGAACTGACGTTCTGGATGTGTACCGAAAGTTCATCAAGCGGCACACTGTATGTGGGCTATGTGACTTCGGACGACACATCGACCTTCACTCCCATCCAGACCTACCCTGCTTCGTCGGCCACCGCCCACTCCGGCACGGGACTGCAGGCTACGGCTGGTGCCACCTACACCCTTACGCTTGCCAATGTCCCGGCCAATGCCACTCGCATTGCCTTCAAGTGGTTCTATGGTTCGTCCTATTATTCCTGCTTTATCGACGATGTCGTGTTGGGCTATGCTCCCACCTGCCCGCGCGTCGACAACATCAGCGTAGTCCCCGGCCCCGACAATGCCCTTGTCCGCTGGACCGAGACGGGCGACGCCGCCGAATGGGAAGTAGTGCTGTCGGATACCAACGGCACTGTGGCTTCGCAGATTGTCTACGAAGACTCAGCCGAATTCAACAACCTGACTCCCCAAACCGACTACACCGTGAGCATCCGCGCCATCTGCGATGTCGACGACACCAGCATCGTACGCTCATTTGACTTCACCACCGCCTGCGCTGCCATCGCTGCAACCCAGCTGCCTTGGACATACGGGTTTGACGACGGCACTACGGGCTCCACCGGCGACTTCGGCAACACCTGCCTGGGCCGCTACCGCCAGGGCACCACTACGGCATATCCCTATCCTTCATCGACATATCATCTGAGTGGCACCGCCTCGGCCTACTTCTATGGCACAGCAGCCATCAAGAGCTGGCTGACCCTGCCGCTGTTCGAG
Organism: Bacteroidales bacterium; assembly: GCA_017517715.1. Lineage (GTDB taxonomy): Bacteria > Bacteroidota > Bacteroidia > Bacteroidales > P3 > Colimorpha. The sequence goes on from JAFWYO010000101.1 coordinate 4,043, forward strand.
ACATCCATCAACGGGTTGTACCTTACTTTCTATGCCCTCAAGACCAGTGCCAACTATGGCCACATCACCGTCGGCGTGATGAGCAACCCCGATGACCCCACCACCTTCACCGCCATCGAGAGCGTGCAGGTGCAGGCCATCAGCACCACAAGCAACCCGCAGTGGGAGCGCTTCGACATCGACCTGTCGTCGTACGAAGGCAACGGCCAGTACATCACCTTTATGTGCTCGCCAAATGCAGCAAGCTACGTCTACATTGACAGCGTCACCGTCGGTCTGCCCCCCACGTGCTTCGTCAGCACCGACCTCGCTGTCGACAGCGCTGGCATCAACGCCGTCCGCCTGACGTGGAGCAACAACAGCCCCAGCGTCAACAGCTATCGCGTCTACTACAGCACCACGCCCGATTTCAACATTGACACCTGTCTGACCTACGTCACCGTCACCGACACCATTGCTGAAATCAGCAACCTGCCCAGCAACACCGACTTCTACTGGACTGTTGTGGCCGACTGTGGCGGCGGCGACATTTCGGACGTGCCCGCCCAGCAGACCTTCCACACCCTGCGCGACTGCGGCGACGACCTGCTCAACGTCATCGGCACCATCGGCCAGGGCACCTCGACGTCTACCAGCTATTTTGCTTACCCCTCGACATCTTATCCTATAGGCTACACGGCCAGCATCTTCACGGCCGAAGAGCTGCTCGACCTTGGACTGCAGACGGGAGCATACATCAACTCCATCAGCGTCAACACTGCAGCCACCGGCGGCACCATCAACAACCTGACCATCTATCTGGCTGAGACAAACCTAGAAGAGTTTTCGGGTGCCAGCGACACGGCGATGCTGAATAGCCTTACCCCCTACTGGTCGGGCGATTTCACCTGCACGTCAGGCGAATGGAACACCATTACCCTTGACTCGGCCTTCTACTATTCGGGTGCTGGCAACCTGATTGTCTATGCCTTCCGCGACACCGTGTCGTCGGCAGCCGTGTCGTCGTACTATGGCAGCACCTCGCCCAGCTACCGTTCAATCTATGGCTACAAGACCGCCACCGCAAGCGCCACAGCACGCCCTTCGGCAACGCGTTCAACGAGCCGCGTCAATATGCGCTTCGATATGTGCGCCGAGCAGCCCAGTTGCCTGCGCCCGACAACGGCCAACGTCACCGCTGACGACCAGAGCATCACGCTGACTTGGAACGGCTGCGACAACGCCACCTCCTACCTGGTCGAATACAGCGTGCCAAACAGCAATGCTGTCAACGTCGAAGAGGTCACTGTGCCCACCGTCACCATCAGCGACCTGCCGATGGGTACGACCTACAACATCAGCATCCGCACTGTCTGCGGCAGCGACACCACTTTCGCCTATTACACCACTGCCACCACGCAGTGCCACCTGCTGACCACCGCCGACCTGCCCCTGACCGAGGACTTCGAGGCCTACGGTAGTGGCTCGACCGAAACCATCAGCCCCTGCTGGACTAAAGGTACAACCAATACGACGGCCTATCCTTATCCGTCCAGCGGCACGACTGCCGCCATCGCCGGCGACCGTGGACTTTATTTCTACAGCAATACAAGCTACTACAGCTGGGTGTGCCTGCCCGCCGTCGACCTCGACGAAATGCAGATGAGCGACCTCGAGCTCAGCTTCCAGCTGAAACGCTACAGCACCGCTACGTCGAGCTATCCTTCGATGATGATCCTTGGCGTTATGAGCACACCAGGCAACTTCAACACCTTCGACACCCTGCAAGTCTACGACCTCTCTTCGCTGCCTGCCAGCGAGGTGATGAGCTACAACGTCAGCCTGGCCGACTATCAGGGTACCGGCAACCGCATCGCCTTCCTGGCTCCTGTGACGAGCAGCGGCACCAACTATATCGGCCTCGACAACGTTATGCTGAGCGAAGCTTTGGACTGCCCCACGCCATCCAACCTGACCCTGGTGAGCGCCACTGCCGACAGCGTCTACGTGGCTTGGGACGCCTCTGACTATCCTGACAGCTGGTATGTCTACATCGGAACCCCGGGATTCAGCATCGACACCGTCTATCCCGAAACCGTCTACGACACCATCATCGGCATCGGAGGCCTCAGCGCCAATACGGAGTATGAGGTCATTGTCATCTCCAGCTGCAGCGGTCAGCTCAGCAACGCCACGATGCCCCTCACCGTCCGCACCGCCTGCACCGCACTGACCAGCGACAACCTGCCCTACAGCGAGGACTTCGAAAGCTACAACACCGGCTCGTCGGCCGACATTGACCCCTGCTGGACCAAAGGCACCAGCAGCACCACTGCTTATCCCTATCCCGACAACGCTGCGGCTTACCTCATCAGCGGTGGCAAGAGCCTGCATATGTACGGCTATCTGCCTTCGTCGGCTACAACGACACAGGTCTACAGCTATGCCGCACTGCCCGAATATGACGGCGACCTGGCCGACCTGCGTCTGCGCTTCAAGAGCAAACGCTACAGCTCGACGACCAACTACTACACCTCGCTTGTCGTTGTTGGCGTAATGACCGACCCCACCAACATCAGCACCTTCGACACTGTCGCCATCTTCGATATGAAGGACGAGGAAGCCGGTGCGATATGGGATAACGAAGTCTTTTTCGACAGCTATACCGGAACGGGCCACAACATAGCCTTCCTGGCCCCGATACCTCCGTTGTACGGCAGCACTTATACATATAACTATGTCGGCATCGACGACATCATCCTCGACGAGGCTCCCAGCTGCCGTCGCTGCAGCGACCTGGCCGTCGACAGTCTGGCACACGACGCCGCAATGGTCAGCTGGACCAACGCCAGCCAGAGCACTACGGGCTATACCGTGTACTACAGCACACAGCCCAACTTCAACATCGACACCTGCCAGACCTCTGTGACCAGCACCACCACATCGGCACTGATCACCGGCCTCGACAACTGGACCACCTACTACTGGACCGTCATCGCCGACTGCGGCAGCGAGAATTCCGAGATGCCCGCACGCCAGTCGTTCCGCACCCTGTTGGATTGCGGCACAGGCTATGTCAACATCCTCGACACCATTGGCGAAGGCACCAACAGCGGATATACCTATTTCGCCTACAACTACAACAGCTATCCCTATGGCTACACCGCCAACATCTTTTCTGCCGCCGAACTGGCCCAGATGGGTCTCATCGCCAGTGCCAACATCAACTCCATCAGCGTTCAGGCTGGCGCAACGGCTTGCACCATCCCCAGTCTGAAGGTCTATATGGCCGAAACCTCGCTCGACGGTTTCACTGGTGCTTCCGACACCAACCTTCTCAACACGCTGAACCTGGTGCAGGTCTACGACAGCACCCTTACCACTACCGCCAACGAATGGGCCGAGATGCAACTCAGCACTCCCTTTACCTATAGCGGCAACAACAACCTGCTCATCATCTTCGAGCGTACCTCCGCCCCCACCGCCAGCGGTACCTTCTACTATGGCAGCACCTCGCCCAACTACTACACCCTCTACGGCTACCGTAGCAGCACCTCCAACAACCGCACTGCTACACGCGGTTCCAATCGCGTCAACCTGGCCTTCAACCTCTGTGCCGAAATGCCTGCCTGCCCGCGTCCCACCGACGTGGCCATCACTAGCCTTGGCGACACCTTTGCCACCATCAACTGGGTCAGCAATGCCACCAGCTTCGAGTACGTCATCGGAACTACTGGTATTGACCCCAACGGCACAGGCGTGACACCCATTACGACAACCAACGACTACGTGGTTCTCAACAACCTTACCCCCAACACTGGCTATGATTTCTTCGTCCGCAGCATTTGCGGCAATGAAGTCAGCGACTGGTCGATAATGGCCTCGTTCACCACCGCCTGCTCGCCAATGCCGCTGCCCTACACCGAGGATTTCAACAGCTACGGCACGGGTACTACGGCGTCCATCAACGGATGCTGGGTCAAGGGTACCAACAACACCACGCAATACCCCTATCCCAACAATGCCTCCAGCTACCAGATCGACGGCAATTACCTCTATTTCTACGCCTACCGTCCCTCGTCGGCCAGCACCACTCCGATCTATAGCTACGCTGCCCTGCCGATGATGGATGCTGACATCGACACCCTGTCCGTCAGCTTCTCGATGCGCCGCTACGGCACAACGACCGACAGCTACACCTCGCGCATCGTTGTCGGCGTGATGACCGACCCCAACGACATCAACACCTTCGCACCGGTCGACACCATCGATATGAAGAACGAACCGGCCTACGCGCAGGTCAACTACGAAGTCAAACTGGACAGCTATACCGGCAACGGCAAGTTCATCGCCTTCTACGACGAGGTCCCGCCGCTCTATGGCACCGCCACCGCATCGTACAGCTATGTCATTCTCGACAACATCATTGTTGACTACATACCCCTCTGCCCGCGCATTTTCGACATCACCGTCGATACCACCACCGAGAACACCGCAAACATCCATTGGGTCAACCCGAACGGCAACAACGGATTTGGCTATACCGTTGAATATGGTCCCGAAGGATTCGCCCTCGGCAGCGGCACCCAGCTGACGACCCTCGATACCTTCATCACCATCACCGGTCTTTCGGCCAGCACGGGCTACGACTTCTATGTCCGTCCCGCCTGCTCGGCCACCGAGGATGGCCCCTGGTCGTTCGCAACACCGTTCCGCACGGTCTGTGGCATCTATACTGTTCCTTACTATGAGGACTTCGAGAACTATTCCGCCGGCACCGCAGCCACCATCGATCCCTGCTGGACCAAAGGCACCAACTCTTCTACGGCTTATCCCTATCCCAACAACGCCACCTCCTACCTCATCGGCGGACAGCGCTACCTCTATTTCTACGGCTATCAGCCTTCGACGTCGACATCCACTCCCTACTACAGCTACATCGCGCTGCCCGAGTTCAATGTCGGCCTCGACTCGCTCGCCGTCAGCTTCAAGATGCGCCGCTACTCCACCACCGGTAACTACTACACTTCGCGACTGCTGGTGGGCGTGATGACCGACCCCACTGACATCAGCACCTTCGTGGGCATCGATACCATCGACCTCAAGGATTCTGCCGCCAGCGCTCTGGTCGACATCGAGGTCAACCTCAACAGCTATACCGGCACCGGCAAGCACATAGCCCTCTACGACGCTGTGCCGCCTCTCTACGGCACCGGCACCTACAGCTACAGCTATGTCTATGTCGACGACCTGCGCGTCGACCTCGCCTCGCCCTGCGGACGTCCGCACAACCTGCAGACCGTCAGCACCACCGACAACAGCATCACCGTCGACTGGATCGACACCGTCGGCGCAACACAGTGGATGGTCGAGTACGGCCCTGCCGGTTTCGAGCGCGGCACCGGTACGCAAGTCTTGGCAACAATGAAACCCTTCACCATCACCGGCCTCACAGCCTCGACGCTCTACGACATCTATGTCCGCTCCTACTGCAACACCGCAACCCTGAGCGGCTACAATGCCAACACCTTCAGCGTCTCGACCAGCCAGATGCCGGCCGCACTGCCCTACACCTACGACTTCGAGAACGCTGCCGAATGGCAGAACTGGCAGACCATTTCGAACAACCAGGTCAACTGGTATCGCGGCACTGCCGAAGCGGCACAGGGCAACTACGGCCTCTATGTCAGCACCGACAGCGGCGCCACCTGCAACTCGTTCCACAGCACCATCACCAATGCCGCCGCCTATCGCGACATCGACTTTGGCGCTACCGAGAGCAGCTTTGAAGTCACCTTCCTCGCCAAGTCGGCCGGTGTCAACGACGGCAACTACGAGGGCATCAACGTGATGCTTGTCGACCCGTCCATCCCCGTCACCGCCGCTTCATCGACATCACTCACCTCGCCGTGGGGCACCTTCAACACCGTCCACGTGGTGCGCGACACCAACTGGAACACCTACACCGTCCTCTTCGACAACATCAGCGGTGTCAAGCGTCTGGTCTTCAACTGGTACACCAGCGCATCCACGACGCATCCCGTCTGGGATGGCGCCGGTGCCATCGACAGCATTGCCGTCACCGAGCAGAGCTGCATCCGACCCAACAACACCACTGTGACCAACATCGGCGACAGCTTCGTCAGCCTCAGCTGGGACGGCGACCCCGCCGACAGCTACCTGGTGCGTCTGCGCGAGGTCGGTACCACCACCAATATCGACAACACCACCACGACCAACAGCATCACCGTCAGCAACCTGCAGCCGCAGACCGACTACTATGTGTGGGTCTATCACGTCTGCGGTCAAGACGACATCAGCTACAGCGCTCCGCGCATCCAAATCTCTACCACCTGCGCACCCATCGTCGCTTTCGACACCCTCTTTGAGGACTTCGACAGCTACACGCCCGTGGCATACAACGCCACCGGTGGCGTACTGCCCGACTGCTGGGAAGGCTACAGCAACGGCACCAATGCCGCCTATATGCCTCACATCACCGACGGCAGTACCTACTCCTACAGCATTACCGGCTATCCCATCACGATGACCAGCGGTGGCTCCACCTATGGCGACACCAAGATTGTCCGTCTGCCCAAGTTCGCCGAACCCGTCAACACCCTGACGATGAGCTACTGGTATTGCACCGAAAACAGCACCAGCGGTACGCTCTACGTGGGCTATATGACCGGCCTCAACTTCGAAACCGACTTCGTGCCCATCGCCACACGCCCGGCATCGTCCGCATCGGTCCATAGCAACAACGGCCCGCAGACGGGACACGGTGTTTTCGACACCATCCATTTCGACACGGTGCCCTCCAACGCCCTCTTCATCGCCTTCAAGTGGGTCTACAACTCCTCGTTCTACAGCGTCTGCATCGACAACGTCGAGGTGATCTCGTCGGGTCTCTACTGCGCAACGCCCACCGCCAACGCAGGCACACCCGAATACGACAATGCCAGCATCTACTGGAGCGGTACGGCCACCGACTATGAAGTCGGCATCAAGCTCGCTACCGATGCTGCCTTCAACGACGCCGACAACATCGCCGTCAACGGCAACTCCTACAACTTCAGTGGACTGACGCCCAACACCACCTATCAGGCACGCGTCCGCGCCCTCTGCGACAGCGTGCTCATCTCCGAATGGGCTGTCGTGACCTTCACCACTGCCGAACTGCCCTGCCTCGTGCCGACCGACCTGCAGGCAGAGCCGTCCTACAACAACGCTTCCTTCAGCTGGACCGCCGTCGGCGAAGAGACCGCTTGGACTCTCCACATCTGGAACAGCGCCTTCGATCAGGAATTCGACGTTACCGCCAATCCCTACACCGCTACAGGCCTGACCCAGAATACCACCTACAACGCTGCCATCAAGGCTGTCTGCGGCGGCGGTGCTGCCGAGTCTGAATACGGCGACACCATCAGCTTCACCACCAGAACCTGTGCCGTTGTCACCGGCGTGGTTGCCAATGCCACCAGCGCCACCACGGCCACCGTCACCTGGAACGCCACCGAGGCTACCAGCTACGAGGTGAACTACGGTCCCCGCGGATTCCAGACCGGCGACGGCGAGTTCGTCACCGTCACCGCTGCCAGCGCCAACCTCACGGGCCTCAACCCCGAGAGCAACTATGACGTCTATGTCCGCGCCCTGTGCGGCACCGGCGTCCAGAGCAACTGGTCAGAGGCAGCGCAGTTCAGCACTCCTGCCGGCGAAGGCATCAGCACCGCCGAAGGCACGAGCCTGAGCATCTACCCGAACCCGACCACCAGCGCCACGACCATCGCCCTGAGCGGAGTCAACGGCGAGGTGACGATAACCATCGTTGATATGAACGGCCGCGTCGTGATGAGCGACTCGATGAGCTGCGAAGGCGACTGCACCAAGACGATGGAGGTCTCTGGCCTGGCCCAGGGCGCCTACTTCGTCCGCATCAGCGGTGAAAGCACCAATATGGTCAAGAAACTTGTAGTCAAGTAAAATCATCCCATTTGGGATATAAAGGGCGCCCCAAAAGGCGCCCTTTTTTTGCCCCCGTTATTACGATGTTTCGTTATAACGTTATATCGAAATGTCGTTATAACGAAATCTCGAAATAACGATATGACGAAATAATGCCTCTCCCGCAACGACAGCTCCTGCCGCCCCTTGGATGGCATTCGGACTGGACCTGCTCCGCCATTTCCTATATATATCCTATATATATCTTATATCGTTCTTATAATTTGATATAAGATATATATAGGATATATATAAGAAATATATAGGAAATGGCGGAGCGGGTGGGCTTCGAGGCAGGCTCGGAGCCCCCATTAAAAAATTGGACGCTAGGGGGATAAATCCGGATGACCGATTCGGGATAAAAAAACAGGCAGCCTTTCCCAGGATGCCTGTTTCCATTATTAATCCATAAAACTAAATAACAACCAATTATTTACCAATGAAATGGTGAATGATTTTCTGTCTTTTTCTGAATGCAAAATTACAAACGAATCATATATTGGCCACTAACGAAATATAGCCAAAATAAGACAAACCGCTCACTAATATTAGTGACCATCATCGCAAATAAATTGATTTTCAACCATTAACCATCAGCCAAAATTTCCGGCAATTCGCGTTCTAAACCACCTGCTCGCTGAGCAAGCGAAATCTTGTAAATCTTGTAGATTTTCCGCTCGCATCGCGAGCGAATTGCTGATAATTATTATGTT
>JAFWYO010000102.1 GCA_017517715.1 Bacteroidales bacterium
ATATATAGGAAATATATAGGAAATGGCGGAGCAGGTGCCTGCCAGTCGCAGCCCCTTCGCAGACGGGCTACGATCGGCTTCACTTGCCTCACCTCTGCAGACTGTTACTCAAACTTGAAATAGCATTTCGAAGCGTATCCCAACCCTATCAGCTGCGCCGCCGAGCCACGATTGATGGCTATCTGCAATCGTCCCGACGACGAAACGGTCAACAGGATATTGCCCATCCTCACATCGTTATAATGACGGCATATCCCCGAAATGTCCTCGTAGCGGTCGCTGCTGCCGATGCGCCATTCTATCTTGACACGGAACCGGCGACCGGCACGAATCGCCTCAAAATCATCATACATAAGGTTCAAACTGGCATTGCCATAGCTGTCTATGCCCACCACCATCGCCTCCAGATTGTCGCCGTCCGAATGGGCCTGCAACTGCATCCGTCGGCGCAACGGCTCGCACGGGACACCGATTTCGCCTATAGGGCTACCCGCAACCAGCTTGCAGACCACATCGCAGTACAAATCGTAGGCCAGAAACGTGAAAAACCGCATCGTGTCGGGCAACGGCAGCTCCACAACCTCATCGCACGGCGCGTCGATCGACAGCTCCAACAGCCTGCGGTTGCCACATATTATATATTGTCCGCGATAGCGCAGCAGCAGCGGCGGCGCAATGCCCACAGCAGGACGGCCGTCAGCCTGCTGACTGTCGCACCCAACATCCACAATATGAACCGTACCCTCTGGAAACGAGGCAAATCCATAGCGCATAATGCCAATAGTGGCTGCCGAATCGTTCCACTGCTGGCTATGGCTCAGGTCCACGATCCTGACGTCCGGTATTGCCGACATCAGCCGCCCTTTCACCATCGCCGCAAAATAATCACGCTCCCCCCAGTCGGTCGTAAGTGTAACTATAGGTGCATTCATATCAAAGTGTATTTATCTGCTTTTAAATCAACTAATAAGCTTCTCCCAGCCGCATCTTGTACATTTTGCAAATTTACATAAAAAAACAACACGCAACGCATATTTTTTCGTCCCGCTCCGATTCTTTTGCAAACGCACTTTTTCATCTAAAATTGTTGAAGCAAAAAAAAATTTTTGACCTCAAAAAAAATTCGTATCTTTGTTTGTTTGTCCCCCACAGGACAAACCGTATAATTATTGTATAATCAACAAGCTACATAAAATATGTCACTCTTATCCATACGCAATTTGCACGCCTCGATCGGCGATCGCGAAATATTGAAGGGGGTAAACCTCGAAATCAACAAGGGCGAAGTCCATTCCATTATGGGACCTAACGGCAACGGCAAAAGCACTTTGGCCGGCATCATCGCCGGCAACCCCAAATATACTGTCACCGAAGGCGAAGTGATCTACAACGGCAAAAACATCCTCGACCTCCCCGTCGACGTTCGCGCCAACGAGGGCATTTTCCTCGGGTTCCAATACCCCGTCGAAATACCCGGCGTCACCATCACCAACTTTATGCGCACGGCCATCAACGAGCAGCGCAAATACCGCGGTCTCGACCCGCTGAGCGGCGCCCAGTTCCTCAAACTGATGGAAGAAAAGAAAAAAGTCGTCGAAATGACCACTAACCTGGCCAACCGCTCTGTCAACGAGGGTTTTAGCGGCGGCGAGAAAAAGAAAAACGAAATCTTTCAGATGGCTATGCTCAACCCCACCCTCTCCATCCTCGACGAAACCGACTCCGGACTCGACATCGACGCCCTGCGTATCGTCGCCAGCGGCGTCAACCAGCTGCGAAGCCCCGAAAACGCCATCGTCGTCATCACGCACTACCAGCGCCTGCTCGACTATATCGTCCCCGATTTCGTCCACGTCCTCTTCGAAGGACGCATCGTGAAAACCGGTCCCAAAGAACTGGCTCTGGAACTCGAGAAAAAAGGTTACGAGTGGATTAAGGAGGAACTGGCACAATGATTAGGAAAGACATCTTGCCCGACGTGTGGACCGACAGCTGGCAGTGCACTGCAGCACAGCAGCAACTCGACATCCAGGCTGACACCTGCCTGGTGCTTTGCAACCCCAACGACGCTCCCCTGTTTATGCTGCACGAAGACAACGGCTACCGCATCCTCCCCGACATCGAGAACCTGGCCGTCAGCATCGCCCCCGGTGCCAGCCTGAAACTCTATCGCCTCCAGGGTCCCAACACCCCAGCCAGTCATATAACTGAGTTCCAGATAGCTATGCACGACGACGCGCAGCTGACAATGAGCACCGTCACACTGGGCGGCGGACACGTCCGCAATAATATCGTCGTGCGTATGCAAGGCAAAGGCTGCCACCTGGAAGCCGACGGGCTCTACCTCATCGACCGCGAACAGGAATGCGACAACTACATCTTCGTCGAACACGCCAAACCCCACTGCCACAGCCGCGAACTCTACAAAGGCATCGTCGACGACTCGGCCCGCGCCCGTTTCAACGGACACGTCCTCGTCCAGGACGGCGCCGTCAAAACCGAAGCCTATCAGACCAACCGCAACATCCTCCTCACCGACAAAGCGCACGTCGACACCCGACCCTTCCTCGAAATCTACAACGACGACGTCAAATGCTCGCACGGAAGCACCATCGGACAACTCGACGAACAGGCTATGTTCTACCTGATGACCCGCGGCATCAGCCAGCGCACCGCCATAACGATGCTCAGCTACGCCTTCTGCGACGAAGTCATACGCAATATCGACATCCCGTCGCTGCGCGACGCCGTCGGCGATATGGTCAAGAAACGCCTCCACGGCGAACTGACCTCCTGCGCCGACTGTGCCATCGCCTGCGCCAACCCCTGCAACGGCCCCGACGCTCATTTCGAAATCGACCCTTCTAAACTATAATCGCCTGACAATGAAACGCCTCCTGCTTCTGCTGATGTCTCTGCTGCCACTTTTTGCGACAGCTCAGGGCGACAACTGTCACCCGCACTTCAGCGGCAGCGACCGCAGCGACTTCGACAAGGGCATCGAGGCCTACAACAACAAACGCTACCAGCAATGCCTCTCGCTGATGCGAAAGGTGTCGCAACACAACCGCACCGCTGCCGACCCCTACTTCTATATGGGCGTCAGCGCCGTCAAAACAGGCGAACGGCCGGCTTCTGTCCGCAACCATTTCAACAAACTGTTCAAATACTGCCCCGACTACTCTAACGCGCTGGCCTACTACTATATGGGCGTGGTGGAATACTCCTACAAGAACTACGACGAGGCCGTCCGACAGCTCAACCGCTACTTCGACATCACCAACCAGCAGCCCAACCCCGACTACGACGCCGTCTACGAGGAGGCCTCCACCTATCTCTACTGGTCCGAATTCCTCGCGCAAGCGCAACTCAACCAGGTGCCTTTCTTCCCCACCGTCCTTAACGGCGCCTCGTCGCGCAGCGACGAATACCTGCCCTACATCTCGCCCGACGGCAGCGAAATCTACTTCCTCCGCTCCGTGTCGGCCTCACGGCAGAAAACCATCTACAAAAAGGAAAACGACGACAAGGTGCTGCAGCTCTTCTCCTGCCGCTGGAAGGACACCGCCTTCGCCCGCGCCGAACCGCTCCCGCCTCCCTTCAACGTGCTAGGCAACGAGGGCAGCGTAACGATGACGGCCGACAACAACACGCTCTTCTATTCCGTGATGCAAAACCAAAAGGGCTACGACAACTGCGATATTTACTACTGTCAGCGCCTCAACGGCGTCTGGCAGACCATTCAGAACGCCGGACGAAACGTCAACGGCGAACGCTCCTGGGAATCGCAGCCCTCCATAACGCCCGACGGACAGTACCTCTACTTCGCCTCCAACCGCAGCGGCGGACAGGGCGGCACCGACATCTGGCGCTGCCGCCGACTGGACAACGGCGACTGGAGCAGGGCCGAAAACCTCGGACCAGCCATCAACACCCCCGGCAACGAAAAGTGCCCCTTCATCCACCCCGACGGCAAAACGCTCTATTTCGCCTCCAACGGATGGCAAGGGTTTGGCGGCTACGATATGTATTTCATCGACATCACCGACACCTACCTGCAGCGGCCCACCAACCTCGGACTGCCCATCAACACCGAAGACGACGACATCTGCTTCGGCGTCACCACCGACGGCAAGCACGGCTACTTCGCTGGCAAATCCACCGAATGGACCGGCATCGGCGGCACCGACATCTTCTCCTTCGAACTCTATCCCGACGCCCAGCCCGAAGAAATGGCCATCGTCAAAGGCACCCTGCGCGACATACAAGGCCATCCTCTGCAAGGCTCCGTCAACGTCATCCGACACAAGACCGACACCGAGCACTACATCGTCGACCAAAACGACGGACGCTTCGCGCTGGCCCTCTCCGCCAAAGACGAGAACATCGTCATCCTCAGCGCCGAAGGCCATCTGCCTCGCGTCGCCGTCGGCAATGCCCGTCAGCTGCAGCGCGACCTCAACGCCTCCGACTGCGCCCTACAAGCCGCCAAACTGCTCTACCGCTACACATTGCCCCTCGACAAAAAGCAGATCAGCGACCTACCCGCCAAAGCATCTCCCATACTCGACGCCTACCAGCAATACCTACTCCAGCATCCGCGTATGCACATCCGCATCGAAGCCACCCAACTGGACCAGGCCAAAGCCATCCACGACTACCTCCTCTCTCTCCAACTCCGCCCCGAACGCCTCGAATACAAAGCCAACCCCTCCCTCGCCCGACCACAAATCGTAATCACAGATATTTAAATAGTGAATAGTGACAAGTGACCAGTGAATAGTGAAACGAACGCGTCAGCCACATCCCCTCTCGGAGAGGGGCGCCCGCAGGGCGGGGTGTGTCGCACAGCCACTAACACACTAACGCAATAACGCATTAAATGAAATTTTCAATTCTCAACTCCAGCGTCTTTCGCATCCTCCGCTATCTTCGCTTCTATCCCAAGGAGATAGCCTTGAATATTGTCTTCAACCTCCTCTCCGTACTATTCAACCTCCTCTCCTTCATCCTCCTCGTACCCGTCATCGAACTATTCTTCGGACTCAGCCAGCCTCCCGCCACCGAGCCGGCATTCGCCTTCAACCAGACCGACCTCACTCAGTGGGCCCTCTACCACCTCTACCTCTTCAAGGAGTCCGCCGGCATCTGGACCAGCCTCCTCACCTTCGCCGGAGCCTACCTTGCCTGCGTCCTGCTCTACGACCTCACACGCTACCTGGCACTCTACTTCCTCAGCCCCATTCGCAACGGCGTCCTGCAGCGGCTGCGCAACGACATCTACCACCACATCACCATCCTCCCCATCTCCTTCTTCGCCGGACAGCGCAAAGGCGACATCATCAGCCGTATGTCTGCCGACCTCGCCGACATCGAATGGAGCATCGTCAGCACCCTCCAGTCGCTCGTCAAAGACCCCGTCAACATCATCGTCTTCGCCGCCACCCTCCTCTTCATCAGCCCCCGCCTCTTCCTCCTCTTCCTCGTCATCCTACCCCCTGCCGTCTTCCTCATCGGCCGCATCGGACGCAGCCTCAAGCGCAACTCCGTCAAAGGACAGCAGAAAATGGGCGAAATGATGTCGTCCTACAAAGAGACGCTCGACAACCTCGAAGTCGTCAAAGCCTACCGCCGCCAACAGTGGCGGCAGCAAGCCTTCAGCCACGTCAACGACAGCTTCAGTCTCCGTATGCTACGCGTCGCCCGTCGTCGCGAAGCCGCCAGCCCCCTCTCCGAAGTCCTCGGCACTCTCGGACTCGCCTTCATCCTCGTCCTCGGCGGCAACGCCGTCCTCGACGGACAGCTCCAAGCCTCGGTCTTCATCCTCTTCGTCATCATCTTCGCACGACTCATACCACCCGTCCAGGCCATCGTCAAAGCCTACAGCAGCCTCCAGAAAGGCAGCGCATCGGCAGCACGCATCTTCCAGATCCTCGACGCCGACGAACGCATCGTCCAAAAACCCGACGCCATAACGCTACAGGGCTTCAACGACCGTATCGAATACCGCGACGTCTCCTTCGCCTACGACAGCCCCGACGGGCACCCGGTCCCAGTCCTCGACCACATCAGCCTCACCATCCCCAAAGGACGCAAAGTGGCCATCGTCGGACCCTCAGGCGCTGGCAAAACCACTCTCGTCGACCTCCTGCCGCGCTTCTACGACCCCACCGAAGGACAAATCACCATCGACGGCACACCCATCAAAGACCTCGACATCAACTCCTTGCGACGCAACATCGGCGTCGTCTCCCAAAACTGCATCCTCTTCAACGACACCGTCGCCAACAACATCGCCTTCGGACTCGAAGGCGTCAGCCTCGACCAGATCCGCCACGCAGCCCAACTGGCCTTCGCCGACGACTTCATCCGTCAGCTGCCCGACGGCTACAACACACCCGTCGGCGACCACGGCAGCGCCCTCAGCGGCGGACAGCGGCAGCGCATCAGCATAGCTCGCGCCATCCTCCGCAACCCGCCAATCCTCATCCTCGACGAAGCCACCTCCGCGCTCGACAGCCAGTCGCAGCAGGCCGTCCAGCAAGCCATCGACCAGCTGATGCAGGGACGCACCTCCATCGTCATCGCACACCGGCTCTCCACAATCCAAAACGCCGACACCATCATCGTCATCGACCACGGACACATCCTCCAGACCGGCACCCACACGCAGCTGATGGCGCAAGACGGACCATACAAAAACTTCGTAAAATTGCAGATCGCCAACCTCTGACACGCCCCTCCGCGCCCGGCAAACCGTCGCAACACTGTTTCACACCATCCTAATCGACAGCTATTTAGCAAAAAGATTCACTTTTTTTTTGCCAGTTCCCAAAAAGTTAGTACTTTTGCAACCTCTTTCACCAGAAAAAAAAATGGGAGTTTAGCTCAGCTGGTTCAGAGCACTTGCCTTACAAGCAAGGGGTCATTGGTTCGAATCCAATAACTCCCACCAACAAAGGAAACCAACAACGGTTTCCTTTTTCTTATCCCCATAAAACCACTCACAACCCACACCCCCACACACCATATTCCCCGGCCCCCTTCCACAGCCACCCGGTAGGGCCGTTCCTATATCGTTCCTATATCGTTCTTATATCGTTCCTATATAAAAATATAAGAACGATATAAGAACGATATAGGAACGATATAGGAACGGGCGGAGCGGGTGGCGACCCTTGACTGCCCACAATCTGCTTTTTTTATTGCGCGACTGAATTGAAATCAAAAAAATTTTTTGTATATTTGCAAACGATGAAAAAAACTACTATTTTATATATCTCATTGGCATTGTGCCTATTGGCAACAACTGCCGGCTGCCGCTACTCGGACGTTTCGGACTTCGTCGTCGATACCGCCACTTTTTCAGACTTCCTCGCCGAAGCGCACATCATCGACAGCTACAGCACCGCCATCGCCGCCAACAACCGCGACTCGCTACAGCCTCTTGTCGACGCCGCTTACGACTCGCTCTACAACAAATACGGCATCTCTAAACAGCAGTACGACAGCACGATGAACTACTACCTGCGCCATCCGCAGCTGCTCGACAGCATCTACAACAGCGTGGTCAGAAAACTGAAAGCCTACTACCAACAGCAGGAATCGCAGCGACACCTGGCCGACAGCATCTACCGCGCCAACAACCCGGACACCGCAGCTCCCGACCCGACCAGCAATAATCCGCTCAAGGCCAGAATTGTCAACAAACCCGCCGAATCGGCTAAAGCACCGGTTCGCACTCAACAATAGAACAATTATAAAACTATGCTTGTCAAGTCTTTCGGCTCTGCCATCATCGGCATCAGCGCCATAACCATCACCATCGAAGTCAGCGTCGAAATCGGCGTCAACTTCCTCCTCGTCGGCCTGCCCGACAGCGCCGTCAAGGAAAGCCAGCAACGTATCCACTCGGCTTTGACGCAAATCGGACACCACATCCCGCAACGGCGCGTGGTGATCAATATGGCCCCAGCCGACATCCGCAAGGAGGGCGCCGCCTACGACCTGCCGCTGGCCATCGCCATAATGGCCGCCGACGGACAGATGCAACACGCGGAACTGGACAAATACGTCATTATGGGCGAATTGTCGCTCGACGGCAGCCTCCGCCCCATCAAAGGCGCTCTGCCTATGGCCATCGAAGCTCGCAGGCAGAAATTCAAAGGCATCATCCTGCCTAAAAGCAACGCACGCGAGGCGGCAATAGTGAACAACCTCGAAGTCTATGGCGCCGAAAACATCAAGCAGGTCATTGACCATCTGAACGGTACGGCCACAATCGAACCTACGGTGGTCGACACTCGCGCCGAGTTCGCGCACAGCCTGGACCAGTACGAGTTCGACTTCGCCGACGTCAAAGGACAGGAGGGCATAAAACGCGCGCTCGAAATCGCCGCCGCCGGCGGTCACAACGTCATCCTCATCGGTCCTCCGGGTTCGGGCAAAACAATGCTTGCCAAACGTCTGCCTTCCATCCTACCTCCGCTCAGCCTCGAAGAGTCGCTCGAAACAACGCAAATCCATAGCGTCGCCGGCAAGATGCGCAGCGAAGACACCCTCATCGCTGTCCGCCCCTTCAGGGCTCCGCACCACACCGTGAGCGACGTGGCTCTGGTTGGCGGTGGCGCTTCGCCTCAACCCGGCGAAATCAGCCTGGCACACAACGGGGTGCTCTTCCTCGACGAACTGCCCGAATTCAAGCGCAGCGTCCTCGAAGTGCTGCGACAACCTATCGAAGAGCGGCGCGTCACCATCAGCCGCGCCAAGATGACCACCGAATACCCCGCTTCGTTTATGCTCGTGGCCGCTATGAACCCCTGCCCCTGCGGCTACTACAACCACCCAACCATCGAATGCACTTGCAGCCCCGGCGCGGTAAGCAAATACCTCAACAAAATCAGCGGACCGCTGCTGGACCGCATCGATCTCCACATCGAGGTGACGCCCCTGCCCCACTCGGCTCTGGCGGAAAAAAAGCTCGGCGAACCCAGCGCCGTCATCCGCCAACGCGTTTTGGCAGCACGCAAAATACAGGAGGAACGCTACAAGGGTTACAAGGGTATCCATTGCAATGCGCAGATGAACCAGAAACTCTTCCGCCAGTGGTGCGACATCGACGACGAC
>JAFWYO010000103.1 GCA_017517715.1 Bacteroidales bacterium
AGAGAGGCATACGGCACACTTTCCGTGGCGTTGATACCGCCCACCAGCGACGGCAACCCACGGCAGAAAAACGACACCGTGCAGACCTACTACGACAGCGAGAGGCAGGACTGGCGGTGTTTCAAGAAAGCAAACCTAATCAGCATTGTTTAACCCATAAAACACAAAAAAGATGAGCAACAAGACCAACACCACAGCGGCACAACAGACCGCAACGGCAACCACCAATCTGTCGAACCGCACCAAGGCTGCGATTGAACTCTACCGCCGAGTGTTCTGCGTGTTCAGCGACATACTTGAATTTGTCGGCACATTCCAAAAAGAGGATGAAGATGGCAAGCTCGAAGCCAACTTCCACGACCTTGAAGAGGCGGGCAGCAGCCTCGTCAAAGAAGTGCAGGATTTTGTCGGCTTTTCGGCTGTCCTCGACCAAGAGGATGAACTTGTAAACATCCACTCTAGCTTACTCGATGGCATAACCAATCAATAACCACAAAAGCACACCCAGCAATGAGTACCATAAGAGAACAGGCGCAAGCCATAATGAAAGAGAAAGCCACGAAAGCCGAAAAGCGGCAGAAACTCCTCAAAATCGGACTGACCGAGAACGACATCAACACCCTCTTCTTCACCGAGCGGATGGTGGCACGGCAGGGACTGAAAGCCCAAGCCGCCGACCGGGCAAGGCAGCAGCTCCTCGCCTCGTACACCTTCGGCGTGGAAATAGAGTGCTACAACGCACGACCAGCCACAATCGGCACCATCGCCAGCCGTCACGGTATGGACTTCCGGCACGAGGGCTACAACCACACCGACCATAGGGGACACTACAAACTTGTTTCTGACTGCTCAATCAGCGGCAACGACCCTTGCGAATGTGTTTCGCCCATATTGGGCAACACAGAGCAGGGCTTCAGCAGCCTTAAAGAGTGCTGCGCCATACTCAACGAATCGGGCGCAAGGGTGAACCGCTCGACAGGTCTGCACGTACACGTTGGCGGCAACATCAGCGAAAGGCAGTACTGCAACGTCTTCGCCAACTACTACCACCTTGA
Source organism: Bacteroidales bacterium (assembly GCA_017517715.1). Taxonomy (GTDB): domain Bacteria; phylum Bacteroidota; class Bacteroidia; order Bacteroidales; family P3; genus Colimorpha. Next base: position 1,056 of record JAFWYO010000103.1, read on the forward strand.
AAACGTCATCAATACATTTATAGCACAGAGCCGACGCTACGGCAACACCTACTGCAAGTCCCTGCACGGCAACGCCGACGGACTGGCCACCGCCACCACCATTGCTGACGTGCAACGTTCAATGGACAGCCGCTACTTCAAAATCAACAGCCGTGCGTGGGCAGCCCATCACACCATAGAGTTCCGCCAGCATCAGGGCAGCACCAACTACGAGAAGATAGCAGCGTGGGCGCGTTTCTGCATCAAACTCGTACATTGGTCTGCCGACAACCGACTGACCGCCGACGTGGCCACAATAGACGACATAGAGTTTCTGACCGCCGACGAAAAGGCATACTTCAAGAGCCGTTCCCAAGCCCTTGCAGCCCTCTAATCGGGTCTGCATCGGCACGGCACATGACAACGCAACCAAATAACAGAACCCATAAAAATCAATAACGATATGGCAAAGACATTCACACCCAAAATCTCTAAACGCACACAAGACGCAATTGTACTGTGCAAAATAGCAGAAGAGCTGAACAGCCGTTTTGCTGAATTTTCAGATATTTACGAAAGAAGCTCAATTACCACAGACACTGAAAACGACATTTTAACCGTCTGCAATAACATAGCGATTATTCTTTCGGAATGCATCAGCGACGACAGACGACTCGACCAATAACACCAACCCACCAAAACGACAAAAGAATTATGTGCTGCATTTTATACATACCATCGGGCGTGAAAACGCCACCCATTACGACATTGAAAGCCATTCACCGAGCCAACCCCCACGGCATCGGATTTGTGGACGCTGACGGCAACAACCTCAAGACACTCGACCTCTCCTGCTTCCTGCAAGCCGTCAAGCAGAGGCACACGGACGCAGCGTGTATCATCCACTTCCGCCTTGCCACCCACGGCTCTATAAGCGAAAAGAACTGTCACCCGTTCCACGACACAGCCACCGACATCTGGTTCGCCCACAACGGCGTTCTGCCCATCCCCTCCCACGACGATATGACCGACAGCGAGATTTTCTTCAGAGAGGGCTTCCTTGGTGCCCTTGACAGCAGCCGAATCGGTTTCCACGACCCCGACCTATGGCGGTACGTTGAGCAGGTGCGTGGCTCGTCCCGTTTCATCTTTATGCACGGCGACGACATCAGAATGCTCGGACAATGGTACGAGCGGCAGGGCGTGTTCTACTCAAACCTCAACTGGCTCTAATTCCAAACCTTTCTCTTATCATTGCTGGTAGCCCGTCACTCGCTCATTGTGGCGGGCTTTATTCTGCTTTATTCTTCGATGCTCGGCAGGCTGTTGACGAGTTCACGCTTTCGGTCGTCAAATACCTTGGTGTAAATCTGCGTGACCTTGGTGTCGGCGTGGCCCAGCAGCTCCGAGGTCGCCCGCAGGTCTTTGAGGTTGTAGTACGTGTTGGCGCCAAAGGAGTGTCGGGCGCAATGCCACGTGATGTGCTTGTTTATTCCGGCACGGCTCACCCAATGCTGCAGAGCCTTGTTACAGGCCGTGGGGCTGGGCAGGTGGAAAATGAGTGTGTCCGGCTCGCCGTCGCCAATCATCGCCAGCAGATCAGAGCGCAGAGGCACGGTGTTTGTGCGCCTGGTCTTCTGCTGCTGGAAGGTGAGGGTCTGCTCCTCGTAGTTGATGTTGCGGTACCGCAGCTCTTTCACGTCGCAGTACCGCAGCCCCGTGAAGAGGGAGAGGATGAACGCTCGGCGCACGTCCTCGCTCTGTCGGTCGAAGCGGCATTGCAGCAGCCTGGTAATCTCCTCGGCTGTCAGCACATCCTTTTTCAGCCTGTCAGCGTCCTCGACGTGTGCCACGATGCCGTCACAGGGGTTCTCTACGAACACGCCTTTCTTGGTGGCTGCGGTCACCATTTTCTTGAACCGTTTGTACAGGGTGTGCGCCCCCTCTCCGACACAGTCTTTTTCCAGTCTTGTCACAAAGTCCTCGATGAGGGCAGGGGTGAGTTGGTCGGGGGTGATGCGCTGCGAGAAGAGGGCGTACCGCCGTGTGCCTTTGACGAACTCCCGAAAGCGTTTCAGAGCCAGCTGCACCACTCTCTTGTCGGCTTTGTCGTATTCGGCGATGTAGTCCTCCGCCCATTCGTAGAAGTCAATCTTCGCCCTGTCGGCAGCAAAGACGTAGCCGTGGGTCTTGGTGCGGAACTCGCGTTCCCTCTCCTCTCTGACCAGCCGTGCGGTCTCTTTCGCCTGGCGGTTGTGTTCCGCCTCGGTCGGCGACAGGTGCTTTTTGTTCCACAGCCACAACTCCATCTTCTCGGTCTTGCGCTGCTTGCGGTAGGTCTTGTTGCCCTCGTCATCAAAGTCGGCGGTGGTGCCAAGGTTGTAGACAAGGCGGAGCGTGAGCCTGTCACCTTTGGCTTCTCGCATCTCCACGTATGGATTTCCGCTAATTAAAACACTCTTACTCTTTGCCATATATTATTATGTTGTCTTATATTGTTTTTGCAAAGGTACGTTTTATTTTTGATTTTTGGGGGAAATTTGGGGGAAAATTTGAGGGAAAAACGCAAAATAATGGCAAATAACGGAAGAAACGCAAAGTGCTGTAAGTATGTGTAAGTTGCTGATATTCTTTGAATTTATAGCAATAAAAAAGGTGGCCAAATGACCACCGTTTTGTACCCCGGGAGGGACTTGAACCCTCACGCCCTTGCGAGCAGCAGATTTTGAGTCTACCGTGTCTACCATTCCACCACCAGGGCATTTTTTTTTGAAAACTGGGGCTAGAATCGACATTGGCGTTTTCCGCTGAATTTGTTTATTTTAAACAACAAAAACCAACTTTCTTGCCTTTCGTTTTCAAGTGCAAAATTACACACTTTTTTGATACTGGCAAATTTTTTTTACACATTTTTGCTACAATCAAAAAAAATGTTGTATTTTTGCAGTCCATTAATAAACCATAAAAAGTGATGCAAACCTCTGATAAAGTATTCATTTTCGCAGGCAGAGCCACCGCCGACCTGGCTCGCCGTGTAGCCGAAATTTACGGAATTCCTCTGGGCAACTCGACCGTATTCCAGTATGCCGACGGCGAATTCCAACCTTCTTTTGAAGAAACCATCCGCGGCGGCACGGTGTTTATCATCCAATCCACAACACCTCCGACCGACAACCTGTTTGAGCTACTGATGATGGTTGATGCCGCCAAGCGCGCATCAGCAGGCAAGATTGTTGCCGTGATACCTTATTATGGTTTCGCACGTCAGGACCGCAAGGACAAGCCGCACGTCCCCATCGCCTCGCGCCTGATTGCCGATATGCTTGTCGCTGCCGGCGTCGACCGCCTTATCACGATGGACCTTCACGCCGACCAGATCCAGGGCTTCTTTAACATCCCTGTCGACCATCTCTATGGCTCGTCGCTGTTTATGCCTTATATCCGCGAAAAATTCGACATCGAGGACGTTATGTTTGCCTCGCCCGATATGGGTGGCAGCAAACGCGCCGGTATGTATGCCAAGACGCTGAACAACAGCTTCGTCATTTGCTACAAGCACCGTAACAAACCCAACGAGATTGGCGAGATGCGCCTCATTGGCGAAGTGGAAGGCAAGCACGTCATTCTGCTCGACGACCTTATCGACACTGGCTCAACCATTTGCAAGGCCGCCGGCATCATCAAGGCCAACGGTGCCAAGAGTGTCCGCGCTATGATTACCCACCCCGTCCTTTCGGGCAACGCCATCGAGAAAATCGAGAACTCGGAACTCGAGGAACTTGTCGTCAGCGACACCATCCCGCTGAAACGCGAATCGTCCAAAATACGCGTTCTGTCGTGCGACTGGCTTTTCGCTGAAGCCATCCGTCGCGTCACCACCTTCGAGTCGCTCGACAACCTCTACGAAACGACAATCCACCACAAAGGTATCATCCATCGTATCGAGCATTAATTAAATTAATTCGCCTTTTTTTAATTCATTTATTATAAACCATTTTAAATCTAAAAAACAATGAGAGTAGTATCAATGAGCGGTGCTCTGCGTGAGCACGTAGGGAAAAAAGATGCTAAGGCTCTGCGTCGCGACGCTAAAGTGCCTTGCGTAATGTACGGCAAAAAAGAGCAAATCACCTTCAGTGTTGCTCAGACCGCCTTCGACCGCATCATCTTCAACCCCGAACCTTGCTTTGTGGAAATTGAAATCAACGGCACCAAGCACAGTGCTATGATGAAAGACATCGATTTCCATCCCGTAACCGACATCGTTTATCACGCCGACTTCTATGAACTCAGCGACGATAAACCCATCGTTATGTCCATCCCCGTCCACACCACCGGCACTTCCGTAGGTGTTATGAAGGGTGGCAAACTGGCATACAAGCAAAAAAGACTCAACGTCAAGGCTCTGCCCGCCAATATGCCTAGCGAAATCCTCGTCGACATCACCAAACTCGATGTCGCTCAGCGCGTAAAGGTTCAGGACATCCCCGCCGAAAACTTCCAAATCCTCAACCCCAAGAGCAGCGAAGTGCTTGTCGTCAACAGCACCCGTGCATCGGCTACTGCCGACGACACCGAAGCTGCCGCCGAATAATTCTTTTCGGAATGACAATAGAGAGTCGCGACGAAACAGCATCGCGACTCTCTTTATAATATTATAATACATAATATATATCATAACCTATGCAGTATCTGCTTTTCGACCTGGACCGCACCTTGTGGGACTTCGACGGCAATGCCGAACGGACTTATCGATCTATGTTCGAGCGGTTTGAACTGCAGAAACTGTGTGGCGTTGGATTCGAGACTTTTCACGAACGCTACCGCACAATCAACGACGCCCTGTGGGAGGCCTATCGCAATGGGACAATCACCAAAGAACTGCTTGCCATTCGTCGTTTTTCATTCACGCTGGAGGCTTTCGGACGCGACCCTAATTCAATAGAAATCATACGCTTGTCGCAACAGATGAGCGACTACTACGTTCAAGAAGGCACCCGACAAACAGGCCTGATGCCTGGAGCCCGCCAACTGCTGCAATGGCTCTATGAACAGCGCCAGCTCTACCGTTTGGCGGTGATCACCAACGGCTTTTCCGAAGCACAACTACCCAAAATGCACACCGCAGGCATTGACAAATACTTCGACCACTTCTTCCTTTCCGAAAATCTGGGCTTTATGAAACCCGACCCGCAATTCTTCGACGCCGCCTTGTCGCAGATGAATGCGGCCCCAGAGCAATGCCTCGTTATCGGCGACGACTATAAAGTAGACATCCTTGGCGCCATCAAGGCCGGCATACCGCAGGTGTGGTACAACTACACATCGCAGACATTGCCCGCCGACGCACAAAAACCGACCTACACCATCCGTCACCTCGACGAACTGAAAACCATCTTAAACACCAACACCCCCAAAAAATAACCTATAACCTTTAACCTAAATTTTTAATTTTTAATTATTAACCTTTAACCTATAACCTTTAACCTTTAACCTTTAACCTCTAACCTATAAAATGCACAAATCAGGATTCGTAAACATCATAGGCAATCCCAACGTGGGCAAATCGACACTAATGAACGCCCTCGTTGGCGAAAAGCTGTCCATCATAACCAGCAAGGCGCAGACAACGCGGCATCGCATTATGGGCATCGTCAATGGCGATGACTTCCAGATAGTTTACACCGACACACCCGGCATAGTCAACCCCCATTACAAACTGCACGAGCAGATGATGAACTTTGTCGGAGGGGCGCTCCAAGATGCCGACCTCTTCCTGCTGGTCACCGAAGTCGGCGAAACGCTCAAAAACCAGCAGGTGATGCAGAAAGTCATTTCGTCGGACATCCCCGTAATAGTGGTTATCAACAAGATAGACCTCTCTGACCAAGCCACCATACAAGCCAAAATAGCCTATTGGCAAGAGCAGATTCCGCGCGCCACCGTTGTCCCCTGCTCGGCCACCGAAGGATTCAACGTGTCGAAGATTTTCGACCTCATCAAGGAACTCCTGCCCGAAAATCCGCCCTATTTCCCCAAGGACGAGCTGACCGACCGCTCGATGCGATTCTTCGTCTCCGAAATCGTCCGCGAAAAGATACTCCTGCTCTACGACAAAGAGATTCCCTACAGTTGCGAAGTCGCCGTCGAAAGCTATAAGGAGGGCGCCACATTGGACCGCATCTCGGCCGTGATTTTCGTCGAACGCGAATCGCAAAAAGCCATCCTCATCGGCCACCAGGGCAAATCGATAAAAAAACTCGGCATCGAAGCACGCAAGGATATCGAAGAATTCACCGGACGCAAATGCTACCTGGAATTGAGGATCAAAGTGCTGAAAGACTGGCGCAACAGCGATGCCGCCCTGCGGCAGTTCGGCTACGAAACCGAATAAAACCGACCCCACCCAACCATCATCCTTTCATTTTTCAGACAATATTTTTTTCGCGCGCGCGTTATTTATTGTTCAACGAATTTTCATCCGACACAAACCAAGCAATAACAAATACCTTCAATACAATGAGAAAAAAAAATACAAAAACCCTGCAGTTTTTCTTCTTTTTGACGGCATTCGCCAGTGTCGCAAATCTCTTTGCTGCACCTATCCACAACGCCCCTGCAGTGCGCATCCAGCCTAACGGCGACACGCTGTTTTGCCTCCTCAGCGGCGACGAATACTACCACCGGCTTCACGACGCCAACGGATACACCATCGTCCGAAACCCGCAAACAGGCTATTGGGTCTATGCCGACACCGTCCACACCGGTCGCGACAGCTGGAACATCGTCGCCACCAGCCTCATCGCCGGCATCGACAACCCCGCAACGGCAGGCATCAGCCCCAATCTCGGCATCGACAAAACCGAATGGCTCGAGCGCGGACACCGTTTCGACATCCCCAAGCAGTACCAGCCAAAATCGAGCGCCAAGACATCGGGACGCAACCACGGCACACTCAACAACATAGTCATCTTTGTCCGCTTCAGCGACGATACCGAAATCGCCACACCGCTCTCCACCATCAACGCGATGTTCAACGACTCGACAGCTGGCGCCACATCGATGTACAACTATTTCAAAACCGTCTCTTACAACAAGATACACATCCCCACGCAATACTACCCTACCCCCAACGGCAACAGCGTCGTCTCCTATCAGGACTCCCTGCCGCGTAACTACTATATGCCCTACGACGCCACGACCAACACGCAGGGCTACAATGGCGACAGCGAGCGCGCCAGCCGCGAATTCGGACTGCTGCAACGTGCCGTCAACTACGTCAATGCCAACTACCCCGTGCCGACGACCGTCGACCTCGATATGGACAACGACGGGTTAGTCGACAACATCTGCTTCGTCGTCAAGGGAACCTACACCGGCTGGAGCGACCTCCTCTGGCCCCACAAATGGGCCCTCTACGACCGCTACGTTTATATCAACGGCAAACGCGTCTACACTTTCAACCTGCAGCTCGAAGGCAGCGGCGAGCATTATTTCAGCTCCTCCACCTTCTGCCACGAGATGTTCCACACCCTCGGCGCCCCCGACCTCTACCGCTACGAAGTCAACAACAATGTCACCGGCGTTGGCAGCTGGGACCTTATGTGCAGCAACACCACCCCACCGCAGACTATGGGCGCCTATATGAAATGGAAATACGGCAACTGGATCGACTCCATCCCCGAAATCACCATTCCCGGCACCTACTCGCTCCATTCGCTGGGCGACAGCGACTACAGCAACATAGCCTACAAAATCGCCTCGCCACACCCCAACCAGTGGTATCTCCTTGAATATCGCGACAATACAGAACAGTTCGAGACCACCCTGCCCGGCAAGGGACTCATCATCTACCGCATCGACGACCGCTTCAACGGCAATGCCAACTTCGACGGCATCAGCACCTTCGACGAAGTCTACCTCTTCCGCCCCGGAGGCAACAACGACACCACCAACGGCTATCCTGCACAGGCTTTCTTCAGCGGCAACACCAACCGCACCGAGTTTTCGCAATCGACCGACCCGTTTCCCTGGCTCAACCACAACAGCGCCGACAACACCATTTCCATCACCGCCATTGGCATCCCAGGCGAAACCATAAGCTTCACCTACAACGACTTGCGAGGCTGTATGACACCCGAAAACCTGCGCACCGACAGCATCGGAGCCAATGCCGTCAAAGTCCGCTGGTCAGGACGTTCCGCCAACTACCGCGTACAATATAAAATCGACGAGTTCGGCTCGCCGGTCCTCACCGTCGACGTCGCCTCGTCCTCTTGCACGCTGACCGGCCTCGACATCAACACCACCTATTTATGGCGCGTCAAAAGCGTCTGCAACAATGGCGACGAAAGCGATTATTCGCCCTGGGAATACTTCAACACCTCGACCTGTGCCGAACTCGAGAATGTAACCGTCGGAACCGCAGGCTCTGTCGACTATTCCGTCCCCTTCAACACCCATTCCAGATACTCCTACTCGCAGACCATCTACCTCGCTTCCCAAATCGGACAGGCTATGAACATCGACCGCATTGCCTTCAACTATGCCGACAACAACGCCCTCAACTACAAGGACAACGTCATCGTCTATATGGCGCTCACCAACCTCAACGAGTTCACAGGCACCACCTCTTCGTCAATGGTCCCCTACAGCCAGCTGCAGCAAGTCTACGAAGGCCCAATCAATTGCACTGAAGGATGGAACGAGCTGCAACTCAACAGCACCTTTGTCTACGACGGCTTCTCCAACATCGTCATCGCCATCGACGACAACAGCGGCTACACCTCTATGCAGGGCGGCAACTTCTACTGTTCGCAAACATCCGGACGCAACAGCACCCTCGTCTGCTCGAAAGACAACGACATCGACCCCAGCGGCCCCATCTCGGCATTCAAAGCGCTCAAGCAGTTCGCGGCCGACGTACGCTTCTCTGGCTGCAGCCTCAATAATGTCGCTGCCATCCAGGTCATTACCGACGGCAACGGCACCGTTACCGGTGGCGGCCTACTCCCCATCGGCCAGACCTGCACCCTCACCGCCACGGCCGACGACCACTGGCACTTCACTCACTGGAGCGACGGCGCCGGACAGACCATCACCGACAACCCCTACACCTTCGCCGTCGACAGTAGCCGCACACTGACAGCCCATTTCGCCAAAGACCAGCACACCGTCAGCGTCACCACACAAGGCGACTGCGGCAACGCCTGGTTCCAGGTATGGGACAACAGCTGCGTCCTGCTCGACACGCCCTTGTGGGATGGCACATTCGACTACGGCACACAACTGACACTCTTCGCCGAGGACTCCGCAATCTGCCCGAACAACAGCATAGCCACATTCCTGCATTGGGACGATGGCAACACCGAAAACCCCCGCACCGTCACGCTGACCCAAGACTGCACCTTCACGGCCGTATATACCAACGGCAATGCCGGACTGGAAATGGCTGACGTCATCGCAATATATGTTCAGAACGAAACCGCCGTCATCACCGGTGCCGACGGACGCCACATCGAGCTGCTCGA
>JAFWYO010000104.1 GCA_017517715.1 Bacteroidales bacterium
AAACACCAGTGCTCACGTGCAACCCAAAGAACTCTCCGCAGATCATCTTCAGACCGATAAAGCACAGCAGCACACCCAGACCGTAGCGCAGCAGCCAGAACTTGTCCGCAATGTCGCTCAGCAGGAAAAACAGCGAACGCAAACCCATTATCGCGAAAATGTTCGAGAAATAGACAATATAAGGATCCGTCGTCACCGAAAAAACTGCTGGAATCGAGTCCACAGCAAAAATCACATCGCTGAATTCAATCACCAGCAACACAAGGAAAAGCGGCGTCATATAGTTCTTGCCGTCAATCTTCGTGAAGAAATTATGGCCGTCCGGCTGCGACGTCACACGGAAATGCTTCGACGCAAAACGCACCACAGGGTGGTCCTCAGTCTTGATATTTTCGTCGCCCTTGTCGCGAAACATCTTCACACCGCTATAGATAAGTATCACACCGAAAATGGCCAGAATCCAGCTCAGACGCGTCACCAGCGCACCAAGCGCAAAAATGAACACAAAACGCATCACGATCGCACCCAGAACACCCCAGAACAGCACCCTGTGATAGTACTGCCTATCGATGCCGAAACTCACAAAAATCATAATCATCACAAAAATATTGTCGATCGACAGCGACTCCTCCAGGAAATAGCCCGCCAGGTACTGCTCCGTCACCTCGTGGCGATAGATGCCCAGCGCCGCCTCATAGCTCTCCGCACCCTGCAGCGCCGCCAGCAGCTGAGGCTGGCTCTTCGCGTACGCCAGCAGGTCCTCCATACTCCCGATGCCGTGTATCCACTCCGCGTGGAAAAAAAGCAACACACCCATCCCCAGCGCCAGCAGCACCCAGATGCCCGTCCATTTCGCAGCCTCGCGGATACCCACAACGTGGTCTTTCTTGTGGAAAACGCCCAAATCCAACGCAAGCATCACCACGATAAAAACCACAAACACAATGAAAAACAAATATCTTGTAATCATATTCTCTCGTTTTTTGCGACGCGAAATTACTCCTTTTTTCCCAATTACGAAAAAATAATTTCCCCTCCCTGCCGCATTTAAGAATTATTATGACACCCACCTCGCCCACAACCAACCACCAAACCGTCAGCCACAACCAATCGCCTAGAGCGCACAGCCTTCACCTGAAAATCCGACACCAACCCAACACACCTCCTCCGCCCGTTCCTATATCGTTCCTATATCGTTCCTATATCGTTCTTATATTTTTATATAGGAACGATATAAGAACGATATAGGAACGATATAGGAACGGACGGAGCGGGTGCCTCCCATTGGCGGGCCGATGTCTCTTTCTCTTATACTGTACGCCGCCACGGTTTTTTGCAATTTGTTTTTCTCTCTCTAGGCAATAAAGGCGCCTCTCTTCCGTTTTATCTTTTTATCATCTTTATCCTATGCTTTGGAAATTGTTCGTAAGTTTTTGGAAAATAGGCACCTTCACTATCGGCGGCGGCTATGTTATGATCCCTATTATGGAAAGGGAATTCGTCGACAAAAGGCACTGGCTTTCGCGCGAGGAATTCCTCGACCTGATGTCCCTGTCGCAGGCTATGCCCGGCATCTTCGCCGTCAATATGGCTACTTGCATCGGACGACGGCAAGCAGGGTGGAAGGGGGTCGCCGTCGCCATCGCCGGCAACATAATGATGCCTATTGCTCTCATTCTGCTCCTGGCCGTTTTCTTCCGGCAGTTCCGCGACAACGCTCTGGTCGAACGCGTCTTCCTCGGCCTGCGTCCCGCGGTCGTCGCTCTCATCGCCGCACCCGTGTTCCGAATGGCCAAATCGGCCAAAATCAACTGGCGAAACTGCTGGATTCCCCTCGCCGCAGCTCTGCTGATTTGGCTCCTCGGCGTCTCGCCGGTCTGGGTTATCCTTGCCGCTATCGTCGGCGGAGTCGTCTATGGCAAGGTGTTGAACAACAGCGACAAATCTACTACCTCACCTCAATAAAATCCTGCCCCTATGCTCCTCATCCGCATCTTCTTGACGTTCCTCAAAATCGGCATCTTCACTTTCGGCGGTGGATACTCTATGATTGCACTTATACAGAACGAGGTGGTGGTGAAAAACAATTGGCTTTCTATCAGCGAGTTCACCGATATCCTCGCCATCAGCCAGATGACGCCCGGCCCCATCGGCATCAATACTGCTACTTATGTCGGCTACACCGCCGTGGTCAACAGCGGTTTGCCAGCCTGGCAGGGGGTTGTCGGCTCTCTGCTAGCCTCTCTCGCCGTTATCATACTGCCCGTCGTCGCTATGCTGCTGGTACTGCGATTCCTCGCGCAACACCGTAACAACCCGATTGTCAACACCGTATTCGGCGTGCTGCGCCTCACCGTCGTCGGACTCATCGCCGCCGCTGCCCTGCTGCTCCTCAACACCGAAAGCTTTGGCACGCCCGGCCTCAACCTGCAGTTCGTCCTGAGTGTCATTATCTTTGCCGCCGTCTTCTATTTCTCCTACCGCCACAGAACCAACCCAATCCTGCTGATCCTGCTCTCAGGCCTCGTCGGACTCATAGCATATTGAAAAATTCTCAATTCTCTCAGTCGCACAACACATACAGATCTTCTCTTGGATTCAGGAACAGGATGGGTATGCGCTCGTCGTTGACGATGGTGCGCTGCTCCTGTACGCCGACAAAGAACTCCAGGCCGTCTTTCTCCTTGGTGGTCACCGCTATCAGCATCCCGTAGCCCTTCGCGGCAGCATAGCGCAACGCATTGACATCCATATAGGTCGACTTGGATTCGATGATGTGCGGCTCGAAGCTGATATTCAGACCGCTGTACAGCTTGTGCAGCTGCGTCATATTGGCGTACCACTTCGAGCGTAGAAACTCGTCCTTGTAGTCGTAGTACAGTATGTGCATCCGGCTGCCGCCAAAACGCGGAAAGTAGCTGGACCAGATCACCTTGTCCTTGCTCTCTTTCTTGAAGTCGATGCTCGCCGCTATGTTTTTCATCTTCGATGTGTTGCGAAGCGGCTCTTGCGCCACTAGGAATGCGGTCTTGCAAGCAGCAAAATTCTTCAGTATCGCTTTGCCGCTCAGCGCACTGCCGCGACGCGCCTTCGTGTCGGCCTGCACCACCACCACCACGGCGCCCAGCAGCGTGGGAAGCACTTCTATGATTTTTGCCGTCTCGCCCTTAAGCGCTGCGTAGGTGACTCCCACTCCCGGCTCGACTTGCGTCTGCAGTTGGCGCAGCTTCTCTTCCGCCTCGCCGGGCGTCAGCGCACTGTATTTCGGGTCGCAGACGTGAAGCAGTATCAGCCCCTTGCTGAGCATCTGCGCCATATACACGGCATAACTCAGCACCGTCTCGGTCTGCGCAAAATCGGCTATATAT
>JAFWYO010000105.1 GCA_017517715.1 Bacteroidales bacterium
CAAAGCCCACAGAAACACATTTTGGTGGTTATGGAGCGGGTGTTCACCTCTTCCCATTCCGAACAGAGAAGTTAAGCCCCGCATCGCCGATGATACTGCACTTGTTTGTGGAAAAGTAGGTCGCCGCCAATCTTTTTAAAGAGCATCTCAAATCGAGGTGCTCTTTTTTTTGCATATGGCGGATTCAAATCTAAATAAAAAAGCAGCGCCTCGTACGGCTGTCTGCTATGTTGTTCCATCTATAACGTAAGACGTAATTTTTGACGCAAATCTTACTCAGTATACAAAAAATGAAGAAAAACCGCTTTTTCTTCATTTTTTGTATCTTGCCAACATCACAGATGTGGCTAATAATAAAGGAAATATTCCTTATTCCACTAGTTTGAAGTCGCTGGCGGGGTGCTTGCACCAGGGGCAGATGAAGTCGGCGGGAAGCTCGTCGCCCTCATAGACATATCCGCAGACGTCGCAGACCCATCTCTTTTTGTTCGAGGGTTCAATGGTTTGAGGGTTTGTGGGTTTGGGCTTGATGTGCTGCTGGTAGTAGGCGTAGGTGATGCTGGGACTGTCGCTCAGCACCTTGGCTTCCAAAGGCATAGCGATGAACATTGTGTGTGTGCCGAGGTCGATGCTCTTGGTGACGACACAGCTTATCACCGAGTTGATATATTTGGGCAGATAAAGCAGTCCGTTGTCGGTGCGCAGCTCCTGCTTGCATTCGGCGAATTTGTTGACTGTCTTGCCGCTCTGGAATCCGAAGTGCTGGAACGGTTTCATCGTTGCCTCTTCACTGAGGGGGCAGAGATTGAACTTCAGAGTGCGGAGTATCATATCGTGCGTGAGGTTCTGCTTGTTGACGCAGATCATTATCTGCAGTGGGTCGCTGGTGACCTGCTGGGCCACGTTGATTATGCAAGCGTTGTCCTTGTCGCCCTGACGTGCCACGAGCACGAAGAGGCCGTAGCTGATATTAAAGATGGCTTTGTTGTCGAGCATAGGGATGAAAGGTTAAAGGGATTGAGGGTTTAAGGGTTAAAGTGATTCAAGGATACTGTCAGCGAGGGCAATGAGTTGTTCTTCCTGCGATGGTTGCGCAGCGCTCTTGAGGGTGACAGTGTCGCCGACAAAAGTGATTTCCTTCATCTGCTCCAGTTCGGCACGCATCAGTTTGCCGCTTTGCGGTGCCCAGCTGCCGTTCTCGATGATGGCCACCGTGCGGCGCTGCCAGGCGTGGGCCTTGAGGTCGAGGAGGAGGTTCTCCATCGGGGTGAAGATGCCGTTGTTGTAGGTGCTGGATGCAAAGACAACGTGGCTGGCACGGAAGCACTCGCTGATCAGCTCGCTGACGTGTGTGTGGCTGGCATCGTAGGCCTTGATATTCTTCACACCGCGCTCGGCGAGCAGGGTGGCCAGGCGCAGGGCGGCACTCTCGGTGTGGCCGTAGATGCTGCCGTAAATGATGATTACGCTTCGATGTTCGGGCTCGTAGCGGCTCCAGAGGTCGTGTTTGCCGATAAAGTAATCCAGATTGCTGCGCAACACAGGCCCGTGCAACGGGCATATCATCTTGATATCGAGTGCAGCGGCTTTCTTCAGCACTGTCTGTACAGGCTGACCATATTTGCCTACGATATTGATGAAATAGCGGCGGGCGTCGTCAATCCACTCGCGCTCAAAGTCCATCTCGTCGGCAAAAATGTTGCCACTCAACGCGCCGAAGGTGCCGAAGGCGTCGGCCGAGAAGAGTGTGCCGGTGGTCTGGTCGTAGGTCATCATTACCTCGGGCCAATGCACCATAGGTGCCATTGTAAAGATTAACGTGTGGTGGCCGGTGGTGAGGGTGTCGCCCTCTTTGACGGTCTGTAGGTGTGCTACTTGTGTGTTGGGAAAGAATTGCCCAATCATCTGTGCCGCTTTGGCGGTGGTGACAACAGTGGCGTCGGGGTAGCGCAGCAGGAGGTCCATCAGCGAGGCGGCGTGGTCGGGCTCCATATGGTGCACCACCACGTAATCCAGCGGGCGGCCTGCAAGGGCAAAAGTTATGTTATCAAAAAACTGAGGAGCGACTGATGCATCGGTGGTATCGAATAGCACCGTCTTCTCATCGAGCAGCAGGTAACTGTTGAAACTAACCCCACGCGGGATGGGATAGATATTCTCGAACAGGGCCAGACGGCGGTCGCTGGCACCGACATATATAAGGTCGTCCGTGATGTGTTGAGTGTTCTGCATAGGCTGAAAATAACTGAAATTATTAATAGTAACGCGCGTGATTCATATTTAGTATATTGTAATAGTAAAAATACAACCTATAATAATTCACAATGTTGCATACCCTTTTCAGTACCTATTGTGTGTGATAAACCCCGAAAGTTGTTCAACTTTCGGGGTTTATTAATGCAGGATTTTACTTTTCTTGTAAAGTGAAAATAGTTTATTCGCCCATACCAGTGTGTTCTGAGCGGATTTTCATCTTTAGAGTTTTGCCGTTTTTAAGTACACAGTCGAGTTCGACCAGCACTTTGCCGGAACCGTCGTTTTCACCGGTGACTTTGAGTGTGCCACTGGTAAATACCGACTCGTTTTCATACACCACACCGTCAATCTCTCCGCCAGCAGCATTAACGGAACCGTGTCCAATCATTGTCAGGACTTCGCCCATAAAGGCTATTTCGTAGAACTCTTCGCTTGTGGGGTGGGCAAGGTCGGTGGTTGAGTTCCAATCGCTGTATTCTTCATTGGAACGGATGTGGAAATGGTCAAGCATTATTTTTGGTTGGCCATCGACAGATGTGTCCTTTGAGAATGCGTTGAGCATAGTGAGGTTGTCATTGTAGATTTCAACAAAGGGAATCATTTCGTATGTTACGCCGTCATAAACAAGGGTGTTGTCGGCCAAAGGTTCTCCGGCAGATCCTGGTTCATCTTTATCACAGGCTGCAAACATAAGTGTTGTTGCCAGTGCTACAAAGCAGAATAACAGTTTTTTTTTCATTTTTTACAGGTGTTTAGGGTTAGTAATTAAAACATAAACGCAAATGTATGACTCTTATTGTTTAGATGTAACAAAAAAAGCGACCGAATGGTCGCTTTTATGTTCTTTTGGAAGACTCTACTTATTTCTTCAGAGCTTTCAGACCTTCCTCAACGCCTTTCTTGGCAGCGTCTTTGGCAACTTCTTTGGTCTTGTCGACGGCAGCGTCTTTCACCTTGTTGGCGATGCACTTCTCGGCCTCAGCCTTAACAGCAGCCTTGAACTCTTCGTCGTTAGCGTACTGAGCGAAGCTCTGGTCGATAACGGTGTTGACGCAGTTCAGAACGTCGCCGCAGTTGCAGATCTGCTGGGCAGCGTCCATAATGGCGGCCTGGCGGGCGTCGTTGTTGGCGTCGGTGCACTCGGCAGCGGGAGCAGCAACTTCGGTCTGCTCGCAAGCGGTGGTGTCGGTGTTGGTGGTGTCGGTTGCCTCAGCGTTGCCGCCGCAGGAAGCCATAACTGCGCAAATAGCTGCGCTAGCAAAGAATAAAAATACTTTCTTCATTGTTTTTTAATGTTTTAGTTGATTGTTCTCGTTTTATTTCAATTTGCAAAGGTACGCACGTTTTTCAGAATGGAAAATTTTTTATAAATGTTTAACATTTATTTTTTTACTATCTTGACGGTTGTCTTGTCGTCACGCAGTACATAAATGCCCTGAGGAAGGTCTTTTAGGCTGAAAACCACTGTGTTGTTTTTTGATTTTTGCTGTGCTATTTGGCGACCTGTTATATCGAAAAGCGTAACGGTATTTCCAGGGAGTGTCTCTATGGTGATTCTGTCATTGGCAGGATTTGGATAGGCTCTCAGCGTTTGTTCTGCATATGTCGGGATGGCGCTTTTCCTCTCGAAAGTGGCTTTGTATGTATGCTGTCCGCTCAGTCCGGTCACGTTGTATTGGAAGGAGCCATTGTCCAGTTCTATGATGGCACCTGCAGGAAGTGCACTGCCGTTCATCAGCAGCGATTTGAATTCGTAGCCTGGCAGGGGTGTCATAATGTATGCAATGGTGTCTCCTGCTCCGAGTATGGAGTAGCCGGATGGCTGGATGCTGCCATTGGCATCGCTGGTCGCGTATATCAAGTTGCCTTTAGTGATTTCGATATTGTCGATGGATGCCGCTGACGAGCCATCGCTATAGATGGAAAAGCGGATACGGCTCCGTTCGCCGGCATTAGGCAGAAGCAGGTACACTTCGCGCCAGGTTGCAGCCCCGAAGGTCCACGAAATGCTGTCGATTGTAGCCCATTCGGCTGTTGCATTGTTGCGATA
>JAFWYO010000106.1 GCA_017517715.1 Bacteroidales bacterium
GCTCTTTGGAGCAACAATCAACAGCATTTCGGCGCAAAACAGACCTGAACGCGACAGCGTGAAGGTGCAGCGCCTGCAGAAGGTCATTATCAGCGATTCGCGCGTCAGCAACAAGGCGCCGCTGACAACCAGTACTGTTAATCGTGCGGAATTGGGCGACGCCCGCGGCAGCGTGGCGCTGCCCTTTATGCTCGAAACGCAGCCTTCGGTTGTCGCCAGCGGCGAGAACGGCAGCGTGGGTGCCACATCAATCCGCATCCGCGGCGTGGATGCTAGCCGCATCAATGTCAACATCAACGGCATCACGCTCAACGACGCCGAAAGCCAGGAAGTGTTCTGGTACAATATCCCCAATCTTGGAGGTATGGCCCAAAATCTTCAGATTCAGCGTGGTGTGGGAGCCTCCACAGGCGGTAGCCCCGCTTTCGGAGCGGCCATCAATATGCAGACACTCAATGCCAGCAGCAAGCCCTATGGCGAGGTCGACTTCGGACTTGGCAGCTGGGCCACACGCCAGTACAGCATCACGGCAGGTACGGGTATAAACAAGCACGGCCTGTCGTTCGATATGGCTGCCAGCGGACTGAACAGCGACGGATATCTACGTGGCGGTCAGACCGAGCAGCGCTCCCTCTTTGGCAACCTCTCGTGGTATGGCGACAACACCATCGTCAAACTGCTTGCCATCATCGGCGAACAGCACACGGGCATCACCTGGAACGGCGCATCGGCCGAGGACCTCGATGCCGACCCCACCTACAACGATGCCGGTATGTTCCACCTCGATGGAAAGACCTTATATTACGACAACGAGACCGACAACTATTTCCAGCAGCACTACCAGCTGTATGTGTCGCATCTCTTCAGCGACAAGTGGAGCATCAACGGAGCTCTCGACTTCACGCACGGCGACGGCTATTATGAACAGTACAAAGAGGACAAGAAGTACTCGAAATACGGCTTCTCGTGGGCTGGCAAAAGCGACTTCATCACCCGCAAGAACCTTGACAACAATGCCTATATGGCCAACCTTAACCTGCGCCGCTCGGACGAACGCTCAACGCTCTCGTTTGGCGACAATTTCCTCTATTACGACGGCGAGCATTTCGGCTCGGTCATCTGGTGCCGCGATTCGGCTTTCGCTCCTGCCGAATGGTATCGCAACTATGGCGACAAGATCGACAATACCATCTATGCCAAAGGAACTTACGACTTCAACAGCCAGCTGAATGGCTATGCCGACCTGCAGCTGCGCTACATCAATTACAAGGTGTATGGCTTTGCCGACGACCTTTTCGATATGGACTTCGAGGAGAATTATCTCTTCTTCAACCCCAAGTTGGGCTTGAACTACCGCATCAACGACAACCAGCGCACCTATTTCGTGGCCGGCCTGATGGGACGTGAGCCCCGTCGTTCGGACATCAAGGATGCCATCGGCAATGGCGACACCATCAAGGCCGAGCATATGCTCGACATCGAACTGGGCTACCAGATCCAGAAACCGCGCTGGAACTTCAGTATCAACGGCTACGCTATGCTGTACAAAAACCAGATGACGCCGAGTGGCGATATCAGCAGCAGCGGATATGCCCTGATGGAAAACATCGACAAGAGCTATCGTCTTGGCGTGGAACTGGCAGGCGGAGTGAAGGCTACCGATTGGTTCCGCTTCGATGCCAATGTCACTCTCAGCCTCAACCGTGCCATCGACTTTACCTTTGCCGACTTCAACGATGGCGACAGCATCACGATGGTCGTTTCCGGAACGGACACCTCGTGGACCAGCCTGAACGTTACCCGAAACACTCCGCTCTCGTTCTCGCCTTCTGTGATCGGTTCGGCTATCGCCACCTTTACCCCCTGCAAGGATGCCAAGATACAGCTTATCGGCAAGTATGTCGGCAAACAGTATATCGACAATACGGGCCGCGAGGTCTATGCCATCGACCCCTATTTCCTCCTCAATCTCCGTGCTTCCTACACCTGGCATCTGAAAGGCAGCAACGAGCTGGAAGGCCAGCTGCTGGTCAACAACATCCTGAACCACAACTACCGTCTTGGCGCTTGGGTGGGCGACTGGTATGACGACTGGAGCAGCTCGACGGCCGTCACCTACTACCACAGCGTAGGCTATCTGCAGCAGCCCGGCATCAACTTTATGGCCCGTGTCATTTACCGCTTCTGATGATTTCCATTCTGGGTTTTCAAATATCAATCATCGACCTTGTCGGTGCCGTCATCGGCCTGTTCTATATCGTCAGCGAATATAGGGCAGGCCGGTGGTTCTGGCACCTCTGCCTGCTGATGTCGGCATTCTATATCGTCATCGACTACACCTCGGGCTATTTTGCCAACGGCACCATCTGTGTCTACAATTTCCTGATGTCGTTTTATGGCCTTCTCGTATGGCGTGGGGTGCTGCAAAGCAAGGACAAAAAGGAGAAACCCTTCGGTTCCTGTCCTTCGCGCTATGTGTGGTGGATAATTGCAGCCATAGTCTTGCTGACGCTCTTCCTGTGGTGGCTGCTGGGAATGCTTGGCGAGAGCCAATATCCTTTGCTCGACGGCTTCTCCTCGGCCTTGTCCATCGTCGCTATGTGGATGTTGGCACAGAAATGGTGGCAGCAGTGGTTCTGCTGGATTATAGTCGAACCGGTAATGGTCGTGCTTTTCTGGGTCAGCGGCAACTATGCTTCTGCGGTACTTTATGTGGTATACGAAATCTTCTGTGTAATGGGCCTCGTTTCGTGGCGCCGCAAATATTTGAATGAGAAACAATGAAACGCACTATTATTTTGGCTAACGGCCAGTTCCCGCGCCGCGAAGAGGCTCTGCAAGCTATGCTCGAAGCCGAGACGCTGATATGCTGCGATGGCGCTTACAACAAACTTGTTGACAGTGGCCTTTTCACGCGTGCTGCCCAGCTGCCGCAGGTGTTTGTCATTGGCGACGGCGACTCGTTTTCGCGCGTCGAGGCCTCGTTTCCGGCAACTTTCGTGCCCGGATATACCGACCAGGAGACCAACGATCTCACCAAGGCCGTCAAATACGCCGTGTCGCAGGGCGTGGAGCGCCTCGTTATACTTGGAGCTTCGGGCCTGCGCGAAGACCACACACTGGGCAATATAAGCCTTCTGGCGCAGTACTGCGCGATGACCTCCTTGTCTGGAGCGCCACTTGTCGTGAGGCTCTACACCGACTATGGCTTCTTTACGCCCCTGACCTCGACGGCAACGTTGCCCAGCTTCGCCCGCCAGCAGGTGTCGCTCTTCTCGCTCGACGAAGGGCTGACCGTCAGCGTCCAAGGCCTTAAATACCCGATCGTGAACCGCCAGCTGCACTATTGGTGGGAAGGAACACTAAACGAGGCTCTTGGCGAAACATTCACCGTGAGCCTCGTAGGTAAGGGAACGTTGCTGGTCTACCAGACGTTCGTTGCCAAATAGCAGCTTTTCAGCGCTCTATCGACATCTTCAGAAGGTCCTGGCCTATGTCGTGGCGATAGTAGCGGCCTTTCCATTTGATGGATTCCGCTGCCTGCAGGCTGTGAAGCAAAGCCGACGGCAAATTGTCGGACAGTGTCGTCACACACAGCACTCGGCCGCCATTGGTGACAATATTGCCAGACGGCGAGAGCTTGGTACCGGCGTGAAAAACAATCGATTTGCTGATGTCGTCCAGACCACTGATGGTATCGCCCTTGCGGTAGCTTTCGGGATAACCCTCGGCGGTAAGCATCACGCAGGCTGCCGAACGCTCGTCGATGTCCAGCTGCACGTTGTTCAGGGTCCCGTTCCAGGTGCTGACAAACAGGTCCACAACGTCGCTCTTGATGCGCGGAAATACTGATTCGGTCTCGGGGTCGCCCATTCGCACGTTGTATTCAATCACGTACGGGTCCAGCGTCCCGTCTTCGCCACGCACGGCCATCAGGCCAAGGAAGATAAAGCCTTTATAGTCAATGCCCTCTTTGTGAAGCCCTCTGACGGTGGGTTGCACAATGCGGTGCTCCACTTTATGCATAAACGCCTTGTCGGCAAACACCACAGGACTGACCGACCCCATTCCGCCGGTGTTCAATCCGGTGTCGCCCTCGCCGATGCGCTTGTAGTCCTTGGCCGAAGGCAGTATCTTGTAATGCTTGCCGTCGGTGAGCACAAAGACCGAAAGCTCCACGCCGCTGAGGTACTGTTCGATGACCACGCGGCTGCTTGCGTCGCCAAATTTAGCGCCTTCCAGCATCTCTTTCAGCGAATCCTTGGCATCCTTCAGCTTGTCCAGAATCAGCACCCCCTTGCCTGCTGCCAGGCCGTCGGCTTTCAGCACGTAGGGCGGCTGCAGCGTCGAGAGGAATTTCAATCCGTCTTTCAAAGTCTCTTTCGTAAACGTCTTGTATTCAGCCGTTGGGATGCCCATACGCTGCATAAACATTTTGGCAAAGTCTTTGCTGCCCTCCAGTTGCGCTCCCTGCGCCGAAGGGCCGATCATTGCTATGTTCTGAAGACGGTCATCGTTTGCAAAATAGTCGGCAATACCGGCCACCAGCGGGGCCTCGGGGCCTACTACCACCATCTTGACGTCGTGTTCCAGGACAAATTTGCCTATGCCTTCAAAATCATCGACTTTCAGGTCCACGTTGGTTCCGCAGGCCGATGTTCCGGCGTTGCCGGGAGCGATAAAAAGTTTGCTGCACTTTGCGCTTTTCGCTATGCTGGCGGCTATCGCGTGCTCGCGTCCGCCCGATCCAAGGAGTAAAATATTCATATACAAATCTTTAATATTCGAAAACTGATAATCCTGTTAAGTGTTTTTTTGATAATTTTTCTTATAACGGAAAAAAATTTGTTTTATTGTTTGCCGCAAAATGTTCGTGGCAATTGCGGTTGCCCGCAACCGGGACTGGCATACATCCGACCAGGGTCTGCTCCGCCCGTTCCTATATCGTTCCTATATCGTTCTTATATCGTTCTTA
The DNA here is from genome assembly GCA_017517715.1 of Bacteroidales bacterium. Lineage (GTDB taxonomy): Bacteria > Bacteroidota > Bacteroidia > Bacteroidales > P3 > Colimorpha. The sequence continues at coordinate 4,976 of JAFWYO010000106.1, forward strand.
TATTTTTATATAGGAACGATATAAGAACGATATAGGAACGATATAGGAACGGGCCTGCTGGGTGGGTGCCGATATGGGTCGGGGACGGCTGAAAAAGTTGTTTCACGGTGTTTTTTTGTCGACTTCAAAGACCAAGTGGCCGTCCATATTTTTCGACCCGACACCGAAGACGGTTTGTATCCGCTCTGTTGTAAGTGCCTCTTTTGTAGGGCCTTTGAACATCAGCGCCTGGTTGCAGAGCAGTATTGCCTCCGGACAGTAGCGAAGCGCCAGATTCAGGTCGTGTACTACGATGAGGATGGTTTTCTTTTCGCGCAGGTTGATGTCGCGCAGCAGCTCCATTATCTCGAACTGGTGGGCTATGTCGAGGTTCGACGTGGGCTCGTCGAGCAGCAGGTAGGGCGTCTGTTGGGCCAGTGCGCGGGCTATCATCACGCGCTGCAGCTCGCCGCCGCTCATTTCGCTGGGCAGAGCGAAGCGCAGGTGCCAGGTATTTGTCTGGCGCATAGCCTGTTCCACGATGTCCCAGTCGGCCTGCGATTCGTTTTGCAGGTGCCGCTGGTAGGGGTTGCGGCCCATCAGGACTATTTCGAATGCCGAAAAATCGAGGTCTGTCTGCGGATGCTGCTGCACCAGGGCGACCTTCTGGGCCCGCTCGCGGGCGCTGTAGTTGTGCACATTGCGGCGGTCGATGTCGACGCTGCCCTGCTGCGGTTCTGTCAGTCCGGCAATGCATCGCAGCAGCGTCGTCTTGCCGCAGCCGTTGGCACCGAGTATGGCGGTGAAGGTGGCGTCGCCGATGCCGAACGTAATGTTCTGCAGAATAGCCTTTTTGCCGTAGGAGAAGCCTAGTTGTTTTACCTCTATCATATTCTGCGTTTTGATTTGTAAAGCAAATAAATGAACATCGGGGCGCCCAAAAGGGATGTTATCGACCCGACGGGCAGTTCGTTGGGCGGAATCAGGGTTCGCGCCCCGGTGTCGCACAGGAGGAGGAAAAGCCCTCCGACGAAGATGGAGTAGGGGATGATGCGGCGGTTGTCGGACCCGCACACCAGTCGCACGCAGTGGGGTACCACAAGTCCCACAAAGCCTATCACTCCGCAGGCCGAAACCGAGAAGGCCACCATCAGCGTTGTGAACAGCAGCAGCCGGCGGCGGACTTTTTCGACTTCGACGCCGAGGCTTTGGGCCGTTTCGCTGCCCGTCAGCAGCAGGTTGAGGTCTTTGCCGTGGTAGAGAACTACGCCTATGCCCAGCAGGGTTACGGGCAGCACGATGGCTACATCCATCCACGATGCCGACGCAAAGCTGCCCATCGTCCAGAAGATTATGCTCTCCATCTTGTCGTGGTGCATAGCCATCAGGAGCGAGATTACGGCAGTGATAAGGAACGTCAGGCACACGCCCGTCAGCAGCAGCGTGGTGGTATGCATCCGGTTGCCGGTTGAGGCGACCTTGAAAATCAGCACGATGGTCAGCAGGGCTGTCAGCAGCGCCATTGCCCCGACACCCCACAGGTAGGATTGCAGTCCTAGGACGATGGCTATGGCGGCGCCGAGCGAGGCCCCCGACGAGATGCCCAGCACGTAGGGGTCGGTCAGGGGGTTGCGGAACACCGACTGGTAGGTGGCGCCACAGACCGAGAGCGACATTCCGACCAGCACGCTAAGCACCACGCGCGGCAGGCGCAGCCGCCAGAAAATGGGCGAATGCAGCAGCTCGTCCAGGTCGAAGCGCACCACGCCAACCGTCGAGCATACTGTCATCGCCGCCACCAGGAGCACGGCAAGCCCCACCGAAACAAGCCAGATATTTATTTTTTTCTTCACGTTATCGTCTTAGTTTTCGTTTTGGTTTTCGTTTTCGTTATGGTTTTGGTTTTCGTTTTGGTTTTCGTATAAAGTGCATCCCTGCCGCGTTCCGCGACGCTCCAGTTCGCGGTTCACCATAGGCGGCACCTCCTCGTTGCGCAGCAGGCGTCCGTCCGTGCGGCGCCAGCTGAACTCGGGGTGCGCCTGGAATCGGGGCGGCACTTCGCCGGCGAAGCGTTCCATCATTATGTCGGGTCGCAGCCGCTCGAGGAAATCGCACACCAGGGCGATGTATTCGTCGAGTCGGAACGGCTTTGTCGTCAGCGGCTGCGATGCCAGCGCCGAGCCGACGATGATCTGCAGCTGGTGCAGCTTTAGGGTGTCGATAGGCAAAGAGTTGATGGCCTCAGCCTCGTCAAGTATCATTTGGCGCGTCTCGCCGGGAAGGCCAAAAATCAGGTGCCCTCCGCAGTGTATATTTCGCTGGGCAGTCATCTCTATGGCGCGCCGTGTGGCCTCGAAGTTGTGGCCACGGCGTATGCTGGCAAGCGTACTGTCGTAGCAGCTCTCGATGCCGTATTCGATGGCTACATAGTGCTCCTTGGCTATCTGGGCTATGTAGTCGAGCTTTTCTTCGTCAACGCAATCCGGCCGCGTTCCAATAATGAGGCCCACCACATCGGGGTGTTGCAGCGCCTCTTCGTAGCGCCTCTTCAGCGTCGCCAAGGTGGCGTATGTGTTCGAATAGGGCTGGAAATAAGCCAGATACCTGGTCGTCGAGGGGTAGCGTCTGCGGTGGAATTCTATGCCCTCGTCGATTTGTTGCGTTATGCTTTTTTCTGGCGAGCAATACGACGGGTTGAATGCTCGGTTGTTGCAAAAGGTGCATCCCCCCACGTTGCGGTCGTCGGCGCTGCGGTTCGGGCAGCCGAATCCTGCGTCGACCGACACCTTCTGCAGGCGTCCGCCATAGTGCTGACGGAAAAAAGCAGCGTATGAATTGTATCGCAACTCGCTCATTTCTCGTCGGGTACAAGGATATCTATGATGTTCAGGCACTTGATGCCGATGTCGGCCTTGTCGATATACGACTGCAGGTGCATCAGGCAGCTTGGCTCGGTGCTCGTTATGATGTCGGCCCCTGCGACCTGTGCCGCTTCCACTTTGCGGCGTGTAAGGCTGTCGGCAATAGGGGTGAAGTCGTTGGCAAACAGGCCTCCCAGACCGCAGCAGACATCGTTTTGCGCCATTTCTACAAGTCTTGTCTGCCTAATATTGCCAAGCAGACTTCGAGGCTCGTCGTGCAGTCCCGCCCGGTCGGGATGAGCCAGGCAGCGATAGTCGCGCTGCGTAGTGCAGTGGTCCATTATCGCGACCGAGTGCTGAAAAGAAGCGTCAGGCGCATAATGCAGCACGTTGACCAGAAAGTCGCTCAAATCGAAACACTTGTCTATCATTTGCCTATAACTGTTGTGGAACGTCGTGTTGTGGAACAGCTTCCCGAAATGCTTTTGGATGTACACGACACATCCACTGCTGAGCGAAACCACATACTGGCAGTCGTCATACAGCTCTATCAGTTTCTCGCCCAGTGCTTTGGCGGCATTCTTGTCCCCTTGGTTGTAGAGTTCCTTGCCGCAGCACGTCAGTTCGTCAGGATAGTAGCATTCTATGCCGAGTCCTTCGAGCAGGCTGATGGTCTTGAAGGCACATCGGGGTGCAAACTGGTCAATACAGCAGGGCACAAAAATGCCAACTTTTGTTATCTTCTTGTCCATACGTCAGTTAAGATTCTTGAACGTTCAATCTTCGATTTTATAACGCAACAAGTCGCAGATTATTATGTTGAATCTGTAACCAGAATGCAGAAAGGGGATAGCGCTTGAACTTAGTGATTGTTTTGCAACCCGCAGTACACAATAAAACACTTGCAACAGCGTTAATGTTGTCGGATTGAAAATCCTTATATTAATAAGCGTCGGATCGCAGATCCGCCGCAACGGGCAGGATCATCCGTCGCGGCGGGATTTGTCGGTCATCGGGAAACCCGACGCGGAATATCCGCCACGACGGGTCACTCGTGATTACAATTCAGGCAAAACGTGTAGAAGCGGATAATCATTTGCTTTTATTATGATTTTTAGACTTATATGTTATTCTATCAACTTCATACAATCTTTTCCAAATATATTTTTGTATTTGAGGAGGTGTTGGTAAAATCTCCATCAAATGATGGTAACATTGGTAGTAATCCCTCTCATACAGTTGTCCAATCTCGTATGTGGAATAAAATTCAGCGGAGTCTTCTTCCTGAATATCATCCCACATAAAAGCGTTGTAACTTTTTATATATACCTTAACTTGTATGTTGTCATAATATGCATATCGGATTTTTCTGATGATGTATTTTTCATTTCCAATAATGTATATTTCAGAATCGTCAAGCAGCAACACATCCATAATCCTAGTTGAATATTTAACTTCGCTTGTAATCGCACTGTCGGCGAACATACTGGTGGCAGGGTCACACAGCATTATTGCTCGGCTATAATCGACAGAGTCTTGGGTAATATAGTCAATAATGGTCTCTTGGGTAGCGATATAATACCCACTAAAAAAAGGCAAAACATATCCGTGTTTAAATGGAATATAAAAATCAATTTTAGCTGGTTCAATCTTTTGCAATAAAAAGCCTGTGTTTTGTTTATATGACTGTGCCTGCACTATATTCGATGACAATGATAAAAACAAAAGCCAAAGAGCAATTGCAGTTCTGAGAAAATGAAAGCAATTATTAGTTCGTTTTAAACAATACATATTTCCTGTCTCATCAATTTTTAAGTTCTCTGTTTTTTTTGTTAATAATTACAGCTTTTGATCCGGATTGTTCCAAACCTGCCGATCGCCAAATTCGCTTAAAAGGTTCAACAGCGTTGTTTCTAGGAATATCAACAGACATAAGATCTTTTGCTATTGGAGTAGCATACTCGCCATTTTTTCTTTGATATCGGTCATACAATCCAAAAAGATGTCCTATTTCGTGTTTTAAGGTGCCTTGATACTCATCGTTACCATAAAACAACGGGTTTTCTTCAATGCTGGAAAACATATTTCTATTAAAATCAACTTGAAGGTTTTTGTTATCAATAACACGAGACAGCACATTAGATTTATCATCATTAAGAGTTGAAATCCAATTACCAACATTGTCTGTGTTCGCCATATCTTTGGGATTCTCACATTCAATGACAGAAATGTTGAAATCAACTTTATATTCAACAGCGTTCAATGAGCCGTCTGTCAATGCTTTTTCTATATCATTCGACCAAGATTTTAACGCGTTATTAAAACCTTCAATAAATACATCGGCAGCCACCCCGATTTCATTTTTGTTGTAATAGACATTTGCCCTAATTGTAACCGTTTTGTTTTCTTCATTCTTTATAATTTCTACATCTCTTCCATCCAGATCTACCAATTTCACCGGATTCCAGGCGCAGTAGGCATAGGGGGAGATGCTCGGGTACTTGTCCGACATCGGGTCGACGGAGATAAAAAGGCCGGACAAAGCGGGGTCATAGTAACGTGCTCCGAAGTAGTAAAAGCCTGTTTCTGAATCCTTTTCCTTGCCGGTAAAAGAACAGCAATGCAAACAGGCCGAATCGTTAGATTCAGTCTGGACTTTCGGGAATTTGTAAAGATGGTTTTTTTGAAAAAAAGTGTTCAAAAAAACACCTTGCCCGAACATCGTCGTGGAATTGTTGTATGTTTTTGGGTCTTTCACGCTGCAAAAATAGCAACTTTTTTCGAATTGCGAAAAAAATATAATTTTACGGTCATAAATAATAGATTTGGTTTCAATTTAAATAATTGTAATTATGAATATTAGAATCAAAACAAACTTCCAGTTCCTGGTGTCGTCAATACAATATGCGCCGAACGGGGAATTGTGCATCACGCTGATGTCGGATACTGCGACAGAAGAAAAGCATTTTGAGTACACAGCCAATCTGGGCAGCGGCCAAGCCGAGGAACGCCCGCCGTGGCGGATCTGCGATCCGACGCTGGTTAATATAAGGATTTTCAATCCGCAGCACAATAAAACACTTGCAACAGCGTTAATGTTGGCGGATTGAAAATCCTGATACTAAGCAGTATCGGATTGCAAATCCGATACAACACACGCCAAAAAACATCCACAGCGTCGGAATACTAAAACGAAAATATTATTTAATATGATTAATGTGAGAAAAATATTTTTTCTGATATGCTTTATGCTTATTTTTTCCGTGGCACAATCCCAAATTGGATTGAACCGTTCTTATCGTACCCATTGCAACAAAGAAGAACAATGTGACACAATAAACATAGACGGTTGTTATATAACCTTGGGCGATAAAAAAATCAAAACGGACACTGATGTGCGATATAAAATAGATGGAATGTTCAATGTCATACGAGTAGTTAAGTTAAATACAGCATATAGTATATTGTCTTTGGAAAATGTTGACACACTCTGTTTTATGTATGATTCTGTAATTTCACAAGACACTCTTGTTTGCTCCATAGACTCTTTTTTAACCTCACAAATATTTAAAGTTTTGGTTAAAAACGAACAAGACCATATAAATCCTCAATCTGTAAAGGCGGGAGATACAATTCGTTTGCGAATAAAACGTTTTTATAATGAAGTAGATTTGTTTGAAAGTCAGAATAAGGTTTGTCAAAACGACAACACCGCAACCATCTGGCCTTGTGACCAATGCTATGTGGTCATAATATCAGGGATAGTGAACAGACTATATGATTTATGCATATACAATAGGTTGTTCCGATTGAATTAATCTATTTCGGCGGATGTTCCGCCCCGTTTCGGCGAAACTGCGATCCGACGCTGGTTAATATAAGGATTTTCAATCCGCAAAACTGTCAACCAATGAATTGAAGTCACAAACAACACTTTTGTACAAGCGGCAAAAGCACCCGTCGCGGCTGGTGTTCTTCGGCGTTGCGCTTCGATGCTGAATCCGCAACGCAACAACATCCGGCGCAGGTACAATAAAATCGGCTTTTCCTCGTTTTGGGTTCATAGAAGCTTGCGTGCCAAAGCACACAAGGCCCTTTTTTAATTGCAACCGCTTCATTATGAATGAAAATATTATCCTCCTATCCCTTGCCATCCTGCCGGTTATAGTGCTGGCTTTCTTCGTCTACCGGAAGGACAAGTTCGAAAAAGAACCCCTGAGGATGCTCGTCAAGGCCTTCCTGTTCGGATGCCTGTCGGCGCTGCCGGCCATATTCCTCGAAACCTTCCTGTCGAACCTCTATGTCAATCTGGGCGGCAACTACCTGCCAGGCTTCTGCTCGGGCCTTTACAACGGCTATGTCGTGGCCGGATGCAGCGAAGAGCTGTGCAAACTGCTGCTGCTGACGTGGGCGGTGTGGCGTTCGCGCGAATTCAACGAATATTTCGACGGCATCGTCTACGCCACCTTCGTCTCGCTCGGCTTTGCCGGCCTCGAAAATGTTATGTACGTCTTCTCGCAGTCCACCTTCGATGCGGCCATTATGACCGGCGGAATGCGCGCCGTGCTGTCCGTGCCCGGCCATTTCCTCTTCGGCGTGGTGATGGGCTACTATTTCGCCCTGGCCAAATTCCAGCCCGAACGCCGTGGCGAATACCGCTTCAAGGCCTTCTTCTTCCCGATGCTGCTCCACGGCACCTTCGACGCCCTGCTGATGGTGCCCGAGGCTATGGGGCTCGACAACAGCCTGTTTTCGAGCGTCGTGTTCATCGTGTTCATCTATTTCGACATCAAGCTATGGAAAGTGGGTATGCGCCGCCTCAAGCACCTGCAGGAACTGTCGGCCCAGCAGGACGCCGAAGGCTCGTACGGCCAGACCGACGACGGCAGCGACGGCCAATGGCACCAGCAGCCGCCCAGCGACGACGCCTTCAAGGGTTTCAACTGGGACGTCTGAAAAAAGAAGAAAAAAACTCGTTTTTTTTGACCTCAAAATAGAGCAAAAAACGAAGCCAAAAACAACGCAAAATACGCAACTTGCATTTTTATTTGCATCGTAAACAGCAAATTAAAATTTTTTTTTGGTAGTTTCGAAAATGTTTGTATCTTTGCACCCGATTTCGAAAGGGGTATTAGCTCAGTAGGCTAGAGCGCTTGCATGGCATGCAAGAGGTCATCGGTTCGACTCCGATATACTCCACCAAGGCAACTGTGATTCGACAGTTGCTTTTTTTTGAAGGGGTAGTAGCTCATCTGGTAGAGCATTTGGTTCGCAATCAAAAGGTAGTGGGTTCGAGTCCCATCTACTCCACAGAAAGAGAGCAGCGGCTCTCTTTTTTTGATGCTCGCTCAGCGAGCAGGTGGTTTTAAACAGGAATTGCCATTAATTGACCAGGAATTACCATAAATAATTTATTTGTTTAACAGCAATTACCAGCAATTGAACAGCAATTATCAGCAATTTTTTTATAAACTGCAACATAATAATTATCAGCAATTCGCTCGCGATGCGAGCGGAAAATCTACAAGATTTACCAGATCTCGCTCGCTCGGCGAGCAGGTGGTTTTAAACAGGAATTGCCATTAATTGACCAGGAATTACCATAAATA
>JAFWYO010000107.1 GCA_017517715.1 Bacteroidales bacterium
CGATCCTATATCGTTCTTATATCGTTCTTATATTTTTATATAGGAACGATATAAGAACGATATAGGATCGATATAGGAACGGGCGGAGAAGGTGGCAGCCAAAGGTGCCGCATACCCGCCTGTGCGCCGGTATGTGCTAATGACCGATTTTTAAAAGATAAAAAATTGGTATTTAATTATTTATTTAATCTTAGCTTTCCGCTTTCCGCTTTCCGCTTTCCGCTTACATCATTCCGGCCTGCTCGACGAATTCCAGCAGGGCTTTGCTGATGGCCACGTTGTCTTTCTTGGGATAACGGATTTTGGTGAAAATCTCTGCCAGATTGCGGGTGCCGTTCTGGCGCACCATCTCTTGGTTGAACGGAAACTCCTCGCGGATGCGGTGGATGCGCTCGATGTCGTCGTCGCTATAGTTGTGGTATTTCTCCTGATGCACAACGCCTTCCAGCGGCAGACGCTCGCTCAGCGCAGGCTCCTCGGCGGGATAGCCCATACATAGCGTCACCACGGGTACAACCCCCTTGGGCAGCTCCAGAAGCTCGGCGATGGCTTGCGTGTTGTACATCACCGTGCCCAGATAGCACAGCCCCAGTCCCTCGCTTTCGGCGGCGATGCAGATGTTCTGTGCTGCCAGCGTCGCGTCGACGGTGCCTGACATCAGCCATAGGAAGTTGTCGTAGGGCTCGTCGCATCCGCGAAGGCGGCACCAGTGGTGGTAGCGGTTCACGTCGACGCAGATGGTCAGAAACGCTGCCGCTGTGGCTCCCTGGCCGAAATGCAGCTTTGACAGCGCTTCGATATTGTCGCGCTGTTCGGTGACGATGATGCTGTATATCTGCATATTGCCTGTGTTTGGAGCTCGCATCCCGCATTCCAGTATGCGGTCCATTTTCTCCTTCTCGATGGGCAAGTCCTTGAATTTGCGTATGCTGCGATGGCGGTTGATAAGGTCTATTGTGTTCATATTTTTAAGCCGTTTTTGTCTGTTGTCATTAAATTACCATATCTTATAACGTCTGTTCGTTGGTTTTATTATTTGGTCTGTTTTTATTTTGTATCATCTTTTTTTTGTATTTTTGCAGTTTCTTTTATCGAATCAAATAATATAATAATATTATGCTGTCGTCTGTACCTCAATGGGTTGCACTCTATACCAATCCGCGTTCCGAAAAGAAAACGGAAAAGAATCTGCAAGAGGCGGGCTTCGAATCCTATCTGCCCTTGCGCAAGGAACTTCACTCCTGGAGCGACCGCAAAAAATGGGTCGAGGTGCCCCTGCTGAAATCCTACATCTTCGCCAAAATAACCGCACAGCAGGAAATTCCCGTCTGCAACGTGGCTGGCGTTTCGGCTATGGTCAAATTCAACGGCCACATTGCCACTATCCCCGAAAGCGAGATTCAGATGATGAAGGATTTCATTGCCGCCGAGGTCGACATACAGGTGCAGACGGTCGAAAGCCTGAAGCAAGGCACGCGCGTGCGTATCCATAGCGGCCCCCTGGCGGGTAAGGTGGGCGTGCTGGTGAGCGACTGCGACGAGGGCAACTTTGCCGTCGAAATCACGGGTATCAGTATGGCTATGGTCGTCTATGTCGATAAGGACCTGATGGATGTGATTGAGGACGACGAGCAGCCCGTCAAACGGAAAAAGAGAAAATACACAATACGATGAATATCATTATTGCAGGCGATGGCGAAGTGGGCTTTTATCTGGCCAAGTCGCTGACTTTGTTGAACTACAACATCACCGTTGTCCACCCCAACTCGGAACTGCTGGGACGTTTGGAGAAGGAAACGGACCTGTTGACTATCGTGGGCGATTCGACATCGCCCAAGGTGCTCGAAGAGGCCAACGTGCAGGATTGTGACCTTTTCCTCTCGGTGCTGCACGACGAACCTATCAACCTGATGACCTGCATTTTGGCCAAAAAACTCAAGGCCAAGAAGACGGTGGCGCGCATCACCAACGCTGAACTGCTGTCGCCCAAGCACCGCGAAATGTTCCGCGACCTCGGCGTCGACGAACTGGTGTGTCCCGAACGCATCGCCGCCAAGGAAATAACCAATCTCCTCAACCATACCGTCGCCACCGAATTTTTCGATTTCAGCGGCGGACTGCTGACGATGTACCTCATCCGACTCGAAGAGGAATCGCCCGTCAAAGGCAAGTCGGTCAAGGAATTGAGCCAGATCTATTCCACTCTGCAGGTGCGCATTGTGGCCATCTTGCGGCACGGCGAGACCATCATCCCGCACTCCGACACCGTTTTCGAAGCCGGCGATATGGCCTACATCATAAGCAAGGCCAACCAGATGGACACGGTGAAGAAACTGGCTGGAGGTGCTGATTTTGAGATTAAAAACCTGATGATTGCCGGTGGCGGACGCATAGGACGCTACGCCGCCCTGACGCTCGAAAACGAAAAGCGCATCACCCTCGTCGAGCAGGACCGAAAACGCTGCGAAGATCTGAGTGCTTTGCTCTCTAATACGCTTATTATCAATGGTGATGCGACGGATATCGAGCTGCTCAAGGAGGAGGGCCTGACCAATACCGATGCCTTCATTGCCGTGACCGACTCGTCGGAAACCAACGTCCTTACCTGCCTCCACGCCCGCCGATTCGGTATCCGCAAAACCATCGCGCTGGTCGAAAATACTGGATTTATCAATATCTCGCAGGATATCGGCATCGATACCATCATCAACAAAAAACTCATCACCGCCAGCTATATTGCCCGTTTCATAGTGAAGGGCGCCGCCGTCAGCAGCAAGTGGCTCAGCGGCACTAATGCCGAGCTGATCGAGTTCGTCGTCGGTCGCCACGCCACCGCCACGCGTGTCACCATCGGCGAACTGCGGCTGCCCGACGGACAGGCCACCATCGGCGGCATCATTCGCGGTCGCGAAACGCTGCTCCCCACGCGCGACACCCAGTTGCGCGAAATGGACAAGGTGATTGTTTTCGCTCTTCCCAACGCGATGGACAAGGTGGCGAAACTGTTTGATTGACATTTTCTTGAACTTCGCAACACATTTAAATCGACAAAACCATTGAGCACATCACAGCATAAACAAAAAGCATTTTTCCGCCGGCCGACATTCAATTTTCGTCTGGCTTTCCGCTTGTTGGGTATGTTGCTGGTTATTATGGCTTCGTCTATGGTTTTGCCGGTGTCGGTATCGCTCTATTATAGCGACGGCTCGCAGTTCGGACTTGTCGCGGCGGCGCTGGTCATTCTTGCTGTGGGACTCTTTCTTCGCAATTTTCTCGGTGTCGGCGCTACTTTCGAGCTGCACGAAAAGGAAAGTTTCTGGTTCACAGCCATTATCTGGCTTGTCATCCCCCTGATGGGCGCTCTGCCTTATCTCTTCACCAGCACAGTCACCAGTTTCACCGATGCCGCGTTCGAATCGTTCTCGGGCTTCACCACCACTGGCTCGTCGGTGCTGACGGGCCTCGAAGGCAAGCCTCAAGGCCTTCTGGTGTGGCGCAGCGTGTCGCAATGGATTGGTGGAATGGGACTTATACTGTTTGTAGTTGCCATCCTGCACCGCCTGAACGAGGGCAGCGCACGACTCTACGAGGCCGAGTTTTCGGGTACGCTGCAGCGTCGGCTCCATCCGCGTATGGCGCGCAATGTGGTGCTTATGTGGGCCGTCTATTCGGGACTTACGCTGGCGTTGTTCCTGCTGCTCTATTTCGGCGGCAACAGTTTCGTCGATTCGCTCTGCACGGCAATGAGCACGGTGTCGACCGGCGGTTTTATGACTCACGATGCCGGCCTGGCGGGGTTCTCCGACTTCTCGATGGGGTGCATCACGCTGTTTATGATTCTTTCGGGCGTCAACCTTGCTGTGCTTTTCTGCATCTTCACTGGCCGCTGGCGGCAGGTGCGCGCCGACGAGGAGTTTGTCCGCTATCTGATTGTCCTTCTTGTCGCTGCGCTTCTCTGTACGGTTTCGTTCAGCATCGCGCAGGGGCATCTGCAGTGGCGCACGGCGGCCTTTTCGCTCTTCCACATCGCCTCGACGATGTCCACCTGCGGCTTCTACACAGCCTCGCCGTCGGTGTGGCCTATGGTGGTCTCGGTGGTCACTTTCCTGCTCATCTTCCTTGGCGCATCGGCCGGGTCGACGGGCGGCGGCCTGAAATTCAAGCGTATAATGATTCTGGCGCGTTATGTGCGCAACTATTTCGTCACGATGATTCATCCGCGCGCGGTGCTCAGCGTCAAGGTGAACGGAACCGTCATCAGCAACTCGTACGTCACGCGCATATTCTCGTATGTATTTCTGTATCTGCTTTTTGTGGCCTTAGGTGCTTTTGTGCTGACGATTTGTGGCTACGACATTCCGAATGCGTTCTGTATGGCTGCCGCCAACATCAGCAACCTGGGACCGTCGCCAGTCATCAACAATCTGGGCGCCAGCCTCGATTATGTGAGCCTGCTGCCTGTGGCAAAATGGACTATGATGGTGCTGATGCTGGCCGGGCGACTCGAAATTTTTGCCATAGTGTCCATAGTTCTTCCTGCCTATTGGAGACCTAGAAACTGAAAGGAGAAAGCCGTGAAAAACAGAAGAATAAAGGATAAGATGCAGCGCAACACCACCGTCGGGATGATCCTCCGTCCGTTGGGCGTGCCGCTGGTGGGCGAGGGGATAGCTATGCTGGTATGCCTCTGGCCGGCACTGCATTTCGGCGATGGCTCGCATTGGGGCATCCTGTCGGCGGCATTGCTGACCATTGCTGTCGGCGTGACGCTGCTGTGGACCTTGCCGCGACGCTCGGCGACGGCCGGCGCCACCGACCGGCGCCTGTCCTACCTCACGGTGACGCTGGTGTGGATCGTGATGACGCTGTTCGGCACCCTGCCGTTCCTGCTGGTCGGCATCGAACGGACCGACCCGGCACAGGGCTTTGCATTCTCTAATGTTCACTTTTCTATATCGTTAGCCGACGCTATTTTCGAGTCGATGTCGGGACTCACGTCCACTGGAGCCACCGCTTTCGCCGACGTCGAAGGACTTTCGCCAACGCTGCTTTTATGGCGCAGCGCTACCGAATGGTTGGGCGGTTTCGGCATCATCCTCCTCGTCCTGGCCGTGGTGCCGTCGTTGGGACTGAACAAGTACAGTCTCTACACTGCCGAGGCCAGCAGCGCCGACAATACGGGCAAAACCTCGACATCGATGCGCACGATGGTGCAACAGACATTGGCCACTTACGTCTCGCTGACGCTGCTTTTTGTCGTGCTGCTGCTGCTGTCGGGAATGACGCTATGGGAAGCTATTAATTTGACATTCACTAATATATCCACCGGTGGTTTCTCGATTTATGGCGACAGTATAGCCCGTTTCACGCCCGCGCAGCAGTACATTCTGGCGGCGTCGATGTTTGTGGGCGGCATCAATTTCGCTCTGCTGTACAATTTCTTCACGTTACGGTGGCGGCGCATAGGGCGCAAGCTAGACCAGTTCTGCTTTTTCCTCCTGCTCACGCTGGTGGCGACGGCCTTTGTGGTGGTGGCTCTGCACAGGCAGGGCAATTTGCCGTTCGAGGATGCTCTGCGCTACGGTATTGTTCAGACTGTCAGCGTGATAACCACGACGGGTAGCGTTGTTGCCGACACCAATCTTTGGTGGACGCCCATCGTGCTGCTTTTCCTGTTCCTGAGTCTTTGCGGCGGAATGGCCGGTTCGACCACTGGCGGCCTTAAGGTGATGCGCGTGCTGATCCTGTTGCGGTCGGTGCGTAACACGCTGACCAACAGGCTACATCCCCACGCCTACAACCCGGTGCGACTGAATGGACGTCCGGTGTCGAACGAGATAGTCACCAACGTGATGGTGATTTTTATCGTATTCGTTATCACGATGTTGGTAGGCGTTTTGCTGCTGATGCTTTGTGGCGTCGGAGCCACCGAGTCGCTCGGCGCCGTCTTTGGATGCATCACCAGCTACGGTCCCGGCCTTGGCGCCTGTGGCGGTTTCGGCAGCTATGCAGCCTTCCCAGCGGTGGCCAAATGGCTGTGCAGCGCGCTGATGCTGCTGGGCCGACTCGAGTGCCTGACGGTGTTCATCCTGTTCCTTCCTGGTTTTTGGCGCAACCGATAACAATGGAGTAATACACATTCAACCTAATCTTTAAACTACATCTGTAGTCAAACATTTTTTCATTGTGCAAACAATATTTTGAAATATAGTCCGTTTATAGCATAATACTTGAACAAATCAAGCTTATGGATAAAGAACGGATTATTCTTCTTAATAACGTGACAATCAGTCACGAAGAGGGTGTTGTGCTTCGCAATGTCAACTTCAAAATGGAGAAGGGCGAGTTTGTGTACCTCATTGGCAAGAGCGGAGCGGGCAAGACTTCACTGCTGCGCACGCTTTATGGCGACAGTCCGTTGGAGGAGGGTAGCGGCGTGGTGTGCGGTTTCAACCTCGAGACCCTCAAGCGTCGCCAGATTCCGCTGCTGCGTCGCCGTCTGGGCATCGTGTTCCAGAATTTCCAGCTGCTGACCGACCGTAATGTATATGATAATCTGGCTTTTGTGCTGAAAAGCATCGGATGGAAGAAGAAACAGCAGATCGACGACCGGATTATGGAGGTGCTGACGGCTGTTGGTGTGGCCGACAAGGCTGGCTATCAGACTTATAGGCTGTCGGAAGGCGAGCGTCAGCGGGTTGGCATAGCGCGCGCGCTGGTCAACACGCCCGACCTGATTCTGGCCGACGAGCCGACGGGCAATCTGGACCCCATCACGTCGAGCGAGATTATGCATCTGCTGACCGAAATCAACCGCACTTCGGGGGTGTCGATGCTTATTTCGACCCACGATTTTATGATGATCGACAAATTCCCGGCGCGCGTGGTTTGTTGCGAGGACGGAACGCTTGTGGATCCCCAAATTGAAGACCAGGCACAATAATTTTACACGAAGAGCGTTATACTGCAAAATTAACTGAAAAGAGATGAAAAAACTGATTCTTTTGGTCCTTGTGGCTTTGTTGGTCCCGATGGCCGCTACCGCTCAGAACTCGAAAAAAGGTGCCAAGAAGGTTAGCCCCTTCATCGAGGGCAAACAAAAGGTGCGCAAGAGCGATTATGACTCGATTTGGAAGTTTACTACCTTCGATGCCAAGAAGATATATTTCTGCGACTTCGATTATTCAACGATTCCTGTGCTGACCGAGGATCGCCGTCCGGAATGGGGCAATTTCACGCCGGTGATGAACTATCTGACCACCGTGGCGCGCTCGCCGATGCGCATTTGCGCCATCTTCGCCGTCAATCCGTCGGTCGAAGACGATGCCCTGCGCGAACAACTCGTCGAGCAAGGCCGTGAGGAGGCCCTCGAGGCTTTGCGCTGCTACCAGGCTTGGGCTGCCGACAGGAAGCTGAAAAACAAGTTGCAGCTGAACGTTGCGCAGGTCGACTACCGCTATTGGCAGGGGTCGGAATTCTTCACCACCGAACAGCCTGCAGACCAGCTGATTCACGTCGGTGTGCTGCTCTATTTCGGCACCAAGAAAATCAATATGTTCCCTTCGGCTGCCGAGGGCGCCAAGACGTTCAAGGATGTGAAGTTTTTCCCCAACGACGCCACGGTGGTCGAAAGCTGGGAGCCGATGCTGGACAGCCTTGCTACCTATCTGCTTCAGAATGAGCGCTTGGAGGTGATGCTTCGCGGCTATAGCGACAATACCGGCACCGAGACCTACAATCTGGGCCTGTCGCGCCAGAGGGCTGTGGAAATCAAAAAACGCCTCGTGGCTCGTGGTGTAAGCGAGTATCGCATTGAAATTGAGGCTAAAGGCACGGCCGACCCCATTGGCGACAACTCGACCTACGAGGGCCGCATCGCCAACAACCGTGTGGCAATCGTTATCCAATAGTACAAAGGAAAAATACCGTAATCTTTTGTCTAACAAGGAGAAATATAAAGAAATTTGTGAGTCGGGGGAATATTATGTTCCCCTTTTTTTGCAGTATTGGTGGATGGAGGCGGTTTGCGCGGGGAAGCAGTGGGACGTTGCTCTGGCTTGCGACGGCACTGCTGTGAAGGGCGCGATGCCGTTCCATTATGTCGACCGGTTAGGCCTGCGCTTTGTCGTGCAGCCGCAGCTGACGCAGTTTTCGGGGCCGGTATATTTCTATCCCCAGGACATATCTGAAAGTCACAGGCTCGATTTCGAAAAGCAGGTGACTGACAGCCTGTTGCGCCAAATCGACGACCGGCATCCGCATTTTTTTCTGCAGAATTTCTCGCCCGATGTAACTAACTGGCTGCCTTTTTATTGGGCCGGCTACAGGCAAACCACGCGCTATACTTATCGCATCGGCGACATCCGCGAC
>JAFWYO010000108.1 GCA_017517715.1 Bacteroidales bacterium
AGGAAGTGCGACACGGAACCCTTGCCGTTGGTTCCGGCGACGTGGATGGAGCGGAAACCGCGCTCGGGGTGGCCGAGATTTTCCATCATAGCCTCGGTGTTGGCGAGGTCGGCCTTGTATGCTGCCGCGCCGATGCGGTGGTAGGCCGGCAGCGCGTTGAAGAGATAGTCAAGAGTTTCTTCGTAAGACATTAAGAATTAAAAATTAATAATTAATAATTAAAAATTATTTTGGGTGACAAGTGATTAGTGACCAGTGATACGAACGTGTTCGCATCACTGGTCACTATTTACTGGTCACTATTCACTATTCACCGTTTCGTCGGGAAGGTGTAGGTGAGGCCGAGCATCAGGTTGAAGCGCTGGGCGGGGTAGTTGGCCCAGAGCCAATGGCGCTGGGTAGTGAGGTTGTAGATATGCGCGAAGAAGGAGAGGGCGCGGTTGTGGATGTATTCGGCCTGCAGCGAGACTCCGAAATGGGCGGGGATGGTCTGTGTGACCTGGTTGAGGCCCGTGGTGGGGTTGGTCTCGTATTCGGCGTCCATCGAGCTCACGAAAAGGGTTTGGAACGTGAAGAGCCACTTGTCCTTGTAGTTGAGGTCGACGTCGAAGTGGGCTGTGAAGTTGGGGTCGTGGAGGATGATGGTGTTGGTGGGTATGTTGTAGTCGAGGTTGTAGTCTGCGCCGAGGGTCATAGTGATCATTTCGTCGTTGACGAAGGTGAAGTCGGCAGCAAAGGTGGCTTCGTTGTAGTCGACATAGTAGGGCGTGAAGACATTGTTCAGCCGATATGCCTTGTCGAACTGGAAGAAGATGGCGTTTTGGTAGAAATGGTTGTCGACGTTGATGTTGAGTATCAGTTTTTTGGAGAAGTTGATGCGCAGATATGCGTAGAGGTTGTCGTCGACGGTGGCCTGTGTCTGCGGTGCGGGAGCGACGAAGGGGTTCATCTGGCGGATGGTGTTCCAGTCGTTGGCTATGTAGTCGCCCTTGAATCCGACGGCAAGGCTCATTGCGTTGTTAGCGAACGATTTGGCGACGCTGAGGTCGGGGAAGAGGTTGTGTGTTGTTTCGTCGTTGTTGTAGGCGTTGAAGCCGAACGAGAGGCCTGCGTGGAACTTGAATCCGTTGAAGAGGAAGTCGACGTAGGGGTTGATTTGGAAGAGGTTGCTGCTGCTTCTGAGCGTGTCGGGCAGCGGGGTGATGGGGCTGTAGCCCAGCGGCAGGTCGTCGATTGTGGCTGGAGCGTCGGCCTTGTGGCGGAAGCCCTGCCATTTGGTGCGCAGGTAGGCTATGGCCTTGTATTTGCTGAGGAGCGGGAAGCCGTAGTGGATGTTGGCGTCGAGGTCCATTGAGAACTGCGAGAAGTCGTAGCGTCCCCAGAAGTTGGAGAGGCCGAGGTTGGCGTCGTAGCCGAGCTTGTTGACGTCGGTGTTGAGGCTCTGGGCGCCGAGGTTTAGCGCCAGGTTGTTGTAGGCGAAGGCGTAGTCGGAGAAGGAAATGGAGTCGCGTGTGTAGGCCATTTTGTCGAAGAGCGTGGAGTCGCTGAAGCCGTAGTAGCGGCCGTACTGGCGTTCGAAGCCCAGGTTGGCCGAAAAGAGGTGCTTCTTGTTGAGGATGTATTTGCCGAAGAGGTCGAGGCTGGTGGCCGTCTCGCGGTCGCGTCCGTAGTGGCTGGGCGAGGGGGTGTTGTCGTCTTTGCGGCCGAACGAAGAGATGTCGGTATTGTGGTGGAAACGAACGCCGTAGGAATAGTTGTCGTGACGCGTCGAGGTGTAGTAGAGGTCGACGAGGGGGTTGAAGTCGTTGAAGGCGGCAAAGTCGTGTCCGAGTCCGAAGCGCATATAGTTGTTGTAGATGCGTGTGGGCGAGCCGAGGACTTTGGCGGCCTTGATGCCCGAGGTGGCGGTGAGCGACGTGATGCGTCGCGGCGTGATGGAGTAGGTGAAGTCGGGCTTGAGGTTCTCCTGTATGTTGTCGTTGACGGCAGGTGCAATGTTGACCTTTTCGGTCACGCCGTCGAGGACGGGGGTGTAGTCGCCCACGACGATGACGGATTCGTTGTAGACCGAGTTGGTGGAATCGGTTTGTGCTGCGAGTGGCGAGAAATAGAGCAGGCCTGCTGCCGCCAGAAATATCTTGATTGTTTTTTTCATTTGTTCGAAGTATTGAAAAAGAATGGTTGTTGAATGTTTTTTTGTCGGAAGGTGCGATCAGTCTTCGTTTTCAATGATGATCGTGGAACCGTCGTCCTGGTTGCTGTCGTCGGCGTTGCTGCTGTCGGCGGCCTGTTTGGGCTTGTTGATGGCAGCCAGAAGCGTGCGGGCCTCGTTGATGACCTCTTCGTCGGCGTCATTTTCGACTTCGTAGTTGTCGATGATGCTTTGCAGCGTCTGCCGCGCTTGGATGTCGTTGCCGCGCTGGTGGAAGATCTGGGCCCAGAGGACAAAGGACTGTGCCAGCCAGTAGTCGCTGCCGGGATTGTTGACGACTTCCTCTATGATTTTCTCGGAGGCGTCGAGGTTGCCGTTGCTGTAGAGGATGTGGGCGCGGCGATAGGTGGCTTCGCCCATATAGTCGCCGTTGGAGGAGCTGACCAGTCGGGCATAGGCATTGAAGGCATTCTGGAAATCGTCCTTGTAATAATAGGAGCGGGCCAGCATCAGCGCGGCTTCGTCGCGTTGCTCGACGGTGGCTTTGGGCTCGTTGTCGAGCTGGGCCACCGAGGCGGCTACATTGGCGGTGTCGCGCAGGGCGTACCAGCAGCGGATGATGCCCATACGGGCCTGAAGGCGCGATGCATCGGAGGTGGAAACAACGACCAAGGGGACGTAGTATTCGAGTGCCTGGCTGTAGTTCTTCTGGCCGTAAAGTGTTGTGGCTGCCTGATATAGACTGTTCTCGGTATAGGGGTTGTTGCCACGCTCGGCGACCCACTGGTAGTGTGCGAGGGCCTTGGCCTGCTGGCCGGTGCGCGTCAGGGCGTCGGCCAGGTAGTAGTGTGCCTTGAGGATGAAAAGGCCGTGGGGGTATTTCTGCACATAGTTGGAGAAGCCGGCGATGGCGTTGTCGTAGTTGCCTGCAAAATAGCGGTTTTCGGCGGCGAGGTACATCGTGGAGTCTTGTTCGACGGCCGATACTGTGGCATTCGTCGTGCGGCTGACATAGGTGAAGTATTCCTCGACGCGGTCTTGTTCGATATAGATGTTCTTGATGGACATCAGGGCGTCGCGGGCCTCGTCGGTTCCGGGATATTGGTTCAGCAGCCGGTCGAAGGTCTCGAGGGCTTTGTCGTTACGCTCGGTGTTGTAGTAGATAAGTCCCACATTGAGAAGGGCTTGGGGTACGAAGCTGCTTTGCGAGTATTTCTTGATGAAGTTGTTGTAGTAGAGCAGGGCCATCTCGTTGTTGTCGCAGATGAGGTAGGTGTTGGCGATTTCGAACATAGCCTTTGGCGAGAGCGGGGAGTTGTTGAATTTTTCGAAAATGTAGTTGAGGCTGTTGAGCTTTTCGACGTTTTTGCCTTGTGCGCCATAGCAGAGGGCCTTCTGGTAGGTGGCATAGTCGGCATCTTGCCCTTTGGAGTTGATGACGCGGTCGTAGTAGCCTATGGCTCCGTCAAAGTTTTTCTTGACATAGAGGCAGTCGCCCATACGGTTGTAGGCGTCGAGGATTTGCTTGCGTTCGTTGATTTGGTTTGTGAGGCTCAGGAATTCGCTGAATTTTTCTTCGGCAAGGTCGTAGCGTTTGCGACGCATATAGACGTAGCCTGCCGTGTAGAGCGCCTGCGGGTAGTAGACCGAAGTCTTGCGCGACGTGGCGGTGAAGAAGCGGTCGAGCAGCTTCTGGCTCCGGCCGTAGTTGGCCAGGCGGTATTGCGATTCAGCCGAGAGATAGAGAGCGTCGGTGGTGATGGAGGGGGTGGCGTTGACCGACACGGCGGTGTCGAAGCAGACGGCGGCGGCCTGCAGGTTGCGTTCGTTGAAGAGGTCGATGCCGCGGTTGACGAGGATGCGTTGGTAGGCCTGCCGCATCGTCGCGTCTTTCAGCAGCTCTTTCTTGTTGCGTTCGATGAGCGAGAGGGCGTCTTTGTAATTCTTTGTAGTACAATAGAGTGAGGTCAGGATTTGCTGCACTTCGGCTTTGCGTTTGGTTTGGGGATAGCGCTGCAGGTAGTTTTCGAACGAGCGTATCGATTCGTTGTAGGCGTTGGGGTTCAGCTCGCAGCTGAGTTTGGCGTAGTTGAAGGATGCTTCTTCCTGAATGGCAGCGTTGTGTCGCATTTCGGAAGCGCTTTTGAAGGCGGTGCGAGCATCGTTTTTGCGGTTCAGCTTGATATAGGTGTCGCCAAGCGTGAAGAGCGCGTTCTGGGCTGTGGAGTCGTCGCGGCCGGCAAAGGCGGAGAGGTAGGTGGCCGCCGAGTCGTACTGGCCAAGCATATAGTGGCAATATCCGACAGGATAGTTGCCGGCATCGCTTTTGGCACCTTTGTTCTTTTTGGCGGCATCGATGTCGGCCTGCGTGTAGTAGTCCAGAGCTTTGCGGTATTCGCCGCGGTTGAAATAGACGTCGCCGACGATGCGCTCCACCTCGTCGCGAAGCACCAGGTCGGGGTTGGACAGCAGGTCGGGGGCCATACGTATCACCTCGTCTTCCTGTCCCAGATGGTATTTGATATAGAAACGGTAGACGGGGACAATCTTTTTGAAGGATTTTTCTTTCTCGATTTTGCGGAATTCCTTGTCGGCCGACTCATACTGCCCTGCCGAGAAGAGAATGTCGGCATAGTAGTAGGTGGCTGCGTTTTTGTAGTACGATTTGCCGTCGGCTACACGCTTGAAATACTTTTTCGAGGTCTCCTTGTCGCCCTGCTGGAAATAGCAAAAGCCTGTCTTGTAGTCGTATTCGCTACGGTGGTTGAATTCTATTTCCGACGGTTCGACCTTGAGGTATTCGTGCAGCGCCGCGTTCCAGTTGCCGTCGTCAAAATAGACGTTGCCCAATGCCATTTGTGCCATATTGATGTGGCCGCTTTCGGGGTAGAGACGCATATATTCGGTGAGACGGTAGATGGCGTCGTCGTTGCGCAACTGTTCGGAACAGATGGCTGCCAGATAGGTGGCTTCGTCGCGATCGGTGGCGTCGTGACACTTGATGTAGCGGTCGAAAAGGTGCTGGGCTACAGCGTATTTCTCCTTGCGAAATAGGTCGGAGGCTTCGTTGAACAGACTTGATGAGGATTGGCCCAAATTCTGTGCCATTGCCGACCCCAATACCGTCAGGGCGGCGCAAACCAGGATGATGTGCTTCATTTTCACGGTGCGTAACTTGTTTCTGTATTTTTGACTTATTAACGATGAAACAAATATATTATTATACGTGCAAGAAAAAAAATGCATTTTTAAAAGCAAAAGTGTCTTTTGCTTTTTTTTGAGTGGATTTGGGAAGTTCCTTGCATAAAAAGAAAAGATGAAACGGAGAGGTTTCATCTTTTCAGCGGTTTTGCAAAAAGCGGGATTGCGTTATTTTTTCTTTTTGCTCTTTTTCTCTTGCATTTCGCGGATAATGGCAACGGCATCGGCCAGGCTGATTGTCAGCGGGTCATACTCGTTTTTGGGCATACGGAAGTTGTCGCCCTTGTAGGTGAGATATGGGCCGAATTTGCCGACATTGGAGATGACTTTCTCGCCTTCGTATTCGCCGATTTCGTGCGGGAACATTGCTTTGAGGCGTTCTTTCTCGGCGGCCTGTTCGCGCTTTGTCTTGATGATCTCGATGGCGCGTTCGATAGGAATCACGTAGGGATCGTCGGTTTTGGACAGCGAATAGAATTTGCCGTCGTGACGCACGTATGGTCCAAAACGTCCGATGCTGACTACAACATCCTGTCCCTCGTATTCGCCCAGCGTGCGCGGGAGGCTGAAGAGGTCGAGGGCCTCTTCGAGGGTGATGCTTTCGATGCTTTGACCTTTCTTCATCGACGCGAATTTCGGCTTCTCGTCGGTATTGGTTTCGCCGATCTGGATAAGTGTGCCGTAGCGGCCTATTTTGGCATAGACATTCTTGCCCGAAGCGGGGTCGGTGCCAAGCAACCGCTCGCCGCTGGTGCGTTTCGAATGGTTTTGCGTTTGCTTCACATTGCGGTGGAAGGGGATATAGAACTGGTCGATAACGTCGCGCCAGGCCTGCGTGCCGTTGGCCACATCGTCGAAGTCTTTCTCCACCTTTGCCGTGAAGTTGTAGTCCATAATGTCGGTGAAATGTTCCATAAGGAACTGGTTGACAATGGTTCCGATGTCTGTCGGGAACAGTTTGCCTTTTTCGGCGCCAAGGTGTTCGATTTTTTCGGAATGGGTAATGCCCTTGCCGGGATTGAGCGTCAGGGTGATGACGTTGTAGTCCTGCGGGCCGCGGTCTTCCTTGATTACGTATTCGCGTTTCAGGATGGTCGAAATGGTCGGTGCATAGGTCGACGGACGTCCGATGCCAAGGTCTTCCAGTTTCTTGACGAGGCTTGCTTCGGTGTAGCGCGGAGGATGCTGGGTGTAGTGCTGGTTGGCGACAGCATTGTCCAGGCTGATGTCCATACCGGTTTTGACGCTGGGCAGCTGGTGGTTCAGATCCTCTTCCTCTTCGTCGTCGGTCGATTCGAAGTAGACCTTGAGGAAACCGTCGAAAAGCACCTGCTCGCCCGAGCAGCAGAAACGCTCCTTGTGGTTGTCGATGTCTATCTCGATAGTTGTTTTTTCCAGCTCGGCATCAGCCATTTGCGATGCTATTGCGCGTTTCCAGATCAGCTCGTAGAGGCGGCGTCCGGCGGCGTCGGTGTTGATTTCCGTAGCTTGCATATCGGTGGGGCGGATGGCCTCGTGAGCTTCCTGGGCACCTTTGATTTTGGTGTGGTAGCGGCGTTTTTTGACGTAGTTTTTGCCGTACATACCCTCGATCTGGCGGCTGGCCATATCCAGAGCCATCTCGCTCAGGTTGGTGGAGTCGGTACGCATATAGGTGATGAATCCCGATTCGTAGAGCTGCTGGGCAATCTGCATAGTGCGGGCAACGGAGAATCCAAGCTTGCGGCTGGCTTCCTGCTGCAGGGTCGATGTGGTGAACGGCGGTGCCGGACTACGACGGGCTGGTTTGGTTTCCACCTTGCTGACCTTGAACGAGTTGTCCTTGATGCTTTCCAAAAACTGCATAGCCTCTGCCTCGGTGTCGAAACGGCGGTTCAGTTCGGCCATCAG
>JAFWYO010000109.1 GCA_017517715.1 Bacteroidales bacterium
CAGCTGACGTTGTGCTGGATTTCTTCGGGGGTGAGCAGTTTGCGTTCGGCGGCCTTGAACGACGGGTCGCCGATCATACCCGTAGCGCCACCGACGACGGCCAGCGGCTTGTGGCCCGCCATCTGCAGGTGCTTGAGGAGCATTATGCTGACAAGGTGTCCGATGTGGAGGCTGTCGGCCGTGGGGTCGATGCCCACATAGGCTGTTGTAACTTCTTTGTTGAGTTGCTCTTCCGTGCCCGGCATCATATCGTGTATCATACCGCGCCATTTCAGTTCTTCTACAAGATTACTCATTGGAAAGTTTTTTTTTAGTAATATATATTAAAAGAATTAATACAATATAATATGATTCTTTTTTTTTGAAAAAAGAGGCACCGTGTTGCCGGCACCTCTTTTTCCCGATTGATGTTCGTTTCGGCGCCGGATTTGCAAGTCCTGTCGCAGCGCCAAAGAGTACATCGTTTTTTTATCTTACAATCAGTTTAGACGTTGCCGATTCCTTGCCGATATTGACGTTCACAAGGTACATACCGTGACGGAACTTGCTGCAGTTGATGCTGTACTGATGACTGCCTTCGCCGAGGTAGCCAAGGCTTTCGGTGTGCACCAGCTTGCCGTTGACGTCGTAGATCTTCACGACAGCATTGCCGGCATTGACAATGTTGAGGTCGACGGTAGCGAAGGTAGCGGCAGGGTTGGGATAGATGGACACGCTGTTGTCGCCATTGTCGACGGTAGTGATGCCCAGCCAGTCGTCGCTGTCGCAAACCTCAGCAACGTTATCGACAACATAGCTGGTATCCATAAAGACACCGCGGCCATAGGTACCGAAATAGATAGCGTAGGGGAATTTGGTTTTGGCGAAGATGTAGGTAACATCGTTAACGCCTTCGCGAACGGTATATCTTTCCTTCTTCAGGTTCTTCGTCTGCTGGATGATAGAAGTCACGGGAACGCCGTTGAAGGCGCCATATTCCTGCCAAACGGCATTGTTGGACGAAGCAGCGGTGAAGACGCCCTTCTCGGTACCGGCATAGATAGCGCCAGTGGTGCATTCGATCAGTGCCGAATAGACCGGGTCGGCAACGGCCATTGCATTATCGCTATTGGTCACGCTGATGTTGGTAACTGTACGGGTGTCGGGGTTGCAGGCGTTTTTGATATAAACCATATTGGCATCGGCGTTGTCATAACCGCCAAAGGTGACGATCAGGTTGTCCTGGCCGTCGCGCGGGTCGACAGCAAACGAAGTCACAGGACGGTTGAACCAGTTGCCGTCGGCAGCAAAGATAGTGTCGAAATGGGTCACACGGGGGTTGTTCGGGTAGTTGATGGGGTCATCTTTCGAGAAGGTAAGCTTGCTCTTGATGTCCATAATATTGTTGACATTGATATTGTTGAAGTCATAGATACGGAAGATGTAGCTGCGGCCCGTAGAATCATTGATAACATTAATAAATACGCTTTTGCCGTCGCGGCTGAAGGCGATTTCGCCAACCGAGTTGCCTTCGTCGGTGGTGTAGATGTTGGCCCAGTGCATCAGTTTCTCGATCGTAGCGTCGTCGGTGCTGGTGGCCTCGTTGATATCCCAAACGTTGCGGAAATAGTTAGGCGTCATACTCATATAGACGGCACCAGTACCTCTGACGGTCCTAGCGTTGACGATAACGCGGCTGACGACCTTGTTGTGGACGCGCTGATGCATCTTGTTCTTGACCGTGAACGACTCGGTGAAGCGATGATAGAACGGATACTCGAAGTTGGGTTTCGAAGCGACCAGGATGCTGTCGCCCGGCTGGATAACGGTGTTGCCGGTGAGCTGGGTCACCTGACCGTTGTGGATGTAGGTAGAGGTGGTATCGATAACGAAGTCAATACTGTCGTTCCAAATGGTGTTGTTGTTGGTTTCCCACAGTTTGATTTGCGGGATAGGATTCGTGCTCGAGATGATGTCGGAGAGGAAAGCCTCAGCGATTGTCCAGGTCTGAGTGTTGGTATAGTCGGTATAGTCGGCGCAAGCACGTGCGATGCTGGCCACATTCGACACACCCATAGCGCCCTGGAAGGCAAATCTACCAGGCTCGGAGGAGACAAAGAGCGAACGGCGGGTGAAAGGCACCAGCTGCTGGAACATCGACGAGGCGACACCGCCGCCGTTGCCGTTCCAGATGATGTTGGCCATATGGTTCATAATCGAATTCTCGTCGTCGTCATACCACGAGTTGGTGGGCAGGACGCCGTCGTGAGCGTTGCGCGACTGGATGAAGGGGCAGCTGTTGTCGACAGCACCACCGATGATGGAACCGTCGGGGCTGACAGCGATGTGGTTAAACTGGACAGTATTGAGGCCCTTGTTGAGCGAGCGGTACAGACCTCTTCTGCCTGTCGAGTCGGCAA
Organism: Bacteroidales bacterium; assembly: GCA_017517715.1. Taxonomy (GTDB): domain Bacteria; phylum Bacteroidota; class Bacteroidia; order Bacteroidales; family P3; genus Colimorpha. The sequence continues at coordinate 2,400 of JAFWYO010000109.1, forward strand.
ACACACCAGCGTCGGTAGCATAGAAGTTTTTCCAAACGGTATCGCCGTTCGAGATCACCCAAGTGGGGACAATCTGATGGATGCCCGAATGCAGGCAGGCGGGGTTTGCGTAGGCAGAGCCCATATAGTTGCCATAGTTCAGTTCGGCCTCTGACGAGGACTGTTTGATCCACTGGTAATACGAGTTCGGCACATAGCCTTCGCCCGACCAGAGGGTTGCGCCGCCGACGTAGATGGCCTTGTAGTTGCGCGGGTCGATGGCGATGGCAGCGTTGAGGGTGCCGGGATTCTCCGAAGTGAAAGGAACAACGGTGTTGGTGGTCAGCTTGCTCCAGGTCTGCTGGTTCTGGGTCAGGTAGACACCTTCAAGCAAACCGTTGTTGCCGACCACGAGAGCGTACAGATAAGTCGTGTGCGTGTAGTTGCCAGTATTGGTGTCGCGGCTGTGGGCCGTATTGGCGGCCAGTTCGATGCGGGCGGCCTTAGCGAAGGCGCTGTTGCTGCTCGTAACGTCGATGGCGGCACTTTCGCCAGTGACATTGCTCACGCGGTACATCTTGTTGGTCGTTGTGGCATAAGCGATATTGTCGGCGCTGATGATAACCACATCCTGGAAGTTGCCAGCCTGCACAAGCGACGGAGCGAGGTCCCAGTTGGGGTTGTTGGCGCTGAGTTTCCAGCGGTAAAGGCCCTCGTTGGTGGCAGCATAGACAAAAAGATAATTGTCGCGCTCCAGGAAAGCGAGGCGGTTGATAAAAGTCCAAGCCGGGGCAACAGCGGGATTGGTGTTGGTGACCATCTTGAAGCTGTTGTCGGCAGGGTTGAACACGAAAGCGCCGCGGCCCTTGGGGGACATACGGTCGTCGTTGACACCGTGTTTTTCGACAAAGCCCTCGCCCGTACCGATAAGGATGGTATTGTTGGGGAGCTGAATCATACAAGAGATGGGGAGGGTGACTTCTTTGCCGTTGAGGTAGCACGGAACGTACTGCCAGTTGTCGTTGCCGGTTTTCTTGTAGAGGCCACCAGCGATGTCGCCGGCGAAAAGAGTGGTGTGGTTCGGGTCGGAATTATCGACGACGATAGCACGGACACGTCCGGCGATGTTGTCGGGACCGATTTCGACGAGATTGTTTTGGTAATTAGCCTTTGGTTGAGCGGATGCAAGATGCGCTCCGCAGACAAAAGCTGCGACAATTAAGCCGAGTAGTACTTTTTTGCTTTTCATAAGATATTAATAATTAATTAGATTTTTGATTTCGCGGTTAAAATACAATATGCAAAGATATGTTTTTTTTTTTGAATAGCTACATTTTGCCGTTATTTTTTTCAAAAAATATTTCTCAACAGGTTTTGAACAGCCTCCAATCAGCCCTCCGACGGCCCCCGATCGCACCCTAAAACGGCCTTCAAAGGCACCCAAAAAGACCCTCAAAGGCACCCAAAACGACCCCAAAAAATGCCCAAAAACGACCATAAAACGCATCCCAAAAACAGCCAAAATCAGTTCCAGTAACTCCACACATCCTACCACATTTCAACGTTCGTTCAACGTTCGTATAACGTTCGTTCAACGTCACTTCTTCGATTGTGTATCGAAGAAATAACGAAGAAGTAACGATGATGTAACGAAGAAATAACGGCGATATGGCGGTGGTATCGGGGTGCAGAACAGTCTGTGGTTTGCCGGTTCAGGTTGTCAGTTTTTACCTCCTGCGACCACAAGCGGCGACAGGCCGATGCGCAGCCGAAAAAGGGGCCATATATACAATGCGGAATATTAAATTTTCAAAAAAAACAGGTTCGGCTACAATTTTTCACAAGCTGTTGCGTTTGAAAAAAAGTTTTTCGAAACTAAAACAGAAAAACTACCGGCAACGGAAAAATCCAAAACATCGAATAAAAAAAAACAACGATATAATTATGAATGAACCTGTTAACATCAAAGAACTGAACGAACGCATTGAGCGCGAAAGCGCCATTGTCGACGCACTGACGATGGAAATGCGCAAAAACATTGTAGGTCAGAAACATATGATCGAAAGCCTGATGATTGGTCTGCTTTCCGACGGCCACGTGCTGCTGGAAGGTGTGCCGGGTCTGGCCAAGACGCTGACCATCACCACGTTGGCCAAAGCCATCGACGCCAAATTCAGCCGCATACAGTTCACGCCCGACCTGCTTCCCGCCGACCTTATCGGAACGATGATCTACAGCCAGAAGAACGAGACTTTCCAGGTGAAGAAAGGCCCCATCTTCTCGAACTTCATCCTGGCCGACGAAATCAACCGTGCTCCTGCCAAGGTGCAGAGCGCCCTGCTCGAGGCTATGCAGGAACGCCAGGTCACCATCGGCGAAAACACCTATCGCCTTGAGGAACCGTTCCTTGTGATGGCCACCCAGAACCCCATCGAGCAGGAAGGCACCTACCCCCTGCCCGAAGCGCAGGTGGACCGTTTTATGCTTAAGGTGGTCATCAGCTACCCCGACAAGGCCGAAGAGCGCCAGATACTGCACCAGAGCCTCGGCGAGGGCTTCAACCGCCAGACGGCGATGATGAAACCCGACGACATACTGAAGGCCCGCTCGCTGGTCAGGGAGGTGTATATGGACGAGAAGATAGAGAACTACATTACCGACATCATTTTCGCCACCCGTTTCCCCGAGCAGTACCACCTCGAGAAAATCAAGCCTATGATTGGCTACGGTGCCTCGCCGCGTGGCTCCATCAGCCTGGCAATAGCGTCGAAGAGCTACGCCTTCCTGAAGCGCCGCGGATACGTGGTGCCCGAGGATGTCCGCGCCGTGGCGATGGACGTGCTGCGCCATCGTATCGGTCTCACCTACGAGGCCGAAGCCGAGAACGTCAAGAGCGAAGAGATTGTGAACGAAATCCTTAACCGCGTCGATGTGCCGTGATTAATGCGTTAATGTGTTATTGCGTTAATGCGTTAGTGGCTGGCGCGGCTATGTCACTATTCACCAATCACTTATCACAATTCACCAATCACAAGAATGACTGAAAACGAAATAATCAAACAGGTTCGCCGCATCGAGATCAGGGCACGAGGTTTGTCGCAACAGATGTTTTCCGGCGAATACCACAGCGCCTTCAAGGGGCGCGGAATGGCATTCAGCGAGGTGCGCGAATACCAGTATGGCGACGATGTGCGCAATATCGACTGGAACGTCACGGCCCGCCTGAACCATCCCTACGTGAAGGTCTTCGAGGAAGAGCGCGAGCTGACGGTGATGCTGCTGGTCGACGTCAGCGGCTCGCACCGCTTCGGCACCACCGACCAGTACAAGTCGGAACTCATAGCCGAAATCGCGGCCACGCTGGCTTTTTCCGCCATCCACAACAACGACAAGGTGGGTGTAGTGATGTTCAGCGACCGCATCGAAAAATTCATTCCCCCGCAAAAAGGCAGCAGCCACATACTCAGAATCATACGCGAGCTTATCGGCTTCCGCCCCGCCGGAAACGGGACCGACATCGCCGAGGCGCTACGCTATTTTACCAACGTCACCAAAAAGCGCTCTACGGCCTTCCTGCTGAGCGATATGTATGACGACAACTACGAGAACGCCCTCAAGATTGCCGCCGGCAAACACGACCTCGTGGTGCTCCACATCGACGACATCCGCGAGCGCCAGCTGCCCCGGATGGGACTCGTCGCGTTCGAAGACCTGGAGAGCGGCCAAACCCGCTGGGTCGACACCTCGTCCGAAAAAGTGCGCCAAAACTACGAGACCTACTACCGCACCTATAACGAACGCTGTGCCAACCTGATGCAAAAATACGGCATCGACTATGCCACGATTTCGACAGGCCAGGATTTCGTCAAGCCCCTGATAGGACTGTTCAAGCGACGGGGCGTGTAAATGCTTCGAAGGTCGCCTTTTTATTAATTATCTGAATGCCAATTATTTTTTCTTGAATAACGCTTTTAAAAACCTTGACCACAACTGTTTAAAATTGAATTTTAAAGTCATCTTACCAAGCAGAAAGCTGAGAATCCGGACAAATGAAAAACAACGCTAAAATATTTATATTCTGTCTCTTTGCCACTTTGGCTTGCGCTGCCGCCGCACAATCCGACGACGGCAAGGGTCTGGTGGACCGCCGCGTGACGCTGCAAGACTACGAATCTGCCGCTGCGCAAAAGGCGCAACAGAGCCAACCAAAGGCGCGACAGAACCAGCAACCCGACGCCAGCAGCAAGCAGGCGGCACCGGCGGCCGACACCGTCGCAAGGCCCGCGCTGCCCTCCAGCTTCGGAAAAATCCAGATTTCGGCACATCTGGATGCCGATTCGATAACCATCGGAGACCAAACGACACTCCACATCGTTGCCAGCGGCCTTGACGGACGGAAAATAAGTCTGCCGCTGCCCGAGAAACTGACTTCGCCGGTTATCGAAGCACTTGAAAGCGTAAACGATACGACACGCGGTGCCGACGGCTCCATAGCTAGCATCGAGCAAAAAGTCACCATCACGTCGTTCGACGCAGGCAGGCACTACATCAACAACATCGTTGTCGGGGTCGACGACGGCAAAAGCGTCGTCTTGCTTGCTCCGGCCGACACGTTGAGCCTCACGGTAGCCTATGTTGCCGATGCCGACACGACAAAATGCGAGGTCAAAGCCGATGCCGACTACATCAACGAGCCCCTTACCTTCTGGGAAATAAGCCGTTGGATTGTACTGGCTTTGGTTGTGGCAATCCTTGTTGCCGCCATCGTGTGGATTGCGAAACGCCGCAAGGAACACAAACCCATCATCGTCCTGCCCGGCGCCAAGCCGATACCGGCCGACAAGCGTGCCCTCAAAGAGCTGGAGGCACTGAGACGCAAGGAATTGTGGCAAAAGGGCCGCATCAAGAAATACTATACCGACACGACCGACATCATCCGTCGCTTCCTGCACAATATGTACGGCATCTCGGCCTCCGAAATGACCACGCGCCAAACCCTGAAGGCTTTCCACGGAATAGCCGACTGGAGCGAGGAGAGCGACACCCTGCTGCGCCAATTGCTGCAAAAGGCCGATATGGTCAAATTCGCCAAAATGGAGCCCGAAGCCTACGAGCACGACGAGGCTATGCAGAACGCCATCGACTTTGTACGCAAAGTGGCTGAAACACACAGAATCAACAATCCAGAAAAGGAGGGAGAAAAATGACGTTCGGCAATCTGACATTCGCACACCCCTGGCTCTTGCTTCTGCTGGCATTGGTACCGCTGATGATAGTCTGGTACACAATGCGCTACAAACGCATCAAGGCGCCCATACATATCCCGTCCAACAAGATGTTTGGCGACAACGTCCACACCCTTCGACACACCCTCTACCACGCCCGTTTCGCATTGCGTTGCATAGCCGTCACGCTGCTTGTCATAGCCCTTGCACGTCCGCAAAGCAAGCTGAGCCGCGAAGAGATGGAAATCGAAGGCATCGACATCGTGCTGGCCATCGACGTTTCGGGCAGTATGAAAGGCGAAGACTTCAAGCCCAACCGCCTGGAGGCCGCCAAAGAGGTGGCACAGAACTTCATCGACGGACGCCACAACGACCGCATTGCCTTGGTTGAATTTGCCGGCGAGGCTTTCACCCAAACCCCATTGACCATCGACCACAACGTGCTGAGTCGGCAGTTGGCAGCGATGCGGACAGGCCTGCTCGAGGACGGCACCGCCATTGGCGACGGCCTGGCGACAGCCATCAACCGCATCAAGGAGAGCGAAGCCGTCAGCAAAGTCATTATTCTTCTGACCGACGGCGTAAACAATCACGGCTCCATCGACCCCGAGACGGCAGCGGAACTGGCTGGCGAATACGGCATCAGGCTCTACACCATCGGCGTAGGCAGTCGTGGCGACGTGCTCTATCACGACGAATACGGGCGCCCCTTCCACGCCCGCGCCGACCTGGACGAGGAGATGCTGACCCGTATGGCCAATTGCACAGATGGCGGACACTACTATCGCGCCACCGACAAGAACTCGCTGAACGACATCTTCTCGCAAATCGACAAAATCGAAAAGACCCGCATCGACGTAACTCAATATCAACAAACCAAAGAAGAATTCAAAATCTTCCTTCTGCTGGCTCTGCTGGCACTGGGACTGGAACTATTGCTAAGAATTGACAATTAAAGCGTAAACCAATGATTTTTGAACATAAAGGTATATTATGGCTGCTGACCGTCATCCCCCTGATGGTTGTCGTTTACATCCTGCGCCAACGCCGCAAAAGAAAGCTGCTGGCCCAATTTGCACAAGGGGCTATGCTGCCACGGTTGCAGCCCGACGCCTCGTGGCGGCGTCCCGTCACGAAGCTAGCCCTGCTCTGCCTTGGGGTGGGGTTCCTCATCGTCGCGCTGGCCAATCCGCAGATGGGCAGCACGCTGGCCGAAGGCGAACAGCGCGGCATCGATATGGCCGTTTGCATCGACGTGTCCAACAGTATGCTGGCTCAGGATATGAAGCCCAGCCGTATGGAAAAATGCAAACAAACGGTACGCAACCTCATCAGCCAACTGAAAGGCGACCGCGTGTCGCTCGTGGTCTTTGCCGGACGGGCCTACATTGAAATGCCGCTGACCAACGACTACGGTTCGACGAAAATGTTTCTCGACCAAATAGGCACCGACCTCATCAGCGAACAAGGCACCGCCATCGGCGACGCCATCGGCAAAGGTATGGCCACCCTTGGATACGGCGAAGACGGTGACGAATCGCAACCCAAATGGGAGCCCAACAAAAGCCGCGCCATCGTTATTCTCAGCGATGGCGAAAACCACGAAGACGATGCCGTCGATGCCGCACAAAAAGCTGCCGAACAAGGCATTATGGTATGCACCATCGGCATCGGCTCTACAGCCGGCAGCCAGATACCCATCATTGGCCGCAACGGCCAAATCAGCGACTGGCGCCGCGACAACGAAGGCAACATCGTGACCACGCGACTCAACGAGGATATGCTGCGCGAGATAGCAAAGGCCGGCAACGGCATCTATGCCAATGCCGACAAAGGCAATGCCGCCATCGACGACCTGGTCAAGCAGCTCTCAAAACTGGACAGCCAGAAATTCGGCGCCGCCCAATTCTCGACTTTCAAAAGCCAATACCAGTATCCGCTGGCAGCAGGCCTGCTCCTAATCTTCCTCGAAGTGTTCATTTTCGAACGCAAAAACCCACGCATCAACATCAACAAACTAATAAGAAGAAAAAACAACGCCTAAGGCTCATTGTTTCTGAGGTAATTATGAAAAAAAATCTGACATTGATATTATTGACAGCCCTGTTTGCCATTCCTTGCGCAGCACAGCAAAAGGACGACAATCAAGGCAAACCCGAACAGACACAATATCAAAAAGAGAAAAGCACCATTCCCTACAAAGTCGACAGGAAAACAGCCAAAGCCCGCCGCACGGCAACACGCAAAGGCAATACCGAACTGAAAAAGAAGTATTTCAGCAACGCTGTCAACGAATACCGCAATGCCCTCAAAGCCGACAGCAACTACGCCAAAGCCCAATACAACCGCGGCATTGCCCACAGCAAACTGGGACAGAACGACACCGCTCTGGCCTACTATCGCAAACTCTGCCAAAACACCAGCGCCACCGCCGCACAGCGCGCCAATGCACACTACAACTCCGGCAACATCCTGCTCCGCAACGCCCTTGCCGCTCGCGACACCGGCGGATACGACGGACATAGTCTGCGACAAGCCATCGAGGAATACAAAGCCTCCTTGCGGCTTGACAGTCAGAACGGCAATGCAAAACACAATCTTTCGCTGGCGAAACAGCTGCTCCGGCCCGAACAGCAGAACGGAGGTGGAGGACAAAACCAGCAAAATCAGAACCAAAACCAAGACCAAAACCAACAGAACCAGCAAAACCAGCAGGACAAGCAGGACCAGCAACAAAACCAGCAAAACCAAAACCAACAGAACCAACAACAACAAAATCAGCAACAAGACCAGCAACAACAACCCCAAAACCAGCAAAACAAGAAACAACAGGAACAGCGTCGCCGCGAAGCCGAACAGATGCTCAA
>JAFWYO010000001.1 GCA_017517715.1 Bacteroidales bacterium
CGACGTGAAGCTGGTGGGACACGCCCCTTCGCCCGACGCCACCAACCAGCCCGACGGCTGGCAAGACCGCTTCATCGTCGAAATGCCCACGGGCTTCATCGCCGCTCTGCCTTTTATGTCGAGCGTGCGCAGCGCGGTGGTTCAATCCATCCTGGACCGCATTGCGCAACGCAACACCGAGGGGCTACCGGTGGTGATGATGGCCCATCTGGCAGTGACGGGCAGCGACATCACCGGACACGGCACCATCGGCAATCTGCGCACCGTCGCCATCGACGAAATTGGGTCGGGATACGACTATCTGGCTCTCGGACACATCCACCGCCCACAAACCATCGGACACAGCATCGCCGACGAAAACAACGAGCACAGCTCCTATCCTGCTGGTATTGCCCGCTATTCGGGCAGCGTGCTGTACGTGAACTGCGACGAACAATACACACACACGGCCAGCCTGGTCGACATAGACCGGAGGGGCGGAACCGTCAATCTGACTCGTCTGCGCATCGACCAGCTGATGGATTTCTACACCCTGCCCGAAACAGGCAAAGAACCGGCAATGAGCGCCGACGAAATAATCGCCCTGGTCGACGATTTCTGCAGCAGCAAGAAGGGCTACATCCGGCTGCGCATCGACAGCAGCGCCGCACTCCCTTCCGACTTTGCGCAGTCCATCTACCGCAAAACCGAAGCGACGGAAGGGCGCGTCAGATGGAACCCCAACACCATCACCGAAAACAGCACTCCCGCAGCAGACAACGACACCAAACCCGCTTTCAAAGTCGCCGAGCTGCAGCAGATAAACCCTCTGGATTTCATACGCAAAACCATCCACCTCTATCCCGAACTGGACCTCGAGCAACTGGAAGAGGACTTCAAGACCATCGAAGAGGAGCTGACGAAAGGAGACGATAAACAATGAAGATTCTTGAACTGCATCTGCGCAACATCGCTTCGATCGAAAAGGTCGACATCGACTTCGAGAACGACCCGGGACTGATAGACCCCGATACCGGAAAAGCAGCCCAGATGTTCCTCATCTACGGCGACACCGGGACTGGCAAATCCATCCTTCTGGACGGCATCTCGATGGCCCTGTTCGACCAGACACCGCGCATCAAAAGCATCGAAAACAGAGTCAAAAACTCCTTCACCGACGCCTACGGCAACGAGACACAAATCACCAGCATCGAACAGTACTCCCGAATGGGCATCGACGAAAACGACGAGTGCTACAGCGAAGTCGTATTCGTGGGCAACGACGGTGTCAACTACAGAGCCAAGATGGAACTGGGAATGACGCGGTTGCAAAAAGGCAAGAACAAAGGGCGACTGGTCAGCCAGAAGAGATGGAAACTCAAGATTGGCGACGCCGACTGGACCGAGAACGAATGCGGTCCGCGGATCGAAGCGGCCATCGGAATGAATTACGACCAATTCTGCCGGATGGCTATGCTGGCACAGGGTATGTTCTCCAATTTCCCTTGCGGCGACCGCAAACAGCGTGCCGACATCCTGGAGCGGCTCACCCAAACCGAAAATTTCTCCAACTACGGAATAGCCATCAAAAACATCTACGACAGGAAAAAATCCATTGCCGAAACCGCAAAAGGTATTCTGCACACCGTCAAGCAGTTCCCCCTGCCGCCCGACGAAGTGCAGCGGCTGCAAACCGTTATGGAAGAGGAAGATGGCAAAATCAAGGCTGCATCCGAGAAGAAACGCACGCTGCAAGAGACGATCAATCTGGTCGACAAAATAACAAGTGCCAGCCAACGGCACGACGACGCCCAACAAAAGCTGCAGCAACTGCAGGAAGTGTCGCTTTCCGAAGATTTCCGGAAAATGAAAGAGCTGTGCAGCGACTGGGACAACACCGACAGCGAACGCAAAACGCTATCGATGCTGCAGATGGCCCAATCGACACTCAGCAACGCCCAGAAGCAACTGGAGGCTCAGCGCAAGAAGTTCGCCCTGCTGGCTGCCGACCTGGTGTTTCGCAAAAACAAGCACCGTTCCGACGCCATCAAAATGGACAACGAAGCCTCCTGGATCGAACAGCGCAAACAACGTGAGCAGCTCTATCTCTCTGCACAGGCCACCATAGCGGCCTTGGAGCAGTACAGCAAGGACAAGAGCAACGCCGCTCTTATGCTCTCCGAGATAGAAAATGCCAAAAAGCAAACCCCGCAACTGCAAAAGGCACTCGACGAGACCAACAGGGAGATAAACGGTCTGACCAAGGAAATCGAGGACAAGAAATCTTTCATCAACGACCTGACGGCCGAACGCAACAAGCTGGATGCCGGTATGTTGGACAAAGAGGTGCACCAGCTTTCACTCCTTGCGCAAGCCTACCGGAAACTGAAAGACGACTTTGACAAATGGAACAAGGACAAAGAGGAGCTGAAAAAGCTGACCCAGCAGCACGACGAGTTGAAAACGAAGCTCCTAGCAGCTCTTTCGCTACGCGAAGAAGCACAAAAAAACGCCCAGAGCGCCAACACCGAATATGAGGACGCCACCAGACGATGGACCACCATCAACGCTAGTCTGGACGACAAACTGGACGACCTGCGCAAAAAAATCTCGGAAGGCGATGCAGACATCTGCCCCCTTTGCGGACAAATAATCGCTGGAACCATCCTCACAAAAGAACAATTCGCCTCGATTGTCACTCCGTATGAAACCGAAAGGCAGCGCGCCAAAACCAAAGCCGACGAGGCGCAGAAACAACTGACACAGGCAGCCTCGAACGTCAGCAACATCGAGGGAGAAATGAAGACTCTGCAAAAACAGGCCGACACCCTTTCGCAAAACATCGACACTTCGGCCGTTTCGCTTAAGGACCGGATGCGCAAAGCAGGCATCGATCCAGAAACCGATGTCGAATACGCTATCAACCAAAATCTTGCGTCGATCGACGAAAAATCCAAAGCCCTTCAGGACAAAAAGGACCGCTTGGCCAGTTTGCAGAAAAGCATCGACGAAAAACAGACTGAAAAAGAACCTCTTGAAGAAAAAAAGAACAAAGCGTCTGCTCTGCTGGCCTCGCTCAACGAAAAATTCAAACAGAACAAAGGCCTTATCGACCAACTGACCCTCAAGGCCGACAAGGCCGACAAGGAGTTGCAGGACAACAGCAAAAAACTGGACAGCTCGTTGAATGCCTTTTTCCCCGAATGGGCCAACGACATCGACAGCACTATCCGCAACTTGGGCAAAGAGGCTGAAGAATACCTATACCACAAGAATTTGTGCCAGCAAATGCGCACCAGTCTTGAGAAACAAGAAGAGCTGAACCGAAGCCTCGACCATATCAGCAACCAGATAGCAGCCCAATTCCCCGACTGGACCGCCGCAACCGACTGTACGACAAGATTCGACAACCCCCTCATCGAATGGAACGACCTGTCGGCTCAAAGCAGCGCCCTGTTCAGCACCATCAGCAACTGCCGGAAAACCATCTCAGAATGCACCGAAACGCTGGCAAAATGGCAGGAAGTCAGCGGCAAAGACACCGAATACCTTGTCGCACTCAGCAAGAGAAACGACGAAGTAGCACTTTCACGGAAACATATCGCCGAACACGAAGGCAACATCAAAAGCCTCAATGACACCCTGTCCGAAGCTATCGAAACCATAGCCCACAACCGCAAATGCCTCAATCTGGACGACAGCGCTCCCGTCCCCGACAGGGACGAACTGAACAGAGAGCTCATCGCCTGCGAGGCGCAAGAGAAAGAATCGACAGCCCTCTATTCGGAAGCGCACACCAAGCTAGAAAGCGACAAACTGGCAAACAAGAAACTGGAAGAGCAGCAGGCCATCTACGACAAGGCCAAGAAAGACTACGACCACTGGGACATCCTCAACAGGCGCTTCGGCGGCGAACGCTTCCGCAATCTGGTACAGACCCATATCCTTCTTCCGCTCCTGAACAATGCCAACATCTACCTGAGCCAAATCACCGAACGCTACACCCTGACTTGCAGCTCCGACAACGAGCAGCTGTCCATCCTGGTACTCGACCGCTTCAACCGCAACGAAGTGCGCAGCGCCGCCGTCCTTTCGGGTGGCGAAAAGTTTATGATATCGCTGGCCCTCTCGCTGGCTCTTTCGTCCCTGAACCGACCTGATATGAACGTCAACATACTCTTCATCGACGAAGGGTTCGGCACCCTCGACCAGGAATGCCTCAACAGCGTGATGACCACCCTGGGACGCCTGGGCGAAATGAGCGGACAGGCCCAGCGGCGCGTAGGCATCATCTCGCATCGCGAAGAATTGCTGGGTTGCATCCCTAACAAAATAAAGCTCAAACGCATCGGCGAGGGCCGAAGCAAAGTGGAGGTGGTTTATGAGCCTTAGTTAAAAAAAACTTTAAACTTTAACCCCTAAACTTGAACATTAAATCGTATTTTTGCAAAATTATTTCGCTGTCCATTGGCGCTCTTTTTTCGCCACATACAATTAAATATCAGACAACTACCAACTAATGAAACTGACATACAAACACCACGCCCCACTTGTCGCCGCCATACTCAACATAGTTTTGGCATACGTCATCTATATGCTCTGCCGCGTGGTCTACGTCTGCGAAAACTGGTCGCTCTTTGCACAGGGTTGGGACAACCTGAGCCTCTGGAATCTGCTGCGCGGCGGGGTGCGCTACGACGGCTCGGCTATCGCCTACACCAACACGCTCTACGTCCTGCTGATGCTGCTGCCCGTTATGGCCAAAGAACACCGCTGGTGGCAAACAATGTGCAAGTGGATCTACATAACAATCAACTCACTGGCAATAATTTCCAACCTTAGCGACGCCGTCTATTCGCAATTCACAGGCCGACGCACCACGAGTACTTTCTTCAGCGAATTCGGCAACGAGAACAACATCGCCAGCATCATCGCCACCGAACTGCTCAACCATTGGTACCTCGTCCTGATTGGCGCCGTTCTGATAACCCTGATGTGGCTGCTCTATGCGAAACCCAGCGGCGACCTGCCTGCCGACACTCCGCGACGCCGCTACCGCATAACCCAATGGACAGCCTTCATCCTCTCTATGCCGCTGTCGGTCATCGCTATGCGCGGCGGCATCATCAACACCTACCGCCCCGTCTCGCTCACCGACGCCAACCAGTACGTCAACCAGCCAAACGAGGCCGCCATCGTGCTCAACACCCCCTTCTCGGTCATCCGCACAATCGGCAAAACAAGCTTCGAAGTGCCACAGTTTTTCGACCAGAACGAACTCGAAACCATCTACACGCCTATCCACCAGCCCGACAGCAACACCGTGCCGACAGGACGAAACATAGTGGTAATAATAGTCGAAAGTTTTGGACGTGAATACATTGGCTTCTACAACCGCACCCTCGACGGCGGAAAATACAAGGGCTACACACCCTTCACCGACTCGCTGCTGAACCTCTCGCTGACCTGGCAGGAGACCTTCGCCAACGGACGCACCAGCATCGACGGTATGCCTGCCGTCCTCGCCTCCATCCCAACCTTCGTCGAGCCCTTCTTCTTCACTCCCTATTCGCTCGACCGCATCTGCGGCCTGCCCGGCCACCTAAAGCAGATGGGCTACCAGTCGGCCTTCTTCCACGGCGCCGACAACGGCTCGATGGGATTCCAGTCCGCCGCACGCGCTATGGGATTCGACGACTACTACGGCCGCAACGAATACGATGCCGACCCGCGCTTTGGCGGCGAAAGCGACTTCGACGGCACCTGGGCCATCTGGGACGAGCCCTTCCTGCAGTTCTTCGCCACCAAGATGGGCGAAATGCGCGAGCCCTTCGTCACTGCCGTCTTCACAGCCTCGTCGCATCACCCCTTCGTCATCCCCGAGCAGTATCGCGACATTTACCCCGAAGAGGAACTCGTAATGCACAAATGCATCCGCTATACCGACAACGCCCTGCGACAGTTCTTCAAGACCGCCAGCCAGCAGCCGTGGTTCAACAACACCGTCTTTGTCATTACTAGCGACCACACCAATATGAGCAACCACGACTACTACCGCTCGCCGATAGGCCTCTTCCGCGGGCCCGTGTTCATCTACGACCCCTCCGGACAACTGCCGCGCGGCGTCAGGCCCGGCATAGCGCAACAGACTGATATAATGCCAACTATGCTCAGCATTGCAGGCTACAACAAGCCCTACATCGCATTCGGCAACAACCTGCTCGACAGCACCGCCGCCGACAGCTCCTGGACCGTCAACTACAGCGGCGGCATCTACCAGTATCTGCAGAACGACACCATCATCCTCTTCGATGGCAACGAGCTCCGCGCCACCTATTGCCTCTCCTCCGACCCGCTGATGCACCATCCGCTCAACAGCGCCCCCAACAGCCACCTCCGCAAACTAAAAGCTATAATTCAACAATATATGACCCGTATGGTCAACGACAAACTGGTAATTAGTGAAGATTGAATTGTGACCAGTGACAAGTGAATAGTGAATATAACTGGTGTTTTAATTTTTAATTTTTAATTTTTAA
>JAFWYO010000008.1 GCA_017517715.1 Bacteroidales bacterium
AACATCAAATCGATGGCCGACTTCTGGGACCCGAACAAAACCGACACTCCCGACGGCACATATTACTACCTTTTCTTCACCAGCACCAGAAACCGCCAAGTCAGTCACAAAAGCGTCCTGGAGGTGATAAGATAGTGATTGGTGAATAGTGAATAGTGAAATAGTGAATAGTGAGCAGTGATACTAATTATTCAACTAACACAATAACAACTTTAACCTTTAACCTTTAACCTTTAACCTATAACCTTTAACCTTTATATGACAGAATACATCGTTACCGGCCGCTCCAATGGCACCACGCGTTTGGGCTCGCCCTATTGCAATCTTAAAGTCAAGAACCAGAAAGAAGAGTTCAGCCTCGCCGTCTGGGACGTTGCCCCCAACGATGCACCCACTGTCGGCCAGCTGGTCAGCTTCGTCACAATGCAGAACAATGACGGCAAGCGGTCGGCCAAGCGCGGCGATATGCTGCCCGGCGCGATGCCCGACGCCTCGCACCCGCTCTATGCCCTTCTGCCGCGCCCTATTGAGCGCAGCACATGGGATGCCACCATTTCCAACTTGCTTGCGATGTGTCCCAATTCGCCCTACAGCGAAATCATCGCCGATGCCGCCGACAAGCTCTATCAGCCTTATTCGCAATATCCTGCCGCCAGCAGCATCCACCACGCTTTCCGCGGCGGGCTGCTCAACCACGTCCACCAGATGCTGCATATGCTCGAAGGCATCGCGCCCTGTATGCCTTACCCCATCCGTGTCGACCACTGCGCACTGGCCATTCTTTTCCACGACTATGGCAAGGTGCAGACCTACAGCCGCGAGGGCGAGGCGCAGCCCGAAGATGTCCTGCTGGGCCACATCTACATCTCCGCCGTGGCCCTGCAGCGCGAACTTGAACGCCGCTCTGTGCCGCAGGACGAGGTGCAGCGCATCGTCCATATCGTCCTCTCGCACCACGGCCAGAAGGAGTGGGGCTCGCCAGTGCTGCCCTGTTCGCAAGAGGCTATGCTGGTCCATTTCCTCGACAACCTCTCGGCCAAGAGCGACACCATCGAGGGCAGCCCCGATATGGAATACGTCTCAGCCCTCGGCACCCGCGTGCCCAAACCCAAAGCGTGAGGTCTGAAAAAAGTAAAGCCGCCCGGTTGAGGACGGCTTTATCTTATGGTATGAAGTTTTAGTCTCCGTTTTTACATCGCCATTTCCTGCAGGAACTTGACGCTGCTGTGGATGTGGCGGTACATCACCTCGTCGATGTCGACAAAGTTGACCACCTTGCGGAAGTCAGCGAACATCTTCTCGATGAAGGGGCTGCTCTTAAGGCCTTCTTGGTGGCGGAAGTCGAGTGCCTGAGCTGCGTTGAAGAGCTCGATGGCCAGCACGCGCTCCACGTTCTCCATCACGCGGTAGCACTTCGTGGCAGCGTTACCACCCATACTGACCAGGTCCTCCTGGTTCTGGCTGCTGGGGATGCTGTCGACGCTGCAGGGGGTGCAGAGCTGCTTGGTCTGGCTGACGATGGCGGCAGCGGTGTACTGCGGAATCATAAAGCCGCTGTTCAGGCCCGGCTTGGCAACGAGGAAGCTCGGCAGGCCGCGCTTGGCGTCGATGAGCTGGTAGGTGCGGCGTTCGCTGATGGCACCGAGCTCGGCGACGGCGATGGCCAGGAAGTCAAGCACCATAGCCAAGGGCTCGCCGTGGAAGTGGCCGCCGCTGATGACCATATCCTCGTCGGGGAGGACGATGGGGTTGTCGGTGGTGGAGTTGATTTCGGTCTCGACGACGCTACGCACGTAGGCAATGGTGTCCTTGGCGGCACCGTGCACCTGCGGGGCGCAGCGGAAGCTGTAGGGATCCTGCACGTGCTCCTTGTGGCGACGGATAATCTCGCTGCCCTCGGTGTAGCGGCGCACGGCCTCGGCGGTCTGCAGCTGGCCCTTGTGGGGACGAACCATATGCAGGCACTCGTAGAACGGCTCGATGCGGCCGTCGAAGGCGTCGAGGCTGAGGCTCAGAATCATATCGGCCTGCTGGCTGAGGCGCTCGGCCTTCATCAGGCTCCACACGGCATAGCTGCTCATAAACTGCGTGCCGTTGAGCAGGGCCAGGCCCTCTTTGCTCTGCAGCTCGATGGGCTGCCAGCCTTTGGCCTTGTATACCTCTTCGGCCGAGCAACGGCGTCCTTTCCAGTACACTTCGCCCATTCCGAGGATGGAGGGGAGCATCAGGTTGGCAAGCGGGCAGAGGTCGCCGCTGGCACCGAGGCTGCCCTGCTGGTAGACCACGGGCAGGATGTCGTCGTTGAAGCAGTCGATGAGGCGCTGCACGGTCTGCAGCTGCGCTCCGCTGTAGCCGAAGCAGAAGTTCTGGGCCTTGAGCAGAAGCATCAGGCGCACAACCTCTTGCGGCACCTCGTCGCCAACACCGCAGGCGTGGCTCATCACGAGGTTCTTCTGCAGCTGGCTGAGCTGCTCCTTGCTGATGCTGATGTTGCAGAGGCTGCCGAAACCGGTGGTGACACCGTAGATGGGTTCCTTCTGGGTTTCCATCTTGTTGTTCAGGTAGTTGCGGCATTTCTCGATGCGGCGTTTAGCCTCGTCGCTGAGGGCGAGGGTCATTTTTTTATCAATAATCTGCTGGATCTTGTCCAGAGTAAGTTTTTCTTCGGGGTTGAAAACAAAAGTCATTTTTTTGTGAATTGTGAATTGAGACTAGTGAAAGGTGACCAGTGACACGAGCGCATTCGTTTCACTGGTCACTTGTCACTGGTCGCTATTATGTTATTTTTCCAGATTTTCTTTGGCAATTTCGGCGATGTTGTCGTCGACCAGGATGCGGCCGCAGTGTTCGCAGACGATGACTTTCTTGTGCATCTTGATTTCGGTCTGGCGCTGGGGCGGAATCTTGCTGAAGCAGCCGCCGCAGGCGTCGCGGTCGATGGTGACCACGGCCAGTCCGTTGCGGGCAGCGCCGCGGATGCGCTTGTAGGCCGTCAGGTAGCGCGGCTCGATGTATTGCTCCTGCTCCTGCGATTTTTCAAGCAGACGGGCTTCGTCCTTCTCGGTCTCCTTGATGATGTCGTCCAGCTCGTCCTTCTTGACTTGCAGGTCTTTGCGGCGGTTTTCGAGCAGCAGTTCGGCGGCCGAAATGTGCTGCTGCAGCTCCTTGATGTGGGCGGCGTCCTCTTTCAGGCGGCGCTCGCAGAGCTGGATTTGCAGGCCGGTGTACTCGATTTCTTTGTTAATGGCTTCAAACTCACGGTTGTTGCGCACGTTGTCTTGTTGCTTCTGATACTTCTTCGTCATCTCGTTGTGCTCAGCAATTTCGTTTTTCTCGGCAGTCATTTTCTCTTCGGTGGCCTTGATATCGTTGTTGAAATTCTGAATACGAGTTTCAAGACCGGCAATTTCGTCTTCAAGGTCTTGAATGGCTTGTGGCAGTTCGCCGCGGATAATCTTAATTTTATCAATCTCGGAATCAACGGTTTGTAGCGTGTAGAGTGCTATAAGGCGCTTTTCGACGGCAACGTCGGCATCGATCGGACGGATTACGTTGGCTACTGCATTTTCTTGCTCGGTTTCTTTTTTCGTTGTGACTTTTTTTGCCATTTTATATTGATTTTTGTATAATTTCGACACTTTTGGCATATACCGCAAAAACCGGCTAAATGATTATATGTTAATTATATATAATAGATATAGCCTTTGTCTTTTTGGGAAATATGGCAAGCGAAATTACTAAATTTTTTTGATATGGCGTTATAAAAAATTTCTTTTGCGAATTGTTCGCTTTCAAAATGGCCGATGTCGGCCAAAACGATTTGCCCCTCTGCACTTTGGAAATCGTGGTATTTCAGGTCGGCAGTCAGGAAGATGTCGGCGCCGCAGGTTTTGGCGTCGCCTATCAGGAAGGCGCCCGAACCGCCGCAGAGAGCCACCTTTTCAATTTTCAGTTTTGAATTATCAATTCTTTGCGAGGTGCGGACGACGGGCAGGGCAAGGCGGGCCTTGACCATCGCCAGAAATTCGTCGGCGGGCATCGGCTCGGGCAGGCGGCCCACCATACCGGCACCCACCGTCGCAAGGGCGTTGTCGAGGGCGATGCAGTCGTAGGCGGGTTCCTCGTAGGGATGGACGTCCAGCAAACGGCGTATGATTTTGTTTTCCAGGCGTTTCTCGTAGATCGCCTCGATGCGAGTCTCGGCTTCGCGATGCAGCTCGCCGATCTGGCCGCAATAGGGGTGGCAACCCTCGCCGGCGCGGAAAGTGCCAAAGCCGTCGCTGTTGTAACTGCAACAGTCATAGTCGCCTATGCCGCCGGCACCGGCCGAAAAAAGTGCCTGGCGCACGCGGTCGGCATCGGCCGTCGGCACGTAGGTCACCAGCTTGCGCAGCACCCCCTCGACGGGACGCAGTATGCGGCAGTCGGTCAGCCCCAGTTTCTGGGCCAGAATGCCGTTCACGCCCTCCTTCAGGTTGTCCAGGTTGGTATGGGCTGCATATACTCCTATCTTGTTTTCAATCAGACGGATAACCATACGCTGCGTGGCGTTGGCTGGCGTGAGGCGTTTCAGGCCGCCGAAGATGAGCGGGTGGTGGCTCACTATCAGGTTGGCACCCAGCGAGATGGCCTCGTCGATCACCTCGTCGGTGACGTCGGTCGTGGCCAGCACGCCGCTTGCCTCGCGGTCAGGGTCGCCCACCAGGAAACCCGCGTTGTCGTAAGACTCCTGATAAACAGGCAGAAAGCAGCTGTTGAGGTATTCTACAATTTCCCTTGTTTTCATATTCCTCAGTTTCGTTTTTTGCCAGCAAAACGCAAAGACGCTCCCTTTATTGTGCATTTTTTGCGAAACTTCTAAACGCCTGGTGCAGTGGGAATTAAATATACCCTCTCTGCCCGTTGTACGCTATATGTACGGTATATGTACGGTATTTGTACGCTTTCGAAGCGTACAAATACCGTACATATACCGTACATATAGCGTACAACGGGCAGAGCAGGTGCTGTGAATCAGTGCTTTGCCGAGGCGCGAAAATCGGGTTTTGTTGAGGTCTTTCGGCCGCCGGGCCGATTTTTGTTTTTTTATTTGTGGGAGTGCTCGTTTGTCGTAAAAAATTCTTATCTTTGCATTTCTGAAATAAGTTTAGGCATTATGAAAAAGTGGTTGAAAATCACGCTGATAATTATTTGTAGCATTCTTTTGCTGCTCTTTATTGCCCTGTCGTTGGTCTCGCCTGTGGCAAAATCGTACGTCAACCGCCACGGCAAGGAGCTGGTGGGGCGCAAAATCAATGTCGAGAAATTGCGTGTCAACGCGTTGAGCGGCCGCGTGAGGATATACGATTTGACGCTTTACGAGGAGGACGACGCGACGGCGTTTTTCAGCCTCGATACGTTCGACGTCTCGGTCAAGCTGCGCAAACTGCTCTTCAACGAACTTAATGTGCGCCACATAACGCTGGCGGCGCCACGCGTGCGCATTATCCAGAATGGCGACCGTTTCAATTTCAGCTCGATTATCGACCATTTCGCCTCGGACGAGGAAAAGCCTGACGACGACACCACTTCGTCCAACTGGAAGTTCGGTTTCTACAAGATTCGGCTGTCGGACGGCGAAGTCTATTATGCCGACTCGAAACTGAACAGCGAATGGGACCTTAAGAACCTGAACCTCAAGGTGCCGGGCGTCTATTTCGACGGCTCCGAAAACACCGATGCGGGCCTGGCGCTGCAGCTGGCCGACGGCGGCACGCTGCGCACCAATGCGTCGATGAATATGGACAACAATAATTTTACGGTAAATGTTGAGCTTGAGAAGTTTGCAATCTCGAATGTGCGTGCCTACCTGGGCGATTTTATGAAGGTCGGCAAGATGGACGGCCTGCTCAATGCCAACATCGACGTCAAGGGCAACCTGAGCGACATAATGAAGATGAATATCGGCGGCACGGTCAACATCGCCGACGTGGATATCCGCGACCAGAAGAAGGAACCGGTGCTGGCCTGCAGTGCGCTGGATATCAATGTGAACCGGATTAATCTGGATGAGAATCTGTACGACATCAAGTCGGTGAATATCAATGGCCTTTCGTCTCACTTCGACCTTTATAAGGACGGCAACAATTTCTCGCGCCTTTTTGCTGATAACGAGGACGATAACGACAGCGATAACGAAGACGATAACGAAGACGAAAAGGCTTCGCAGGCAAGTGGCGAGGAGGAGGCGGCTGAGCCGTCAAAGCCGATGCAGCTGCACGTGGGGTCGTTCAAACTCAACGATGCCGAGTTTACTTACAACGATTTTACGTTGCCCGACGAGTTTTCGTTTCCTGTCAAGAAGTTGAATGTCAGTGCGGAAAACATATCGTCGAGTGGCGACAACAACGCGCGTCTGTTTGCCCAGCTGCCCCACGGCGGAACGGCTGTTGT
>JAFWYO010000110.1 GCA_017517715.1 Bacteroidales bacterium
TCCGGCTGTCGGGCCGCATTGTCTGTCGCGCACGGCAGCGTCCTGACGGGTGAACTTTGATTCGGATTCTTTATTGTGGCTGTGAGAATCGTTTCAGTTCTCTTCAATTGCAAACGAACCGAATCGGTTCAGAGCTCTGCGGCAAGGCGTGCCTCGGTCGACAATCGCCCGTCGGCATCAAACAGATCGAGGATGGTGCCTTCGGCCAGATGCAGGCCGTGGAGGCCTGCGGCGCGTGCGCCGTCAAGGTTTTTGGCAATGTCGTCGATGAAGAGCGTGTTGTCGGGGTTGAGGTGCTGTTCGGCGATAATCTGTCGGAATCCGTCGGGCGAGGGCTTGCGGCAGTGCATAAAATGGGAGAAATATGCGGCGTCGAAACAGCGCTCGAAGATGTCGAAGCCGAATTTGTCGCGCAGTCGGGCCGTAAAACAGTCGTAGTTTATCTGGTTGGTGTTGCTGAAGAGGAACACTTTGTAGTGCTTCCGTAGCCTGATCAGCAGTTCGACGCGTTCGGAAGGCACGTCGATGAGTATGGCGTTGACGATGTCGTCGATGTCCTTGTCGCTGAGGTTGTGGCCCGTTGCGTGGCGGATGTAGTCGCGGTATTCGGCGGGGGAGAGGAGCCCCTTCTCGAACTGGTCCATCTCGGGCGTCTGAAAGTCCTTGCTGTAAAAAGTGCCCAGATTTGTTATTCCGTGGTGTATAAATGCTTCACCTACATTTTCATAGCGAATGTCGTGAATCACGCCGCAAAAGTCGAAAATTATGTTGTCTATGTTGTGCATCGCGTTGATAGTTAGTCTGATATGATGATTTGCTCGTTTTTGTGTTTTGCAAAGGTACGATTTTTGTGCAAAACAGATTCGATTTAGTTTTTTTTGTGTTGTTTTTGCCGAAGTTTGAAAAATAATCACTGTTGAAAATCAGGATGTTCGGTGTAAAAATCAATAAAAATGAAAAAAAAATTTGTCAGTATCAAAAAAAGTCGTACTTTTGCACTCGCAAATAAGGAAAGGTCTTATAAATATTGCAAACGGTCCGGTAGTTCAGTTTGGTTAGAATACGTGCCTGTCACGCACGGGGTCGCGAGTTCGAGTCTCGTCCGGACCGCCAAACAGATAAGCTCTCCTTGTCGAGGGCTTTTTTTTGTGTGGAATAATCCATTTTCAACTTTCAACTTTATGGGGCTGACTGGTTTTGACAGCAAGGATAATGGATTTGTAAGCAAGCAGGCTCACGCATCAGCAGCCTTGAAAACCGATGCAGAACAATAATTGGCGAAAATAACTACGCTCTTGCTGCCTAACCGAAGCACAGTAGGTTAGCTTAATTCCCGCAACAGTTGCGGGAACAAGACATCTCCCGCAGGCCCCGACCGTCGGCGTGCGACCAGGAGGTGCTCAGAAAGACGGGATAGCCGGCATAAGGCCTCGAAGTGCCGGTGAAGTTTTAGAGGCTAAGGGCGGCCTTGGGTGTCCGCGTCCGGAGCCACCCCGACAACCAATCACGGAATAAGCTTGTAGAAAGCACATCAGTTACTTGTATGGACGGCGGTTCGAACCCGCCCAGCTCCACGGAAAAAAGAGGCGGCAAATCTCAGATTTGCCGCCTCTTTTCTGCTATTGAGAGCCAGAAGACTTCGTCGCCCTCGTTGGTGGATACGACGGGGCTGGTGTGGATGATGCAGTCGGCGTCGCGGGCGTCGGCTTCGGTGGTCTTGAGGTGGTCCATCAGGATGCCGGTGCCAGTGTATTTGAACCAGGCTTCCTTGCGTGTCCAGATGCAGGCAAACTCCTTTTGCGGGTCGTCGCAGTCTTTCATTATTGCCTTTTCCTCGTCGCTGAAAGCGCGTTCGATGAGGGTGTCGCTGAAGCGTCGGCGTCCCTCGATGTCGATGCCTATTTCGTGGTCGCTGATGCCGACGGCTACGGCCTCGCGACAGTGGCTGATGTTGAAGTGAATGCCCTCGTAGTTGGTGATGTACGGCTTGCCGTGTTCGCCGAATGCCCAAATGGGAAGAGCGGAAAGCGGAAGGCGGAAAGCGGAGAGCGGAAAGGCTTTGATTGTTGTCGGACTGGCATTAATCAAGGCTAAGTCGTTCTGAAGCGCGTGGCATAGCATCGTGTATGCGATGGCCTGTTCGCATCGTTGGCGGTGCGTTTTGTAGTGGAGCACGATGTCCTGCTGCTGTTGCGGCATCGAGGCGACAAGGCTGTCCAGCAGCTCGGCGCTGAGGCGTTCGGCGTTGCGGTAATAATAGACTAGCATATTTTGTAAAAAGAGGGTGCCTAATTGACACCCTCTTGTTTTTGTGTTTGTTATAAATGATTATTGGGTGACTCTTTCAAGCCATTTGACCATACAGAGCATTACGATCATCGAGAGCAGGCAGACACCCATAAATACTGCCCAGCAAGTCCAGATCGGCCAGTTGGTGTACATCACGGGTCCAATCCAGAGCAGTCCGTTGCCTACGGCTGTTGCACCGAGCCACAGACCCTGGCACAGACCAAGGAGGTTCTTGGGAGCGACTTTCGACACGAAGCTCAATCCCAGAGGGCTGATGAAAAGTTCGGCCACGGTCATAAAGAAATAGTAAACGATCAGTACCCAAGGACCGGCCTTCAGGCCAGCAGCGGTGGTGGCATCAAGGGCGGTGAATTCGTCTGCCGAAGGATAGCCGGCGCTCTTGCAGAAGACAGTCATAAAGAGGTAAGCTATAGCTGCGATACCCATACCGATGGCAATCTTTTTGGGAGTGGAGAACTTGCGACCCCAAGCGGTGCCGAAGAGCCACATAATCGGGAAGGTGAGCAGGCAGACAAAGAACGGGTTGACGGCTTGCCAAACTTCGGGTGGGAAGAGCGATGTGTTGACGAAGTCACGAGCAAAGAGCGACATTGAGGTACCGTTCTGGTGGAACGACCACCAGAAGAAGACGGCGATGATGAGGACTGCAAAAAGTGCATAGAGACGCTGCTTGAGTTCCTTGGCCATAGCGGCTTTCTCCTCGGCAGTGTATGTGACGCTTTCGGTAGCGGCTTTCTTTGCCGGTGTGGGGAATTTCTTTTTGCTGGCAACAAAGATGAGCAGAGAAATGATCATAGCGGCCACAGATGCGATGAAGCTGTAGTGGACACCGGTGTTGAACACATTAAGGTAGTTTTGGCAGACCTCCATAGCGGCAGCGCTATCGGTGGGCATCGTGATGTTCATATTGGCAAAGAGCTCGGTTGCTTTTGCGATGGCTTCAGGAGCCATAGCTACGCCAGTCTCGATCGAGGTGATGTACTGGTGGCAAAGAGCGGGGAGGTCGGCGTTGTAGGCCATTCCGTTAACGCCGAGCCACCAGCTGCGGAGCAACGGGGCTACGAAGGGGGCAATAAGACCGCCAACGTTGATGAACATATAGAAAATCTGGAAGCCAGGGTCGCGTTTGCTCTTAGCTTCGGCGAGGGCCTCGGGGCCTTTCTTGGCTGCTTCGGCCTCGAAGTTGTCGTACATTTGGCCGACAATGGCCTGCAGGTTGCCCTTGAACAGACCGTTACCGAAGGCGATCATCAACAGGGCAAAGCAGGTGAGAGGCAGCAACCAGTTGATGTTGCCGGAGGTGGCAAGGATGGGGATTGCAAGGATGATGTATCCGCAAGCCATCACCAACAGACCGGATTGGATGGTCGTTTTGTAATTCTGTGTGCGGTCGGCAATAATACCGCCAACAAGGCTTAAGATGTAAATTCCGCAGTAGAAAGCAGAATAGATACCTGTTGCTGTACCGTTGCTCAGTCCGAATTTGGAACAGAGAAACAGAACAAGAACTGCATTCATAATATAGTAGCCGAAACGCTCGCCCATATTACTCAATGCAGCAGCAATTAGTCCTTTCGGATGTCCTTTCATAATTCTGATGTTTTTGATTAATAATATATTACTTTAGAATTTGATTTGTTTTTCCAACGGAATTAATGTGCAAATTTACGAATTTTTTTGAAATGACGCCAAGGTTTGCCTAATATTTTGTATTTTTGCATTGTTTTTTGATGCAAACAAATGAAAGAGATTGATGTTTTGGATGCTGTCGTTGCGACGCTTACGTTGGGCGACACGCTGCTTTATCCTACCGATACGATTTGGGGCATCGGCTGCGATGCCGCCAATGCCGATGCGGTCGAGAAAATCTACGCCCTCAAGCAGCGCGACCATAGCAAGAGTATGCTCATCTTATGTAGCGATGTTGCTATGGTGGAACGCTTTGTGGGTCCGGTGAGCGAGAGGGTGGGGGAGTTGCTCTGTGCCTCCGCGCGCCCTACGACGGTGATTATGCCTTTGGGCAGCAGTCTGTTGGCCAGTAACCTTGTGGCTGCCGACGGCACCATCGGCGTGCGCATCCCGAAGATGGATTTCTGCCAGCAGATGTTACGGCATTTCGGCCGTCCGGTAGTCAGCACGTCGGCCAACCTGTCGGGTCGCCCGTCGCCGGCTTCATATGCCGAAATCGACGAGGTGCTGAAACAGCGTGTCGGCTTCTGTGTTCCGCCGGCATACGAAGAAAAAACCGCCGGACAGTCGTCACGTATCGTGAAGCTCCTGTCCGACGGAAAAGTCTTGGTAATCAGGGACTGATTACTTTGTGTGTTGTCTTCTCAGTTGTATTTTGGTGGGTGCCAGTGTTGGTTTGGCTTGTGCGGGTTTGCTGTTAGAGCGTTCAAGGCCAAGAACTTTGAGTCCCTGTTCGTAGACGATGTCGACGGGGATGTTGGCTTTCTCGATTGCTTTGAGGTCCTTTGCCAGGTCGGGGCGCACTTTGCCGTTCTTTTCGGCGTAGGCCTTGGCAACGTTGTAGTCGCCGTCGCCTTCGGTCTTAAGCACCAGGGCGGCCCATCCTTCGAGGGCGGCGCGCATCTTCTTGACATTGACGACATATTTGCCCTCTTTGTCTTTGATGAAGGCACCGTGCTCCTGCATATAGTTGAAGCACATCATATTGGCGATGCCGTGAGCCTCGGTGGCTCCGAAGCGGACACTGCGCAGCAGGCCAGCAATATAGGTGACGTAGGCATCTTCGATGGTGATGTCTCTTATTTCGCCTTTCTCAATCAGGGTTTGGACGATGTAAAGTCCGCAGATGTCGGCCTTGGCCTCTTCCCAGGCACTGTACTGGTTTTGAAGGGCCTTACGCACGTTGCCCTTGCCAGTGATGGTGTTCTTGATGCCGAGTCCGTGAGCCACTTCGTGGTAGCAGACGTTGCTGAAGAAGGCGTCGAATTTGACGTTGTCAATCTGGTCTTTGCAGATCATCAGCTTGGAGATGGGCATCATAATGGTCTCGAACTTGGCCTGCATAGCGTTTTTCAGTTGCAGACGGCGTGTGCCTTTCTCCAGGTGTTCGCGCTCGTCGTTGGGCAGGTTGATGGCGATGGTTTTGCTACCCGCATTGCAGTCGCCGGCATAGTAGATGACGTCATACACGTTGAGGTCGCTTTCCGTTCCGGGCACTTCCTGTTTGTATTTGGGGTCGCAGGGCAGCTGTTTTTGCAGTTCGGGCAGCATTTTGGTGAAGCGGGCCAGGTCGGCGCTCCATTTCTCGTCTTTGATGAGCACGAAGGCTTCGTAGGCGGTCTTGTAGCCGTAGAGGGCATCCTCATAGTTCTCGATGGGACCGAAGACGAAATCCAAACGGCTGTCTTTCATATCCATCCAAACCATATCGCTTTCGAAATATTCGTCGGTTTGCAGGGCTTGGCGACGTGCTTCCAGATATTTGCGAAGGCCTTCGTTCTCAGCCAGTTCTATGGCCTTTTCGAGCAGTTTGTCGACTCGCTTCAGCTGACGTTCATAGGCTTTGTGGTAGGGCACAACCTCAAGCTCTTTCTTTTCGTTGCGGCGCACGATGGTGTATTGGCTTGTCTTCATTGGGTCGTCAAGCTTCTCGAACTCATCCTTGGTCATATCCTTCGGGTAGAAGTTTGCTCCGGCGGGTTTGGGGCCATAGCCGGGCAGGAACGGTTTCTCGCTGTCGAGGCGGTCCCAGGCGCCATAGTGAATCTCAGCGAAACGGCGCAGGGCGGGATCCTTGACTTCGCTTAGTTTCTTGCGGTTTTCGGTACCGAACGACTGCTCCCAGAAGATGTCGTCCATAACGTCGGCAATCTCAATGAAGATGCCTACCAGTTGGGCTTCATTTTCTGAGAGTTGGCCGATGTCGTATTTCAGCGTGTAGCGCGCGTACTGTTCAACTTTTTTTCTCATTTCCTGATCTTTGGTTTGGGCTTTGACGGCATTGCCACTTATGGCGACAATGGCAATGGCCAAGATTGATAAGATTGTCTTTTTCATTTGTAGTATTGTAATTAAAATTTTAATAGACAAAAGTTTGTGCTGTTTTGCGGATTTGTTTTCCTTTTGCAAATATACACAATTTTTTTTGTCAAACCATTTTTGTGACGAAAAAAAGCCTTCCGCATTGTTGCAGAAGGCTTTGATATCCTTGTGTGCTAGGGATTTGTCTGTTTTTTATCTGCGGTGTCCTCCGCCGTTGCCGTTGCGGCGTTCACCGTTGCCTTCGCGGCGCGGACCACGGTCGCCACCTTCGCGGCGTCCGCCGCCGTTGCCGCCTTCGCGGCGCGGTGCGCGGGGTTTCTCCTCCTCGTAGCCTTCGGGCTTGGGCAGCAGGGCCTTGCGGCTCAGCTTCAGCTTGCCGTTCTTCTCGTCGATAGCGATGATCTTCACGGTGATGATGTCGCCCTCGTGGATGAGGTTTTCGAGGGTGTCGGTGCGCTTCCAGTCGTATTCGCTGATGTGCATCAGGCCCTCTTTGCCGGGCAGGAATTCGAGGAAGGCGCCAAACTCGACGATGCTGACCACCTTGGCGTCATAGACCTGACCAACTTCGGGAACGGTGCAAATCTCGCGGATCCACTTGATGGCGGCAGCGATGTCGTCCTTGTTCTGCGAAGCCACGTCGACGATGCCGAGGTCGCCGTCCTCTTCGATATTGATGATGGTGTTGGTTTCGGCCTGGATTTTCTGGATGACCTCGCCACCCTTGCCGATAACGGCACCGATGAAGTCTTTCGGAATCTGAATCTGCTCGATGCGGGGCACGAAGTCCTTGTAGTCCTCGCGGGGTTCGGCGATGGTCGACTGGATGTGGTCGAGGATGTGCAGACGACCTTGGCGAGCCTGCTCAAGAGCCTTGGCCAGCACGTCGTAGCTCAGTCCGTCGACCTTGATGTCCATCTGGCAGGCGGTGATGCCGTCGCGCGTACCGCAAACCTTGAAGTCCATATCGCCCAAGTGGTCCTCGTCGCCAAGGATGTCGCTCAGCACAGCCCATTTGTCGCCCTTGCTGATCAGACCCATAGCGATGCCGGCCACAGGCTTGCGGATCTTGACGCCGGCGTCCATCAGGGCCAGGCAGCCTGCGCAAACCGTTGCCATACTCGACGAACCGTTGCTCTCCAGGATGTCGCTCACCACGCGGATGGTGTAGGGGCACTCGGCCTCCGAGGGCAGCACCTCTTTCAGTGCGCGCCAGGCCAGATGGCCGTGACCCACCTCGCGGCGGCTCAGGCCGCGGTTGCCCTTCACTTCGCCTGTGGCAAAGCCCGGGAAGTTGTAGTGCAGCAGGAAGCGGCGGTTGCCTTCAACAACGGCGCCATCGATGACCTGCTCGTCGAGCTTGGTACCCAGCGTGACGGTGCTCAGCGACTGGGTCTCGCCACGAGTGAAGATGGCGCTGCCGTGTACCGAGGGCAGGTAGTTCACCTCGCTCCACAGCGGACGGATTTCGTCCAGCTGGCGGCCGTCCAGACGGGTGCGCTCGTTCAGCACCATATCGCGCATAGCCTCGCGCTCGGTGTCGTGATAGTAGCGGTCAATCATAAACTTCACCTCGTCGGTGAGGGTCTCTTCGGTATAGTTGGCGTCGATAAATTCCTGTTTGATAGCGTCAAAACCCTCTTCGCGCATATGCTTGTTGGCAATGCCCTGCTTCGAGAAGTCGTAGCATTTCTGGTATACGGCGTCGTGCAGGCGCTGGCGCAGCTCTTCGTCGTTCACCTCGTGGCAGTATTCGCGTTTCTCGGTCTTGCCGGCCTCGACGGTCAGTTCGGCGATGACGCGGCACTGGGTCTTGATGGCCTCGTGGGCGGCCTTGAGGGCGCCAAGCATAATGTCCTCGCTCACCTCTTTCATTTCGCCTTCCACCATCATAATGTTCTCCTCGGTGGCGGCGACGATGAGGTCAAGGTCGGCACGCTCGATGTCCTGCATCGGCGTGTTGATGACGTACTTGCCGTCAAGGTAGCTCACGCGCACCTCGCTGACGGGTCCGTTGAAGGGGATGTCGCTGACGGCCAGAGCCGAAGCGGCGGCGAGGGCTGCCAGCTGGTCGGGCATCGTGTCGTGGTCGCCGCTGATGAGGGTTATCTGCACCTGCACCTCGGCGTGGAAATTGTCGGGGAACAGCGGACGCAGGGCGCGGTCCACCAGGCGTGCGATGAGGATTTCGTGCTCGCTGGGGCGTGCCTCACGTTTGAAGAAACCGCCGGGGAAGCGTCCCATAGCGGCATATTTTTCCTGATAGTCAACGGTGAGAGGCATAAAATCCACAAACTCACCAACTTCTTTCTTTGCGCAGACCGTAGCCAGCAGCATAGTGTCGTTCATACGAACCACGGCGCTACCGTCAGCCTGTTTGGCCAGTTTACCGGTCTCGATTTCGATCATACGGCCATCGCCGAGGTCGAATTTCTTGTTGATAATGTTCATTTTACTTTACTTTTTTCCTTGTTTCAGTCCGACATATCGGCGCGTCGAACGTCACGGCGCGTCGTTTGGTCTGGTCCTTTCAATCAAAAAAGTCACCGAGGAGTACCCCGGTGACTCAACCATAACCAAATAAATATGAAAAACTATTATTTTCTTAAATTGAGTTTCTTGATGATGGCACGATAGCGTTCGATATCGGTGTCCTTCAGGTAGTCAAGCATACGACGGCGTTTGCCGACCAGACCCACCAGTGCGCGTTCCGACACTTGGTCTTTCTTGTTTTTCTTCATCAGCTCGGTGAGGTGCTGGATGCGATAGGTGAAGAGGGCTATCTGGGCTTCTGCCGAACCGGTGTCGTTGGCGTTTTTGCCGTATTCGTTGAATATTTCTTGTTTCTTTTCTTGTGTAAGATACATAATTGATTTGATTTTATTTTCTTGAAAACGGCTGCAAAAGTACAACATCTTTTTGAATTGTGGCCGGTTTTTTGCAAAAAAAATCTCTTTTTTGTCTAAAATGGTGTTTTTTAGCACTGTGTATTTTGTTAATAATTCTTAATTTGCTCCATTTTGCCTGTTTTTTTGTGTTTTTGGTTTGGTTTTTACGAAAAATTGAACCCGTTTGCACACCGATCGACCTTTGGCGGACAGCAGCGAACGGCGGCTTTTGGCCGCGACGGGCACCCACCCGCTCCGCCCGTTCCTATATCGATCCTATATCGATCTTATATCGTTCTTATATTTTTATATAGGAACGATATAAGAACGATATAGGAACGATATAGGAACGGCCCTTCCGGGTGGCTGGCGGGGCGGGGAAGGGGTTTGAGGGGTGCAAGGGTTTGATGTTTAGTGTGTTGGGACTGAATTTGGGTGTCGGATTGGGGCTTCGGGGGGGGTGATGTCCGTATAAAAGAAAAAAGACACGGTCGTGCCTTTTTTCTACAAAATAATGAAAAAAAAATTAATTATCGAGCGATAGACGGGGTTCGAACCCGCGACCTGCGGCTTGGGAAGCCGCCGCTCTGCCAACTGAGCTACTATCGCAAAACGACACCATCATAACGACTGCTGTTGCCTATTATTGTATGGTGGTGAAAAATTTTTTTTTCTAAGTGGGGGGAGTTAAAGGAAGTTAAGGGAAGTTAGAGGGAGTTAAGGGGAGTTGGAGGGAGTTAAGGGAAGTTAAGGGACAAATGTACTTGCTGGACACTATTGTCCCTTAACTTCCCTTAACTTCCTTTAACTTCCCTTAACTCCTAAAAAATAACTTCCCTTAATTCCCCAAATCAACTTCCCTTAACTCCCCAAAAATAACTTCCCCATAAATCAATATTCAAAGCTGCTGTCGCCTAGGAATTCGCGCAGGATGCTGGTGGGCGGGATGAACTTGGTTTGGATGGGTTCTATCAGTTCCAGCATACTCAGCAGGCGGATGGCTTCGGCATATTCTTCGGCGCTTTGGGGCACCATCTTCAGCAGTGGCTCGGCGAAGGGGCGCAGTATGCCCAGTTCGTAGAGCAGTGCCGAGTTGAACATTATGTCGGCGTTTTCCTGGTAGGGGAATATGTGTTTTTCTTCGCCCAGGCGCACGCTGGGCCAGCGTTTCAGGGTGTTGAAGGCGCTGTATCCGCGGAAGTTGTTGTCGCGAACGATGCGGCGTATCAGGCGGTTGTCGTTCGAGCGGATGATGTTCTGCCGGTCGAGGGCTATCTGTGTCAATGCCGACACGTAGACCTTGAATTTCAGGCTGTCGTCGATGTCGGCAGTCAGTTTGGGGTTCAGCGCGTGGATGCCTTCGACGATCAGTATGCTGTCTTTTTTGAGCTGTATGGTCTTGCCGCTGAAAAACGGTTCGCCTTTCTTGAAATCGTATGTCGGAATCTTGACTTCCTTGCCGTCGAACATCTGCAGCAGTTGCTCGTTGAGCAGCGGTATGTTGAGGGCTTCGACGGCCTCGAAGTCGTAGTCGCCGTTGGGTTGGCGCGGTGTCTGCTCGCGAGGCAGGAAGTAGTCGTCGAGCGAGAGCTGCTTGACGTCGAATCCCAGCACCGACAGCTGCACTGCCAGCCGGCGGCAGCTGGTGGTCTTGCCGCTCGACGAGGGGCCGGCCAGCAGCACCATCCGTGCCTGGTCGCGGCGCTGGTCGATGAGGTCGGCAATCTGGGCGTATTTCTTCTCGTGAAGAGCTTCGCTGACCTGTATCAGTTCCGTTTCGCGGTGCTGGCGCACCAGCTCGTTCAGGTCGTCGACCGTCGAGGCTTGCAGCAGGCGTGCCCAGCGGCGGTGTTCCTGGAAGATGTTGAACAGCTTCGGCGCATCCTGGTAGATGTCAAGCCGTTCGGGCATTTTGGGGTCGGGGCATTGCAGCAGGTAGCCTTCGGCAAACGAACGCAGGTCCCACTGTTTCAGCACGCCGGTCGACGGCACCAGGCGCGTGGCCCATTTGTGGGGCGTACCGCCCAGGAACTGCATTTCTATGTATAATTGTGTCAGTCCTTCCAGCAGGCGGCGTGTGGCAGGAATGGGTTCGTTTTCAATCATTTTGATTGCGTCGCTGACCAGCATCGACTTCGTCAGGAAGGGCAGGTCCTGGTGTTGCAGTTCGACCATACGGTCGCGCACGGTGCGCACCACCTCTAGCTGCGACGGCAGTTGGTAGCCCTCTTCGATGGACTCGATCTTGCAGAAGAAACCGTTCACCATCCAGTGCTCGATGTTCAGTACTGCTTTGGGGTAGCAGTCGCGCACAGCCTTGTAGAGCAGGAAGCAGAGCGAGGTGATGTAGATGCGGTAGCCCTGTCGGTGGGTTATGTCGACAAAACGCACGCTCTTCGGCTTGAAGAGACGGTACGAGAGCATATTTATCTTATTGTTTACCAGTGCGCAGAGTACGGGAAACTGGCAGTGGTGGTCTACCTGTGTGGCCAATTCGGCCAACGACAGGCCCTGTTCTACCATTCGGCGTTCGCCGGTGTTTTCGATGATGATTTCTATCTGTTGCATAAAGTGCGGTTTGTCAATGATTGAATTCTGTTAACGCCGATTATTTGGTTTTATTGTGTTCCCGGATGTTTGAAAAAAAATTTTTTCAAGAAATTGACATTTTCAAAAATTAGTGTATTATTGCACGCTAGCATAATTTGACAGTGTTTTTTTAATGATTTGATATATATAATAATATACAATTTAATATTTAGGAAAGAACAAATTTATTATTCAAATTAACATTAATTACTAACAAAAAAAAGTTTTATGACAAAATTTTTAAAACGAATGATGCTTCTGGCACTGCTATCGGTGCCTTGGGTATCGCAAGCTCAAACGCACTACAATGTGCAAGTAGGTTCGGGCTCCGACGAAAACAGCTATCTGCCCAATTATACCTACTACAACTATTCCTACTCGCAGATGCTGTATACTGCCAATGAGGTAGGAATAGACGGTGTCATCGACACCATTGCTTTCCAGGTGTCGAGCGGCTCTGCTACTCGCTCACTGACTATCTTTATGGCAGAAGTGGGTCAGACCACCCTTGCTTCGCAGGTTGGTGCCGCTGAACTCACGCAAGTGTTCCACGGCAGCGTCTCTTGGTCGGATGGATGGGTGACTATCCCCCTCGATGTGACGTTCGACTATCAGGATACCGGCTCGCTGGTGATTGCTGTGCTCGACAGCACGGGCTCCTGGGTCTCGTCGCCCTACTACCTCGGCAGCAGTATGACTGGCACTCGCGGTATGTATATTTACACTGATAATAGCCCTTATTCTACCGCAACTACTATGAGCTACACGTCAACGTTTCTTCCTAACGTTATGCTCGGCTTGACCTCCAACACGGCCTTCTGCGCCACTCCTGGCAATGTGGCTGTGACCAACATCGATTTCGACTCGGCCCACATCAGCTGGGTTGAAAATGGCAGCGCCACTGCTTGGGACCTCATCGTCTCCGACACTGTCGTTACCGATTTCGACAATGCCAACATCCTGTCGGTCAGTGCTACCGACTATACCATTACCGGCCTCAATGGCAATACTCCCTACTATGTCTATGTCCGCGCCAACTGCGGCGGCAATTCTGTCAGCGGCTGGACCAACGCCGTCTATTTCCGCTCGGCCTGTATGGGCTACACCGCTGTTCCTTATGTCACTGGATTTGAAGATGTCGCCAATGGCGAAATGCCGGCTTGCTGGCTTGCAGTAGCCACTGGCTCCAGCAACGCTGGAACCTTCCCCTCGGCATACGATTATTCCACCAATGCCCGCAATGGCAACATCTACTTTGAATTGGAGAGCAACGGCGGCCATACCGAAATCGCCGCTCTGCCCCAGATGGATGACATCAACACCCTGCAGCTCGAATTCTATGCCTCTCTGATGAATGCCAACTTCACCCTCGAAGCTGGTGTTATCGAAGATGACTCTGTTTTCGTTCCCGTCGACACTCTCGACCTCATTGTGGGCGCCGGCGGCAACTGGCACAACTCCTACAATCTCTATACTGTCTACTTCGACCAGTATTCGGGTACCGGCGACCGCATTGCTCTGCGCGTCACTGGTACTGGCAGCTACACCCTGATGATCGACGACTTGACTGTCAGCGAAATCCCCAGCTGCTTGCCTCCGGCCAACTTCCGCATCGACAGCATCGGAACCACCTACGTCGGCCTCAGCTGGAACGACGAGAACGGCACTGGTTGGGAAGTCCTCTATGGCCCTGAAGGCTTCAACCCACAGACCACCAGCATCTCGCCCGTCGCCGCCAACGAAACAAGCATCGTGCTGACCGGCCTGACTACCGGTACGGCCTATGCTGCCTATGTGCGTGGCGACTGCGGTGGCGACTACAGCCCCTGGGTTGGTCCTCTGACCTTCGTCCCCGGACAGTACAATATGCGCTTCTCGGGTACCGACACCCTGCGTGCCTGCGGCCTGACCATCTATGACGACGGCGGCGCCAACAGCGCATACAGCACCGGTGCCGTCACGTCGCTGGTGCTCTATCCCTCCAGCGAAGACTCGCTGATTGCCTTCAGCGGCACCACCGACATCTATTCCTACTATGCCAACCTGCGCATCTTCGACGGTGTCGGCGCTACAGGTTCTATCCTCTGGCAGTCGACTTCCGATTATGAGACTATTCCCCCCACTACCTCTTTTGCAGGTCCCATCACCATCGTTTGGAATGCTGGTTCCTACAACTACGGTTATACTGGCTTCGAAATCAACACCCACTGCGTCGCTGCTCCCCAGTGCGCTTCGGTCCAGAACCTTCAGGCCCCTGCCGTCAGCGCAAGCTCGGCTTATGTCACCTGGACGGTTTCGGGTCTCAATCTGGGTGTTCCCTCCAGCTACGAGGTTGAATGCTACGACACCACCAATACTATGGTCGCCAGTGTAGTGAGCACGACCACCAACACGATGCTCACGGGTCTCACTCCCGGCAATACCTACAAGGTTAAAGTGCGCACCGTGTGCGACGGCGACGAATATGGCGCTTTCGACAGCGTGACGGTCAGCACGCAGAACCTTGCCTGCGTTGCATTCGATCCCGCTTCGTCCCACAACGACACCATCGGCAACGGTACAAGCACCAGCGGTACTGTCCCGACCAACACTTGCTACAATTACAGCCTCACCCAGCAGATCTACAAGGCTTCGGAACTCAGTGGCGCTGGCAATCTGACCAGCATCTCCGTTATGCCGCAGTCGTTGGCATCTAACGGAGCCAGCCGCAACTGGGAAATCTACCTCGGCCACGTTGCCGATTCTACGGCTTCAAGCTATCTTACCCCTGCCGACCTTACGATGGTCTATAGCGGTACGGTGGCTTTCACTGCCGACCAGTGGGCTCAGATCCTTTTCGACAATTCGTTCAGCTATAATGGTACCGACAACCTTTTGGTTGTTATCCGCGATATGACGGGCAGCTACAGCTGCACCAACTATTGGTATGTCCATAGCGCCACGATGGGTGCTTCCCGTTATGTTTACCGGGACGGTAGCTCATATCCTCTCGGATTCAATGGCGGCTCCAGCAGCTCTGACCGTATGAACGCCATCTTCGGCTTCACCACTTGCACTCAGCTGGCCACCTGCGCCGCTCCTGTTGTTGCTGTCGACTCGGTTGCCACCGACTATGTTGGCATCAGCTGGGCCGCTGGCTATCAGGAAACCTCTTGGGTTGTCGAGCATCGTGCCGACACCACCAACGTCTGGACCGTCGACGGCACCACCAGCAGCGACTCCTGGACCTATTCTAACCTCTCGTCCAATATGCGCTACTACTTCCGCGTCGGAGCCGTTTGCAGCGACACCACTATGTATACCACCGTCAGCGCTCTCACCAAATGCGGTGCCGAGCCTCTGCCCTTCATCACCGGTTTCGAGAACTATCCCGCTTCGGGCTATCCCTCGTGCTGGTATTCCGCAACGACCTATTCCTATGGCAACTATCCTATGCCCTCTACCTCTTATATTCACGGCGGCGCCCAGGCGCTCTATATGTATAGCGGTTCGGGCAGCTACACCTATCTTGTCCTGCCCGAGTTCGATGCTCCCATCGACACCCTCGAGGTCAGCTTCTGGATGTATTCTACCTATAGCAGCTATCCCAACGAGCTCTATGTCGGTGTAATGTCCGATCCCGAGAATTTCAACACCTTCCAGACTGTAGGCATTGTCGGTAATTCGGCAATCTCCACTTGGGAGGCCGTCAAGGTAAGCTTCAGCAACTACCACGGCAACGCTTCGCGCATCGCCATCGTCGCACCGCAGAGCAGCGTCGTCAACAGCTATATCGACGACCTGTCGGTCAATATGGTTAGCCCCTGCAACAGCGTCGAAAACATCAACCTCGTCTACTCTACCACCGACAGCGCCGTCATCGCCTGGAACACCACTGGCAACACCTACTTCGACGTCGTCTATGGTCCTGCTAACTTCATCCTCGATTCGGGTACTTTCATCACCACCACTATCGACACTGCCGTCATCGGTGGCCTTACCCCCAACACTCAGTATGACGTCTATGTTCGCACCATCTGCGGCGACGGCGACACCTCCAACTGGAGCAACGCCTTCTCATTCCGCACCCAGTGCGTCGAAATCGCTGCTGTTCCCTACACCGAAAGCTTCGAAAACAACGCTCCGGGCTGGTCGCAGGGCAGCAACACCAACTTCTATCCCTGCTGGTACCGCTACAACAACCCCGGCTCAAGCTACTACTACCCCTATGTTGATGGCTATAACGCCCACACAGGCACTAACGCCCTCTATTGGTCTTTCGATATCTATAACGGCTATGAGCCTTACATCACGCTGCCTGCTTTCGACACCAACGACGTCGATCTGAGTGCTATGCAGCTCTCCTTCTGGGCTATGAACAACTCCAGCTATGCTGATGTGCCTATGTTTGTCGTCGGTACTAT
This sequence comes from Bacteroidales bacterium, assembly GCA_017517715.1. Taxonomy (GTDB): domain Bacteria; phylum Bacteroidota; class Bacteroidia; order Bacteroidales; family P3; genus Colimorpha. The sequence continues at coordinate 16,202 of JAFWYO010000110.1, forward strand.
GACCGATCCCAATGCCATTGGCACCTTCCAGCCTATCGACACCGTCACCGTCAGCTCGATGAACTATACTCTCTTCGAAATCCCGCTCTCGAGTTATGCCGGCGGCTACATCGCCATCAAAGCCTACAATACTGGCGGCTATTTCTATGCCTATATGGACGATGTCACTATCGACTCGCTGCCTTCGTGCTTCCACGTCTACGACCTCGCCACCACAGGCAATACCGCTACTTCCGTCACTATCGATTGGACTGAACAGGGCGGCTCCACCACCTGGGAAGTCGCTATCGATACCGACCCCGCTGCCACCCCGGTGGCCGACACTACGGTTTACACTACCCCCGGCGTCACTTTCAACGGACTGACTACCGGAACTGCCTACTACATCCGGGTACGTTCCATCTGCTCGTCGACCGACGCCTCCGCTTGGGAAGGCCCCATTATGGCAATCCCCGGCACCTGGACTATGCGTCCCAATATGACCGACACGCTCACTATGTGCGGTGGCATCATCTATGACGATGGCGGTGCCACCGGCGCCTACAGCAGCAGCCAGGACAGCTACATCATCATCTATCCCGAAACTCCTAACGCTCTCGTCGCCGTCAGCGGTACATCCTACACCGAAGGCACCTACGACCATCTCCACATCTATGATGGCGAAGGCACCGACGGCGTCGAACTCTGGAACGACTATGGTGTCAGCTCTACCCAAACCTTCGGACCCCTTATTTCTTCCAACGGCCCCATCACGCTCTATTTCCACAGCGACGGCTCCGTTACCTACGACGGCTTCGAGGTCAACGTCAGCTGCTATATCGACAACTGCCCCGTCAGCGACCTTATGCAGGACACCAACGTTGCTCTCTCCAGCAGCTCGCTGGCCATCACCTGGACGGGCTCGTCCTCCAGCTATGAGGTGGCCTACGGTACCGTGGGTTCCGACATCGACAGCTGCACTACCCTCTCCACCACCTCTACCAATGCCGTCATCGGTGGCCTCAGCGCTTTGTCTACCTACGACATCTACGTCCGCGGCCTCTGCAACGACGGCGACACCGGTATGTGGCACAAAATCACCCTTTCCACCGAACTGTGCGACAACGCTGTCACGGTGACCAACTTCGACACAACGATGTCCACGGCTACTTCCAGCTACTCGCCTATCGGATACAGCACCTACAACTACAGCTATACCCAGACCATCATCGATTCGGCTCAGCTCGCTGCCCTCGTCGATGCTGGCGACATCACGGCTATGGGATTCTCGCCCGCAAGCACCTCGGCCGGTGCATACTTTACCAATATGACTGTCTATATGGCCAACCTGCCCGATTCGCTTGGCGACCTCAGCTCGTCGTTCATCCTCCCGTCGGCCGATCTGCCCTTCGTTAAGGTTATCGACAATGCTGACTTCAGCTACACTACTACGGGCCTGCAGCTGCACGGATTAGACACCACCTTCACCTGGGACGGCACCAGCCGCATCCTCGTTTCGGTGGTCCGCAACCACGGCGCCTGGACTAGTGGCTCTTCATTCA
>JAFWYO010000111.1 GCA_017517715.1 Bacteroidales bacterium
GGAAATATAGAGGAAATGGCCTGCCGGGTGGCAGCGAACGGGGGCGGAGGTTTCGTGGTGGGTTATCGATGAAAGGTTGCTGGCTGTTTCGGGTTAAGGGTCGGAGGGGATGGTGGTTTTTGGTAAGTTGCTGATATACAGAAAGAGGAGACAGATGTTGGAGTCTGTCCCCTCGGGTGTTTTTATTTGTGTGGTGGATGTTTTCAGGATTTGGGAGTCTGCCAGTTGAAGAAGACCTGGATGCCGGCCATCTGGTAGATCTGCCAGTGTCCCCAGTTGCCCATACCGTTGAAGTCGGTATCCCATTTCAGGTTGAGGGCGAAGTTGGCGGAGATGTGTTTCGATAAGCGGTAGTCGAGTTTCAGCTCGAAGTCGAGGTCGGTTTCGAATCCGCGGCGTTTCATCCAGCCAAAGTCCTGAAGTTCAGTCCAGGTCTCTTCGCCGACGAGGGCGTATTTGGAGTCGGTGGCCATATTGTCGCCCCAAGCCATATTCTTGGGTTTCTTGTAGTCGTAGAAGAGTTCGGCGCGGGCGTAGAGGTCGAGGTTGGGGAGGATGTCTTTTTTCAGATAGAGACCTTTAATGTAGGAACCCAGTGCGAAGTAGGCGTGCGTGAAGTCGGCGGGGTCGTCCTGGATGACGCCATAGTTGTAGCCGTGGGCGATAAGCGAGTCGTTGTAGACGAAGGTCGTTTTGCCGGTCAGGAAGGAGAGCGACACCGACCAGTTTTCCTTCTTCAGCTCGAAGGAGAGAGCGGTGGTCAGGTAGCCAGGAGCCATAAAACCAGACACTTCGGTAGCGATGGCGTTGTAGCCTATGCCTTCGTAGGTGTAGCCTTTGCCGAACTGCGACTTGAAGTTGGCCGTGAAGCTGGCGCCCCAGTCCTTGTAGGCCTTCCAGGACAGAGCCGAGGTGAGGTCGATTTTGTCGTTGCTTTTGCGGCGTGTCTCGAAGCGTCCGCCCACGCTGTCTTCGGCGGAGTTGTCAAGGTCTTGCCAGGCAAAGCCGTAGGCGAGGTCGACGACGTTGTCCCAGACGAATTTTGGGTGGGTGTATTTGTAGTTGCCGAAGAAGGTTCCGGTGATGTCGATTTGCGAGTTGCCCGTTGCGGACCAGTTGTGGTAGATGAATTCGCCGAGTTTGAGGGCTGGCGTTGTCGATGTTGTCCAGGTGCCTTTGGGTGTTTCGGTCGGTTCGTCGGCGTTGGGCGTGGGGCCGTTGCCGTCGTTGTTGGCGCTGACGAAAGGCGTGGCCATAAGGGCCAGCATAGAAAGAAGAAATATTTTTTTTCTCATAACCAATATAGATTTAATTTGTTAATCCGTTGATTTGTTAGTTTGTTGGTGGCTGACGCGTTCGTGTCGCTAGTCTTCGTTTTCGGGGAGGATTTGTTGTAGGGTGTTGTATATTTCGGACTGTTCGAAGCCGTGCGAGGCGAGGAAGGATATCAGTTTGGCGCGTCGTTTTCGTGGGTCGTTTTCGTTGAGGGTGTGGATCTTGCTTTCGGCCAGTTGGCGGAGTGTGTCGCTGTATTGCTGTTCGTCGATTTGCTGCAGGGCCTTGTTGATGATTTTGTTGTCAATGCGCTTGTTGCGAAGCATATAGTTAATCTTGATGCGTCCCCATTTTTGCAGGTGCAGTTTGGATTCGCAGTAGATGCGGCAGTAGCGTGATTCGTCGATGAAGTCGTTGTCTACCAGGTATTCAACGATGTTTACTGCCTGATCCCTTTCGGCGCCCCAGGTGAGCAGCTTTTCCATCACTGAGGTGCGGCACTGTTCAGCTGTGGCACAATATTGTTCGGCCTTTGAGATAAAGGCCTTGTCCGCATCAGTGAATTTGATTTTGTCCGACATTGGTATTGTTTAAAATGTGAAAAAATGCTATAAACTACTGGTTTTAAATACGATATATTTATTATGGCTGAACGGTTTTATTTGGCAAAAGTATTAAAAAAATTGTATTTGTGCAAAGATAATTTTGTTAATTTGTGAATTGTGAATAGTGACCTGTGACACGAGTGTGTTCTATTCACTACTCACTACTCACTATTCACTACTTTGGAAAAAAAGCGTGATAGTGCGAAATAAAGTTGTTTTCTTTCTGTCGAATCCAAAAAAAATTCGTAACTTTGCAAAAGAATTATAATATAAAAAGATATGGGAAAAGGAAGAATACTATTTGTGAATCAGGAGATTATGCCTTTTGTTCCTGAGTCTGAAAACTCATATATCGGTCGTTATCTGCCTTCTTTCGCCCAAGAAAAAGGACGTGAAATAAGGGTTTTTATGCCGCGATTCAGCAGTGTCAACGAGCGTAAGAACCAGCTTCACGAGGTTATTCGCCTGTCGGGAATGAACCTGATTGTCAACAATGCGGACCATCAGTTGATAATCAAGGTGGGTTCGATTCCGTCGGCACGTATGCAGGTCTATTTTATTGACAACGAGGAGTATTTTACCAACCACAAAGGGTTTTTCGACGATAAGGGCAAGTTCTGTGCCGACAACGACGAGCGCATCCTGTTCTACGGACGCGGCACGCTCGAGGCAGTGCGCAAGCTGGCTTGGCAGCCTCACTTGATTCATTTTACGGGCTGGTTTTCGTGTATGATTCCTTTCTACCTGCGTCGCATAAACAAGGAGAATGCTTTCTTTTCCGGGACCAAGACGGTCTTTTCGATAACCAACGATGGTTTTGAGGGCAAGTTCGGACCTGATATGGAGCGCAAGCTGAAGGCCGACGGAGCGACGGCGAAAGATTTGCGACTGTTTGAGAATCTGGACTATATGACGCTTACGAAGGCGGCGATAACCTATGCTCACGGTATCGTTATCGCATCGCCCAATGCTAACCCGGAGTTGGTGGCCTTTGCTCGCGAGAACAAGCGTAACATAGTGGAATACAATGAGGACCGGACGGTGTTCTATGAACAGATCAATAAGATGTATGATTCGATTATTGGAAGCAACATCAATAATTAAAAATTAATAATTAACAATTAAAAATTAATGCGTTAGTGGTTGACGCAGTCAAATTGATTGACTAATTTCTTAACCATATTTTTTTACACTAAAACAATGACAAAAAGATTTTTATACATAGCTGTGTCGGTTTTTGCGCTGGTGCTTTTTGGCGCGTGCGATGAAAAAGAGTCGGATTTGGGTGTTGAGTTGCAGGATCCGGCGACGCTATATAACGGGATATGCGACACGGCCTACGGTGTTGCGTATACTGTTTTTGACGATTCGCTGCTGACGTCGGGCCAGTCGAGCGCACTGTTGGGGTGCTATAGTGACGATGTGTTCGGATATTCGGAGGGTATACTCTATATGCAGGTGACGACGGCCAACAATTCGGGTGTCGAGTTTGACCAGTATTCGCTGATCGACTCGGCGATTCTGACTTTCTCGGTGGCAAGCATCTATTCGCAGAGTGCTTCCGCAAAGTCGTATCAGGACCTTCATTTCGAGGTGTACCAGCTGACGGAGCCGCTGCTTCACGACAGTGCCTACTATTCCTTTGACGAGCTGCCGGTGAATGGGGTCTGTTTCTTTGACGGGACGGTGCGCGTGGCGGAGAGTGACAGTATGGTGGCTTCGATGCGCCTGAACGAGAACTTCCTGTCGTATGTGCGTAACCGCAGCTATGCTGATGCTGCCGAGTTTGAGAATGCCATAAAGGGCATACGTATCCGTTTGGTCAACGACGGGACGCCGCAATCGGCGACCATCAACCTGGCTGCATCGTCCACGAAGATAAGCACTTACTATCGCTATGCCAATGTGAGCGACACCATTGCGCGCACTTACGACTTCGTCATTTCGCAGTCGGCCCCCCATTTCAGCCAGTTCAATAACCACTATGTGGGCGCTTTGTCGACATTCAACAGCAATACAGGTGATTCGATCGATGGCAGCAGGTATTTGTACCTGAGTCCGATGGGCGGAACGAATGTGAAGATCAATTTTGACAGTTTCGCGCGCCAATTCCACGCGGAACATCCCTACGCGGTGATACACTATGCTGAGCTGCTGTTGCCCGTGTCCGACATTTCGCCCGAGGCGAAGCCGGAGATGGTTGCTGCATTAAAGTACACGGCCGATGGTACGCTGACGAATGTGCAGGATATGTACGACAACTCGTTTTCGGGTTTTGACGGCAAATACAACGACGGCACCGGCTACTATCGTCTTCGCATCACCCAGCACTTCCAGAAGATTGTCAAGGGCAGCGCGGACTATGGAACCCTGTTGATTCTCAATACGCGCCGTTCGTCGCCGATGAGGATGGTCGTCAACGGAACCAATCCAGCATTGACAGGCAACAATCCTGTGCGGATAGAGTTCGTGTATAGCGAATAGGATGGCGCCATAGAATTGAGAATTGAAATCACTTGAAGTTGAGAGCTTTTGAAATTGAGAATTGAAATCACTTAACAACTGAAAAGATTGAAATATGAAGAAAATAATCAGTCTGACGTTTTTGTTTGTCTGCGTTGCCTCGTTGCAAGCGCAAGTTCGTTACCAGAAGTTCTATGATGCAGAAAAGAAGCATCCTGCCGTCGAAGGAATGATGACCGACGACAGTGTAAGAATGGGCAATTGGACGTTCTGGCATCCGAACGGACAGGTGTTTCAGATGGGTCAATACAACGACAGGGGCGAAAAAACGGGCTTGTGGAAAGTGTTTTATGAAGACGGTTCGCGCTGTGCTGAAGAGAATTTCGAAAACGGAGTCAGCAAGGAGTGGTATTCCGACGGTAGCAAGAAAAGTGAGGTGCCCGTTGTCGCTGGACGAAAGAACGGAATGTACCGGTCGTGGTATCCTAACGGACAGAAAAAGGAAGAATTGACATTCGCCAATGGGAAGAAGCAGGGTGCAGCTACGGAATGGCACGAGAACGGAGTGCTGAAATTCAAAGGTACCTATCGCGACAACGAACTGAATGGTATGGCCGAATGGTACACGGAGAAGGGCAAGCTGGATATGCAGGGCCGCCTGGAGAACGGCGAGCAGCAGGGCGAATGGCTCTTCTACTGGCGCACAAACGGCAAAATCGGCATCCGTGGCAATTACAGTAACGGCAATGAGACTGGCGTTTGGACCTATTATTATGAGACTGGCGAGAAGTGGCGCGAGGGACAATTCGTCAACGGTCACAAGAGTGGCAAATGGACCACGTGGTACGAATCGGGCCGCAAGCTGCACGAGGGCAACTATGTGGCCAACAAGGAAGAGGGTGTATGGACTGCCTGGTATGAGGATGGTCATATAGACTATACCGGTTCGTTCCGCAACGGTATGAAGGATGGGGAATGGAAAGGGTTCTACGATGACGGCCGCCCCAGATATGTTATGCACTATGCGGCAGATGACAAAGACGGCGAAGAGGTTCGTTATTACCCTAATGGCAAGATTGAAAGCCGCGCCAACTACAAGAATGGCGTGTGGAACGGCAAATACGAGCGCTACAACAGCGCAGGCAAACCCATCGAGTCGGGCGCGTTCAGCAACGGCGAAAAGGACGGTCGCTGGGTGATGTACGACGAGAAGGGCAATGTGGCAATGGAGATGGTCTTCAAAGCCGGCAAAGAGCAGAAAGACAAGAAAAACAAGCCCACGGGCAGCGGCCGTGTGGGTGATTTCTAATATTGTACAGCTGTGCTGACACTCCTATTGGCATCCAAATCGCCTCGCCGCAGGCAGCTGTTGTCGCAACTGGGTTTCCCCGTCAGGATTGTTGATGTCGACGTGGAAGAGGTTGTGGCTCCCGGTATTTCGACGGAATATATAGCCTCGTCGCTGGCACTGCTTAAGTCGAAAGGCTACACGTCGCCGATAGGCGCCGACGAGGTGCTGGTCACTGCCGACACTATTGTGGCCCACAAGGGCGAGGTGCTGGGCAAGCCGCACAACCGCCAGCAGGCTGTCAGTATGCTCCGGTCGCTTTCGGGCGACAGGCACACGGTCTACACAGGTGTTTGCCTGAGGAATAGCAGAACGCAGGTCCTGTTTACGGAAAAGACCGAAGTGGTGTTCCGCCAACTGAGCAACGATACGATCGAACATTATGTCGAGCAAGGAACCTGTTTCGACAAAGCTGGCGCATACGGTATCCAGGAATGGATAGGTATGGTCGGAGTTGAGCGGATAGAAGGTTGTTTCTACAATGTTATGGGCTTGCCTTTGTCGCGGCTCTATGACGAGTTGCGGCAGCTGAGTTGCAGATCCTGATTGGTTTGCAGCACGCCGCGGTCGAGCAGGCGGCGAACCGTCGATATTAGTTCGTCTTTCGCTATCTTTGGAAGTCTTTGCGACAATTGTTTTATGGTCAAGGGGCTTGCTGCAAGGATGTCGATTATTTCATCATCCAGCCTGGTGCGTGATGTCTTTTTCTTAGCTATGCATACGTCGCATACTCCGCAGTCGTAGCTTTGAGTTTCGCCGAAATAGCGCAAGAGTTGCCTGCTGCGGCATTCGCCATTGTTTTCGGCATAGGCTATCATTGCTTCGCGCCGCTTTTCGGCTGCATTTTTCAGGTCTTTATAGTTGCGGTCGCTGACGTAGATGTCTTTGATGTCAATGCGAGGCGAGGTGAAGATGATTTGCGGCTTTATTGTTTTGGGTCGATATTCGGCTATCTGTAGCCTGTTCAGCTCTTTCAGCATATTGTACACCTGTGTCTCCGTCTTGCCGCATCGTTGCGCTATCACGCTCTCGCTAATGGGGGTGAAGTCGGTGAAGAGTCCGCCGTACAGTCGCAGTATTGCGGTAAGCATATCGCCGATGTCGCGGTGCGCCAGTTGGAATCGGTACAGTTCCTCTTTGCCGATGGTTATGTAGAGCCGCGATTGCAGCTCGTTGTGGTCCGGCAGGCAGATCAACCCTTCTCGCTCCAGAAACGTCAGCGAGCGGAAAACCATATAGGCGTTCAATCCGTAGCTGTTGCAGACTTTCTCCAAATCAAAGTCGTACTGGCAGTCTTGGCCCGAGCCGACAGGGATTTGGTAGTAGTTGCATATCGCCCGATAGACGTTGCGGATATAGTTTGGGGCGGGGAAATCTGTCTCGAGCGACTCGCGCAGGCGGTTGATGTCGCTTTGCTGATAAAGCAAGACCGCATAGGCTTTGCGTCCGTCGCGGCCAGCGCGGCCGGCTTCCTGGAAATAGGCTTCGGGCGATTCGGGCAGGTCGTAATGGATTATAAACCGCACGTCAGGTTTGTCGATGCCCATTCCAAAGGCATTGGTGGCCACCATAACACCATTGGGCGATTTCTGCCAGTCTTTCTGTCGCTGGTCACGCTCTTTGATTGGTATTCCTGCGTGGTATGCTGCTGCTGGTATATTGTTGTCGTTGAGTAGTCTGGCTAGTTCCAGCGTCCGGCGGCGGTTGCGCACATAGACAATCCCGCTGCCTCCGACGTTGCTGATGATTCGCATCATCTTGCCGACCTTGTCGTCTTCCTGAAAGACGCTGTATGACAGGGAGGGGCGCAGATGACTGCTCCTGAAGACGTTGCCGTTGCGGAACTCCAATCGCTGCCGTATGTCGTCAACCACTTCGGGCGTTGCCGTCGCGGTAAGGGCAATGACCGGCACGTTGGGCAGATACTGCCGTATACGTGCTATTTCGCAATAGGGGGGACGGAAGTCGTAGCCCCATTGCGAGATGCAATGCGCTTCGTCGACGGCGATGAGGTTGACCTTCATCTGGCGCAGGTGGTCGATAAACAAGCGGCTTTGCAGTCTCTCAGGCGAGACATAGAGCAGCTTGACATCGTGGTGTATGCAGTTGTTCAGGATTATTTCTATCTCTCGGTGCGACATTCCCGAAACCAGGTATTTTGCTTTGATATGCTTCTCGGTGAGCATTCGTACCTGGTCTTTCATCAGGGCTATCAGTGGCGAGATGACCAGACAGATTCCGTCGGTTGCCAGTGCCGGTATTTGGTAGCACAGCGATTTGCCGCCGCCGGTGGGCAGCAGCGCCAGCGTGTCCTTGCCGGCCAGCACCGAGTCGATGATTTCCTCCTGCAATGGGCGGAAATGTTTGTAGTGCCAATATTTTTCCAGTATCTCGCGTGGGGTCATAGTTGTGTGTAAAACGTGCGGAGGTTGCTTTTATTGTTGGCCGGACGGCAAAAAAAACCGTCCCTGCATTTCGGGGACGGCTTTCGCGTTATGCTAAGTTTTTACGTTGCGTTATCGTATCAGTGTCACTGTGCCGCGGTTGGTCACAATATCGGTTGTGCCGGGACGGCGATATGTACAGGTGTATACGTAAACCCCTTGAGGACAACGGTTTCCTTTATAGGTGCCGTCCCATTTGAAATTCTGGTCGGTGGTATAAAGTATCTGGTTGCCTTTGCGGTCGTAGAGATGGAAGCTGAAGTATTCCAGTTGGTTGTGGGTGAAGAGCGAGAACTCGTAGTTGGTGCTCTCGTCGGGGGTGAAGGCTGTAGGCAACCACACCGAGAATATCTCGATGGGAACCCAGAACGAAGTGTCTCTGGTGCATCCAAGCTCGTTGCCCGATGTCAGGCTGATAAGTATGGAATCCTCGCTGAGGTCGGTGAAGGTGTAGCGTATCTGGCGTTCTGTCGACGTGTTGCCGTTGCCGAAATTCCACAACGAGGAGGTGGAATTGGGCGAAACATCGCGGAATGTCACCACCGGTTCTTCCGAATCGATAAAGTTGGGCGACATTTCGAAGGTCGGGATGGGGTAGGGGAATACGCGTATGGTCTGTGTCAGCGGTGTTGCCGAGCAGTTGTTCATACCGTGTCCCGTAAGGGTGTAGGTCGTCGTTGTGTGTGGCGTAACGATAAGGGTGTCGCTCCCCTGCTGTCCGGCCATCGACGGGTCGTCGGGCATCGAAGTCCAGGTGTAGCTGTAGGCATTCGAAGCGTAGAGCCGCACGGTCTCGTTGTCGCAGATTTCGGTTATCGGCACCTGCAGCTGCGGGTCGACGATGTAGATCTTGATGCTGTCCCAGCTCGTGCATCCGAATGGGCTGCGGGCTTTGACGAAATAGCGCTCGTCGTGTGTAGGCGTTGTCGTCAGCGTGGCCGTGTTGCTTTGCAGGGGATTGTTGCTGTTCATCGAGAGGTACCAGTCGTAGGTGTTCGCCGGGTTTTGCGAAGCCACATTGATAATGGCCTGTGTGCCGTTGCAGACTATCGTGTCGCCAGTGACCACCAGTTCGGGATACTCGTCCACGTGGACCACGATGCTGGTGTCGACATAGCAATAGACATTGTCCAGCACACCGTCGGAGTTGGTGTCGTTCTGGTAATAGGTGCTGTTTCGGGTGCGAAGCATAACGAGCGACGTGGTGTCGAAATTAAACTGCGACACTGTTGTCGGCGAGACGTAGTGCAGCGTGTCGCCTGCGCGGCCCAGTCTGGTCCATTCCGTATAGGCTGCGCCCGGAGTGAAGTTGTAGATCACTATCGTGTCGCCTTCGCAAAGGCTGTCGCGTTGCAGGGTGATTTGCGGCGTCGGGGGTGAGATGGCACGGATTTTTATCGTCTTCTCGTTCCAGCAGCTGCGGCCATAGGCAGTGGTGCGCACCTTGACGCTGTAGAAGTTGTTGGCCGTCGAGCCGGTCTCGAAAGTGTGATGTGCCGTACCGCCGATATAGGTGCCCACAAGGCTCTGTTCGGTGGGAGGAAAGGAGGTGAAGAACTGCCACTGGGTGGCGCTAGAGTCGACGCGGTTGCTGTCGGCAGGCGAGAAGGGGGCATAGCTCAGGTCGGTCATCGTAATGCCGGCATTGCAGTCCAGAAGGCTGTCGACCACGATGGTGGGCTTGGTGTTGCCCACATTGGTGTAGATGCGCGACACAATCGGATAGCTTTCGTTCATCTGTGTTGTCATCTTGCACATAAAGGTGTTCTGCAGCAGTGTCTGTCCGTTGTCGACGCGGACAAACTGGTCCATATTGCAGTTCAGACTGTCGTCCGTAGCTCCCGAGATGAGCACGTAGTTGTTGTCGTTTGTGCGGTCGGTTTCGCTCTGCAGCACGCCGTTTTTGCTTCTGTACCAGGCGTAGTTGGTTGCGCCTTTGGGTGCTTTGATGCGTGCCACTTCGCTCGATTCGCCTGCGGCGCATCCGTTGGCGCGCAGGGCCATAGGCTGGCATTCGCCGGCAAAATAGCAGGACGCATAGTGACCCTGCGGCGAGCAGTCGCCGGCAGCAATCTTGATGCGTATCGTTTCGTAGAGCAGACCGTACAGGTTCACCATAACCTTGTTCCAGTCGCGATAGATGTTGCTGTTTTGGTAGTTGTGGTAGGGCGGTTGCAGCGAGCTGAGCTGGGCTGATGTCGGTGCCTCCTTGATGTAGCACAGCGTGTCGCCACCGGCCAATGTCCAAGTCTTGTTGCCGTTGGCATCCAAAATGAAGTTGCCAGTGGCATCTTTTACAGCTTTTTCGATAACGATCGAAAATTCAGGATTTTGACCTTGGCTGTGGCCTGCATATTCGAGCGAAAGGGCATACCATATCGTCACCAGTGCATTTTCGGGACGGATGTCCATCTGGTAGGTCAGCATCTCCACTTCGCCGCCCCAGCAGTAGTTGCCAAGGCGAATGGAGGTGTGGAACGATGTGTCGGGCGGCAGATAGGGCAGGTTGTTGCCCGTGAAGGGGTCGGTGCCGGGCCCTTTGATGACAAAGCGCTTGGAGTTGTCTTGTACATTGTCGATGTTGTACGATATGGGCGAATTGGAACAGCTGCTGCTGCTCTGGCTTTCCAGCTGGCTGGCGTTGGCCACGGGTGTCAGGGTGCAGAATCCCGGTGTTGTGCAGGTACTCAGTGTACCCTGTTTGCAGCCGGTACCTCCAACAAAGCCGTTCCATTGCGAATTGGTTGCACCGCCGACGAATTCAAAGTTCGACGGGTTCTTCAGGCCCACGCAGTTCTCGTTCTGCGGATAGCTGGGCCTGCCGCCCTGTGCCCGGACGCTGTTGCACAGGCCCAGGGTCAGGCAAATCGCCACAAACAGTGTCAGTTTTTGTTTATTCATAGTGGACAAATTTTGAAATTGTTGCTCAAATGATGGTTAGCGTATCAGAGTCAGGGTGCCCTTTTGCGACATCAGGCGCTCTACGCCCTGGCGGCGATAGGAGGCGATGTACACATAGCTGCCCGATTTGCAGTCGTGGCCTTTGTAGGTGCCGTCCCAGCCCTCTTCGATGTTGGTCGTGCTGAACACCAGGTTGCCGTTGCGGTCGTAGATGTGCAGTTCGTAGTCTTCGAGCGAGTTGGCCGTGAAGGGCTTGAAGATGTTGTTGGTCTCCAGTTTGGGCGTGAAGGCGTTGGGGAACCACACGGCGAAGATGCCCACGGGTACATAGAACGAGGTGTCGCTGGTGCAGCCAATGGCGTTGCCGGTGACGAGGGTGATGAGGATAGAGTCCTGACTGAGGTCGGTGAAGGTGAACACCACGGTGCGTGTTGTCGAGGTGTTGCCGCCTCCAAAGTTCCACAGCGATGTGGCGCCATATTCCGACAGGTCGGCAAACTGGACCGAGGGGTTCTCCGAGTCAATATAGTCGGGTGTCAGCTGCACCTGCATTATCGGGTAGGGATAGACGGTCACTTTCTGGTTGAGCGGCGTGGCGCTGCATCCGTTGCTGCCGCGGCCCACGACGGTATAGACTGTCGTCACCTGGGGCGACACTTTGACCACCGAGTCGTACATTGCAGCATTCAGTGCCGGGTCGGGCGGGTTGGAGCTCCAGTCGAAGTAGGCGGCGCGGCCGGCAGTCAGCACGGCGGTATCGCCGGTGCATATCTTGTCGGGGGCCACAGTGAAGCTGGGGTTGACCAGATAGAGGTCGATGCTGTCCCAGTTGACGCAGCCGAAGGTGCTGGTCACCTTGACATAGTAGCGGCGGTCGGCCGAGATGTTGGTCACCAGCTGGTTGTTGTTCTCCACCACCGGCGTGGTGCCGTTCAGCACCTGATACCAGTTGTACGATTCCACAGGCACGTTGTTGCACGACACGGTGACGTTCGACTGGTCGCCGTTGCAGACTATCGTGTCGCCGGACACAAGCAGTTTTGGGTATTCCTGAACGTAAATCGTAAAGGTGGTGTCGGAGTAGCAGTAGACATCCTCCACAAGGCCGTCGCCAGTGGTGTCGGCGGCATAGTGCGACGCGCTGCGGGTTACCATCGTTACGGTTGTCGTTGTGTCGAAAATCCACTGCAGCACAGGCATCGGCGTGATGGTGTCGACGACGCTGACGCCGTTCGAAAGGATCCATCTGTGATAGCCCGAGCCGTAGGTCTGGTCCTGGATGGTAATGGTGTCGCCCTTGCACAGGTTGTTGCGCTGCACGAACACTTGCGGCACGGGGCGCTTGACGGTACGGATCTGGATGGTCTTCTCGTTCCAGCAGCTGCGGCCGAAGGCGGTGGTGCGCACTTTGACGCTGTAGGGCATATTGGCTGTGGAAGCGGCGGGATAGGTGTGGTGTGCGGTGCTGCCGGTATAGGTGCCCACAAGGGTTTGGTCGGTGGGGTTGGGCGAGCTGTAGAACTTCCAGACGGTGGCGCTCGAGTCGACGCGGTTGCTGTCGGCGGGCGAGAAGGGGGCATAGCTCAGGTCGGTCAGCGTAATGCCTGCGTTGCAGTCCAGAACGCTGTCCACCACGATGGTGGGCTTGGTGTTACCCACGTTGGTATAGATTTTCGACACGATGCCGTATTGGTCGTTCATCTTGGTGGTCATCTTGCACATAAAGGTGTTCTGCAGCAGGGTCTGGCCGTTGTCGACGCGGATAAACTGGTCCATATTGCAGTTCAGGCTGTCGGCCGTGGCGTCGGGAATCAGCACATAGTTATTGTCGTTCGTGCGGTCGCTTTCGCTCTGCAGCACTCCGTTCTTGCTGCGATACCACACATAGCTGGCGGCACCCTTGGGGGCGTTGATGCGGGCCACCTCGCTCGATTCGCCTGCGGCACATCCGTTGGCGCGCAGCGACATCGGCTGGCAGTCGCCTGCAATGTAGGCCAGGGCGTAGTGGGCACTCATACTGCAGTCGCCGGCAGTGATCTTGATGCGGACGTTCTGGTACAGGTAGTTGAACAGGTTGATCATAACCTTACGCCAGGGCAGGTAGAGGTTCGTACCATAGGCTGCGCTCGACGTCATCACTGCTCCAGTCGTGCCCACGCGGAAAGCCGTGTCGGGAGTGGTGTTCACAGGTGTAGGACGTATGTAGCACAGCGTGTCGCCGGCCAGGGGCACCCAGCTGGAGCCCACTTGCTTCTGCACCACGATGGTGAATTCGGGGTTCTGGGCTGCGCTGTGCTGGCCGTTCTGCAGCGACAGGGCAAACCAGATGGTCAGCAGGGCGTTTTCGGGCGTGATGCGGATGTCGTAGGTCAGCTTCTCGCCGCCGTGGTTGCCGCAATAGTTGCCCAAACGTATCGAGCTGGTGAAGGTCGTGTCGGGCGGCAGGTAGCTCAGGTGGTTATAGGTGTCGGGGTCATAGCCGGGTCCTTTGATGACAAACTGGCGCTGGTGGTCGGCCTGGTTGTGTATGTCCTTCGACAGGGTGCGGGTCTGGCTGTTGGTCAGCGAGATGGAGCACCCATCGCTGTTGTTGACCGACTCGAGGGCGTCGGCCTGGACGGTGGTGCCGCAGCTGACGCCTTCCACGTAGCAGGTACTGGCCGTTTCAGGTTTGGAGCCGGTATAGCCGGTCCACAACTCGTTGTGGCCGCCGCTCATCCAAAAGTTGAGGGGGTTCTTCAGGCCCACGCAGGCCGTGTCCGAACCCTGTCCCGCCTGGGCGAAGACAGAATAGCTGCTGCCTACAAAGAGCAGCATTGCCGAAATAAGTACTAATTTTTTCATATTCTTAATGTTTTTTGTTTCCATTTTTTTCCGTTTATGATTTTAATAACGCGTTTTTTCCCCTTTCATTATATATAGTAACAAAAAAATGCAAAATTGCTGCATCGGAAATGAAATTTTTTTTCGCTTTTTTCGTAAGTCCTTTTTTGTCAGGGGTTTTTATGCGCATTTTTTTTACGCGTTCCGGCCGGCTTGCCTTCGGCCTCTGCCCCCACCCGCTCCGCCCGTTCCTATATCGTTCCTATATCGTTCTTATATCGTTCTTATATTTTTATATAGGAACGATATAAGAACGATATAGGAACGATATAGGAACGGGCGGAGAGGGTGGGGGGCGTGGCGGCGGGGCTGCTGCAAAAAAAAGAGAACTGCCGGTGGGGGGACTGCTGCAAAAAAAAGAGGACGGCCGGTGGGGGGGCTGCTGCAAAAAAAGAGGACTGCCGGTGGGGGGCAGTCCTCAAATGAAGTA
>JAFWYO010000112.1 GCA_017517715.1 Bacteroidales bacterium
ACTCCCTTGTTCCACATCCGTTGGAACTGGGTGCTCTCCACTGTCAGCGTGAAGTCGTCGTGTGTTATGCGCAGCAGGTCCATAAATAACTACTCTTTCGGGGGAATGGAAGTGTATCTTTGATTACTACTGCGGGGTTTATCGGGCGATGTCATCCATAATTTTTTACCGAGAAGAGGGGTAATATAGGTTTCCCTGAGCCATCGCGTATTTTTGTAGTTCAGATATGCGGCAATATCTTTTAATGTCCGTGGCTCTTTGCAATAGCCGATGATTAACTTTTCTTGATGTTGTATTCTAATGGACTTTTCTTGTGTAGTAACTTGCGTAGTAACTTGTGTAGTTTCTTGTGCAGTAACTTGTGCAGTAACTTGTGCAGTATCTTGTATAGGATTGATGGTATCTTTCTGATATACTGTATTGTAAGTCGTGTCAACTTGTGCAGTATCTTGTGCAGTGTCTTGTGCAGTGCCTTCTAAAAAATGTCTGTTCGGTTGATACATAGTCCATCGGCCCTTTCCATAGGGTATCAAAAGCTGTTTTTCCACAAGTTGGTTTAAGATAGTGCCTACTTCTATCGGATTTTTTTCCAGCAATGTCTGCATATCGCTGTTACTCACTTCTTCTTCCAGCAAAGCTGTCGCCATAACCTGCTTCTCCATACCAGACATATGCTTATATGCATTGCCATACAAGGATTTCATCTTCGATGTGATTTCAGGGGGCATTAACGATACCATCCATATTTTCAAATCCACAGTCCGCAAGTCGGAAAACTCCTTCAAATCCGGCTTGCGCCATAGCTCTTGTCTGCAAGCATCCAGTATTGTAGGGAATCCGCTGCCGATATTGTCACCATAGCCGATCATACGGAACATATCCTGCAATCTTGGATTACGGGCAGCGGTATGGTTTCCTTCATAAATTCTTTCTACAGGGAGTCGGAGGCTGCCGGGATTGGAGAAATAAAAGAGATTCTCACGTTTCTCTATACGCAAGACGCCAGTTATCATATAATCGGCGTGGATAATCATATTAGTCACTGCTTCGCGTACGGCGCGGAAAACGGGTGAGTCATCGTTGCGCGCAATTCCATTCAATACAAAAGGCTTGCGGAGATCAGCCGTTAGTTTGCCGACAACTTTATGAAAGAAGTTGTAAAGATTGTTCTCCCAAGTGCCATCGTAGGTTATGCGGTCGCTCCATCGCTGACCATCGGCAAGGTTGGTTTTGTCTATATAGTCCATCCTGATATTGTCAAGGCGTTCTCGGATTGACAATCCTTTTCCAAACATAAGCAGACCGGCCAAAGTCAGACCCTCTTGTCTCTGCTTTCGGTTGACAGTATAGCCTCCAAGGCTTTTCAGAAATTCCTTGTCGTCAAGTTGGTTGAATGTGTGTACTTGGTTCCGGATGGCGAACTCGTTGCGATAGGCGTGCAGCGATGCGAGGTCGACGTCGCCCATAGTATAGTCCTCTATGAGCATTCCGTCGCATCCCTGTTCGTTTGCGTCGCGAAGCATAGCACGCACCTCGGCCTCTATGCAATGATAGTCACCCTCATAGGTTCTTTTGAATGTGCCTTTTAGCGGATTTCCGTTGATGTAAACTGGGCGTTGCCGATAATCGGCTTGCGGTATGTCAATCACGACAATCTCCTTGCCGTCAACATTAACCGAATATACGTTTTCGTCTTTCAGTATGTTGACATTGGTCTTGTCGCCGTTGATAGTATTCCAGAAATTCCCGATTACTCTTGCTGTATCTGATACGCCGACTATGGTGAACCTCTTTTTCACGTCAGGCTCTTTGGTGTCCTCGTGCACCCCAAGGAGAATGGTGCCACCGTATGTGTTTGCAAACGATGAATAAGTTTCCCATACTGATTTTGGGATGTCCACGCTACACTCTTTGCATTCCAGATGAATGCTTTCGCCGTATAGCAACAATTCTTTTATTTCCTGACTGGTCATCATAGCTTGTTTGTTATGTAACGTATAAAAGATTGGGTATTATGTCCAGTAGCTGGTGAAGCCTGTGTTTTTCAGTTTGGCGAGCATTTCGTCGATCTTGGTGGCGGAAATGCTATGGATCATCGGCGTCTCGTTGGCGTTTTCTTCAAATTTGTCAACTATTTGCTCTTTGACAAGGTTCTTGAGGTCGTTGAGGACTTTCTTGGTACGTTCCTCGTCGCCTTCGATGCGAGAGAGGATTTTCATAGATGTCATCTCGTCGAGGTTTTGCCACAGCTGCGTCTTCTCGTCTAATTTCTTGCGGTTGACGGCATACATCAGGAATTCGTTTCTTGTGCGGTAGGCTATCTTGAAGGGGGTGCCCTCCAATATGGCGTTCACCTGCTCCAAGTAGTCCAGCACTTGGTCGCACAGTTCTTTGTTATCCTCGTACACGTCGCAGCCCTCGGCGGCATCGCCGATGATGCTGTTGCCTATATAACCGATGTCGTTACCGGTGCCTTTCTCAAGACCACCGTGCAGGTCCACCTCGTTCATCTCGATGGTCATAGCGCGGTCCAACACCTTGCGGCTGAACGAGAATGTCGTCTCGTCCATATTTACTGTCCCAATCACGAAGAAGTTCTGCGGGATTGTTAGGCGTTTGCCGCCTTCGGCCATCTTGTAAGCCTTGCGTTCCTCTGGGGTGTTGAATAGTTGGTCAATAAGATTGCCATAGGCATCTGTATCCTCATATTCGATGATGGGGTCGGTCTCGATTATATCGCTATCATTGAGCTTGCGGCTCTCGATGACGGAGAGGTATTCGGTAAAGTACTGCTCTACTGGGGCGAGGTTCATCTCGTCGAGGCAGAGGAAGTAAGGCGTGTCGGGGTCCTTGATGGCTGCCGCCAAGAAACGCAAGAATGGCCCGACCACGAACTTCTCGCCGTTCAGACGCGACACATAGCCTATCAGTTCGCTGCTGTCGTGCCAGTTGGGCTTCACCTGCACCATACAGAAGTTCTTCGGATGGTTCTTCCCGTATTCAGGGTCACCCTCCTTCCAACAAGCCTTCGCCATCTCCCTCACAATACGGCTCTTTCCCGTCCCCGAAATTCCCGCCAGCAACATAAACGGCTTCGTCCGCAGGGCGGTGAGGTATGGAAGAATATTCTCATTTATTTCAGTAGTGGAAATGCCATACAGCGAACCATCAGGTATTAATGACTTCCACTCGTCAGAACGCTGTTTGCTGGTAGTAGTGCCGCTATAAACCATAGGCTTTTCGGCGTTTACAACTACAGCCTTAAAATGCAGTTCCGATTGGTTCCGAATGGATATTTCGTAAACAAACCAGCATCCTTCTTGTTTACAGCCAATGGCATCCTGCATTCTGTTAACACAAACTTGATTTGGGATTCCGTTGAAAGATATGTATGGTGCATAACTGACAATTAGACGTCCTTCATGACTTTTTGAGTGTTCCCTAGACAGCAATAATGTATATTGTGCATCTTTAATGGAGATTCCATTAATGTATATGTCATCAAAAACAGAGCACAACAATATTTCTCTGTCATTACTGCCTTTTGAAACATCAAGTTTCGTTAAGTCACTAACACTTTTATATGTCATGCCAATGACCATATCAACGACTTCTTGTTTCATGTCGTCGATGCGACATGCCCGCAGTTTGCTTTGCCCGATAGAAGTTCCCCATGCAGGTGTTGCTGTTTGACCTTCAATTCGGGAATTGAAAAACATTGATGTAATATCTACTTTCATAATAACTGAGAGAAAATATGATTCAACAAAATACCAACAAGATTAACATCCCACCCATTGCCGGCTCTACGTCCCAACTTTGTGTAGTTTTGGGTGGGTGGGAATTCTATCTCATTGTCTTTCCCGTCCATTCTGAATCCCATAAGACGAAAGTGCTCACTTAATGACAGCTTTCTAAATCGCTCTTCCCCATTTTTTATTGGTTCAATAATACGTATGACATTGTGCTCGGGAGGAGTGACCGTCATGCATATTCTGTCATAGCGTATTTTACGGTTGTAAATATCGTAGCACAAGGGTTCTTTCACATCAAACTTTTCGTTGTGATGAATTTCATGAATGCGGGCTATTTGCTTTTGCGACTTATATAAGTCAGGCGTTGGGTTTTTATCAAGGAAATCTGCTAAATAGCCTTGCAAGGGCAAGGTAGGAGGAACCATATCAAAACCTTTGGGGAGATGTCCTAACTTTCCAAATATCCATAATCTCTCTCGAGTCTGAGGAATACCATAGTCTTTTGAATTAAGCACAGCATATTGTACATCATACCCGATTCTATTTAATTCGGCAATAATAATATCAAAAGTATGTTTCATTTTTCCAGTCAAGAGGCCTTTGACATTCTCAAGTAATATATATTGAGGCTGCTTGACCTCACATATTCGGATGATGTCCCCAAATAGTGTACCACGTCCGCGTTCGTCTTCTTGCCCTTGGCGTTTCCCTACTGTTGAAAATGGTTGGCATGGGAATCCTCCTGTGAAAATTTCAAAATCGGGCAAGTCATTCGGATTTATTTGAGTAATATCACCATAGTTTCTTACATTAGGGAAATTGTATTGGTATAATTCAATAGCATCATTATCCACTTCAGAGAAACCTATGACCTGATGTCGCACTCCAGATCTTATTAGTCCAAAAGAAGCTCCACCATAACCAGCAAAGCCTTCGAAAACTCTGAATGGGAAATGTTCTGGTAAAATATGCATACTCTTTATTTTTTTACTGCATCATCTAATCTACGAAATAGATGACTTAACAAACTCAACATGTCTAGACAATCATTCTCAGAAAACAAACCAGTCTCTTTTAACTCTATTTTTTCTTCATGAGCCAAAGGATTTCTCACTCCTGCCATCATTCCCATTGACATGAATTTTTGCCCTTCTTCTATATTTTCTTGTGTGTCGGTGCTAAAATCGCTGCCATTTCTTTTTTTATATTTTGAAGTAACTGAAAGGCTTTTATCTTTACCAAAAACTTGTGCCATTAAATCACGCCCAGTTTGACTATTGCCTGATTTGGTTTTGGTTATTGTTTCATATCGTTTTATTGCCTCTTCAACAGCTCTGTAAAAGTCTTCATTCTTATAATCAGAGTATGATGCATCCTGTACAATCTGATGCAACCGCCGCCAGTGGTATTGTGCATATTCGGGGATAAGAGTGTGTAATGCATCAACCACCTCATTCTGTTTATCTCCCGCTAATTCGGAATTTTCAACCACAGAATTCACAATCTTTTCCACCCCTTGTTGAACATCTGCTGGAAGCGTCGGATACCATTTCCCAACATCAACTTTTGTTTGTTCTGCTATTTTCTTTTGTCGGTCTTCTTTTCGCTTGTTTCGCCAGTCTCTTTCGATTTGTGTCAATAGCTGTTTCAGTTGTGTCTGTAACTCAATCGTTATTGGTAAATCCCAGTTGAGTGATTGTCTGTCTGTGGAAATAATATCCTCTGGCTGTTCGTCGACAAAGTCGACATCAATCCATCCAGTTAAATATGAATAGAAGTGGCTTGACTCACTAGCGCCAAAGAAACCTGCGACATTGACTAGTCGACCATGTGCATAAAGCGTAATACCGCGAAGACCAGGTTTTAATGGCTTTTCGGTAGCAATTAATTCACCCTGAATACCTTGTTTGTGAAAATAGGTTTCGTCATTATCGAAGACGTCAGGAATACTCCATGAAAATTGGGACTCAATGTTATTGTATCGTAATGTTTTGTCAATGTTCAACGGCTTTGATCCATTCAGAGAAATATCGGCAACGAAAGTGTCGTCAAAGAAATCGAATAATCTTGCCAAACTATTTGCAACACTCTCAATGTCAAAGCCGGTTTTACGTTTTAGGTCTGTGAGTTTTACTATTGTTCCATGTTCATCTTTTCCGCATGGAGTGATGGTATAACGTGGTTCATAATTCTGTGTTTTGGAATTGACAATATCGTTCCACCTCATTGTGAAATCCACGCACTCTCCATTTTTTTTCGTGATTATTTGGATGGTGTCGCCAATGCCAAAAAAAGCCAGTTTGCCAAGTCCTTTTCGGCCAGTTACTTTCCGTAGCCCATTTGGACTTAATCCATTATCTTCCTGCCTCCTTTTCCTTCCAATTCTCAAAAAATTGTCATTTATCTCATCAAACGACATTCCAGTGCCCTCATCTTCAACGGAAATGCTTTTCCCATTTTCATCGTCAGTGAGTATTATGTGAACTCCTGGTGATTCTGCATCATAACTATTGGCAATTAGTTCAGCAATGGCATTGGGTAATACTGAATACATTTTCACCCCCAGATGTTCAATTGTATGAGGGTCAAAGCTCATTGTTAGTCTCTTTTCTTCACTCATGGCTATTGGATATTATTGTTTCTCCTAATCTTCTTGCGTACTCACAGGGTACTGCGTTTCCGATGATACGTGCAGCTGCCGCCATACTATTTGTTTTAAAGACATAGTCCTTGGGAAAAGACTGTAACGTGGCACCTTCACGAATGGATATTGCTCGGTCCTCCTCAGGATGAGCAAAACGCCCGTTGGAAATACTGAAAAATTTAGTGGTAATAGTTGGTGAGGGTCTATCCCACCACATACGGCCATAGTTATCTTTGAAAATATCATCTTTTCCGACATAACAGGCAAGCTGTAAGTCGCTTTGATCGGCCCAACTTAAACGACCTCCTCCATTATGAGGAGTTAATGCCAATCGCTTTAAGCTTACGACGTTCAATCCTGCTGTCGTATGTTGAAAATCCGTATTGTCACGGTGCCCCGCTTTTATTTTCTGAAATCCATGTTTTTCTCCCAAGACATCTGCTACAGTCAATACTTTTTCAGATTTCTGTGGCAACGATACATTGACACCATCCAACCGTGTGGCTATAAGAGAAAATCTGCGACGGCTTTGGGGAACTCCATACTGACTCATGTCTACAATTTCTGTCACCATATTTTTGTATCCGAGGAGGTTTAACTTGTCCAAGAAGCGATACAAAACGGTTTCTTTATTAGTGACGATGCCGGGGACATTCTCAACGAGAACAAATCCTGGTCTGTAATATTCGATAAAGCGAGAAAAGTTTATCAGCAATCCTCGTGACATCTCAGCTTTCGAATGATCAGTGTTGATAATGCTGTAATATTGGCATGGACTGCAACCAACCATTATTAGTCTGTCATCATTTTTTTTGACATCGAAGTTCCTTTCAAAGTAGTTACTCCATAGGTTCTTTATGTCTTTATAGATAAATGCACTCCCGGGATTGTTGAATTCGTATGTCTCTTTGGCATTCCCATCAAAATCCACACCAGCAATCACATCAATGCCTGCCTGACGAAGGCCGCAGGTCATGCCTCCGCCGCCACAGAAAAAGTCTATGGCTTTAAACCTATTATTGTCTTTTTGTTCAGGCATCTTGTTCTTGCTGTATGATGTTTTTCTTTATAAAAGCTTTCAACGGCTCCAGATATTCAGCATCCAGATTCCAGTGCTGAGGGTTCTCGTAGTTGCGGTTACGTTCTTTGATGAGGTCTTTCTGTTTCGGCTCCAGTAATGCCTCAAGGTAGCCATATATCTTGGTTTTCTTGGCGTGGATGGTGAGAGGTGGCGGTGTCCTTCCTGGGATTTCCTGCTGCACGAGTTCGTCCTCATAGTGCTGCCAGCAGTCGAAGATGGGCTGGTTATTAGGGTTGATGATATGCTCTAAAAGGTCTTCCAATGCGCCAGCATCTTGATTATTGGGTAGGAGGAAGAGTTCAAACTCGACTCCATATTCGTCTCGTATGGATAGGAGCTCTCTGCGGCGAGCCTCAATATTATCATCGGCATCAAAAATGACGAGGTTTGTGGCGCCATAGTCCATACCTTCTTTAATAGTGTTTATTCCGTTTTCGCTGAACAGTTTCTGGTAACCACCGGTTTTGTCTCCCTTTATAGGAAGGGTAATGCTTCCTTCTGGCGCATTCTCGTGAAACAAGTGGCGATAGTAGTCCTCAAAGAACTTTTTGTCGGCCGTACCTTCTACTATTATTTGGAATTTGTTCATTTACAACACCCTCCCCCTTAGTTCTACATCGTTTTCGCAAGCACCAGACAGACCGTCGTAGGTGTACTTATATGCCTGATGTCCTTTTTTCAACGTATTCGCAATTGTGTATAAGCGCATTTCTTGCTGATATTCTTGATGCTCTGTCAACATCAGGTTGAGCTTTTGAATTGTCTCTTTGCTGTGGGTGGTGACAAAGATCTGTTTGTTGGTTCCTACTGCAAGTGCAAATATAGCTTCCCAGAGTTTTTTATAAGCAGAATAATGGAGGCCGTTGTCGATTTCATCGATGAGTACAATAGTATTTTGGGGATTGGCAGAACCAGCAACAATATTCAAGAAACGTCGTAATCCATCACCCGACATACTGATCGGAAGTAATTCTTCAACATCGCTATAGCCAATATAAACGTCATTATTCAATATTTCAATTGCGTTTATCCTATTGTCAAATTTTGTCAGAATATTTAACAAAGAATCTTTTTGCTTTCTTTTGAAAAGTTCTGATAAATCATTGTTTAGATTACTTGACAACAAATCGGATGAGAATAATACAGCCATGTTCTTTTCCACATACTCTTTTGATGGCTCCTGACGCGAAGGAACGTCCGACTGATTTACAAAAAGGGAACTACGGAAAGACTTGGTTCCCGAACTACTTGTAATGTCAAAGAGCATTTCTATTGTATTAGGCGTTCTCTCTATTTCGGAGATGATAAGCGGCATGTCGATAGACTGCACCATCATTTCGTCGCTTTCTGTAAAAGAAAGTTTCATCTGTAGATGGCGACTCATTCCGTCAAACTGATCAGCGGAAAAATCCGGTGTGTTATTAAGGTCTAAATTATAAAATTGGTAACGTGTATCTTGTAAATAAGCGATACGATAGTTGCGAGTTCTAGCTTTGTTCAAGCTAAGTGGTAAATCTGGATTGGACATTCCCGACAATAAAAACACTGCCTCTAATATACTACTCTTGCCAGAACTGTTCTGCCCCAGAAACACGTTGACACGCGAAAAATCATCAATCTCAAGGTGGTCGATACATCTGAAATTCTTGATTTTAATATTCTTAAATCCGTCCATAGCGGGTGTGCTTTTATATATTATTATATGCAAATGCAAAAATACGAAAATATTTTAGATTGGCAAAATAAATTGTTTTATAGTGATTATTTTATTGGTTTATAGTGTTGTGCGTTTGAGGGTGATGTAAATATATTGCCGATGGTTTGCTGATTGAACGTGGCTTGATGATGGTTTTTCCTATGTAATATAGTTGTGGTAATTGCATCAAGGATAGGGTGTGTCTTTGCTATAGGATACGGGTTATCGTTGGGGACTATGGGTATAACGAAGATGTGACGAAGGTGCTGTGTTGTTGGTATGGAGTTACCAAATAGGGGAGACGAAGTGGAGCAAAAGGTGATAAGAAGGTGAGTAAATGGGGAGTAACAAATGATGTCGAGTGTTTGGGGTGCTATCGACTTGATGTGTTGTTGTTTTTAGTCTGTGTCAATCAACGTAAAAGAACGGCTGGGTGGCCGCTCTTTTCCTTTGTACCCCCTGGGGGAATCGAACCCTCATTTAAAGTTTAGGAAACTTCCGTTCTATCCGTTGAACTAAGGAGGCAGTATTGAATTCGTTAATGCGTTAATGTGTTAATTCGTTAATGTGTTATTGTGTTATTTTTGATTGCGTTAGTGCGTTAGTGTGTTAATGCGTTAATGTGTTTGATTTGCTAATGCATTTTGATTTATTTAACGCAGTTGGTGGGCGATTATTGCACGGAAGGTATTTTTTTTATTGCTTCGCTTGCAGGGATGCGCTCGATGGTGCCGTCGTTGTCGCAGACGACGATGTCCTGTCCGTGCAGGGCTTTTTCTTCCAGCATACGGCGCTCGGCCAGGGCCAGCCCGTATTGTATCTTTTCGGTCAGCAGTTGTGCATCTTTGTCAGACATAGTTCTTTATGGTATTAAATGTTTCCTGGTCGTAGATGGTCGTTTCGAGTTGGCGTCCTCCGCGAGCCACGGCGATGCGGGGCGAGGAACTGTTGTCGTAGAGCATCCAATAGTCGACTTCGGGAACATAAAGGTTGAACAGATTGTTTATCCCCGACACGTAGCGCCGCCGTGCGGTGGCGGTGGGGATGTCGTGTCCGCCGCTTTTCACGCGTTCGGCTATGCGCTGCAGCGCCAGTTCGGGGGTGCGCAGCCAGAAGAAGAGCAGAGTAACTGCGTATCCTCGGCTTTGCGCCTGCCTTACCAGGTTGATGTACGACCTCGTGGCCAGCGTTGTCTCGATGGCGAACGATTCGTCGCGCCCCAGCAGCTCGCGGATGCGTTTCAGCATCAGCTTGCCCGCCTCGATCGAAGTGCTGTTGGGGTTGAAAGGGGAGAGGCCGCGGGCAATCTCGTCGGCGTTGACAAACTCCTTGCATTCAAGAATCTCAGGCAATATGGTGTACGAGGCCGTGGTTTTCCCAGCCCCGTTGCACCCTGCTATTATGTAGAGATTTTTGTTCAATTTGTTAATGAGTTAATTTGTTAATGAGTTATTGCGTTAGTAAAGTTGTCCTAGTTGGATTGCGTAGCCACTAACACATTAACGCAATAACACATTAACGAATTCTTATAGTTTGCGTTTTATTTCGATGACTTCGTAGGCTTCGACGATGTCGCCGACCTTGATGTCGTTGAAATTCTCGATGTTAAGGCCGCAGTCCTGTCCGCTGACAACCTCCTTGACGTCGTCCTTGAAACGCTTCAGCGATGCCAGCTTGCCAGTATAGACCACAATACCGTCGCGGATGATGCGGATATTGCTCTGGCGGTTGATTTTGCCATCCAGACACATACATCCGGCAATGGTACCCACCTTGCTGATTTTGAAGGTTTCGCGTATCTCGAGGTTGGCGACAATCTTCTCCTGCTTTTCGGGCGAAAGCATACCTTCGATAGCGTCTTTCAGCTCGTTGATGGCATCGTAGATGATGCTGTACAGACGAATGTCGATATGCTCGGTTTCGGCCATCTTGCGTGCGCCCACCGAGGGACGCACCTGGAAGCCGATGATGACGGCATCCGAAGACTCGGCCAGCAAAACGTCGTTCTCGGTAATCTGACCCACAGCCTTGTGGATGACGTTGACCTGCACCTCGTCGGTCGACAGTTTGAGCAGCGAGTCGCTGAGGGCTTCGACCGAACCGTCCACGTCGGCCTTGACGATGATATTCAGCTCCTTGAAGTTGCCCAAAGCGATGCGGCGGCCAATCTCGTCGAGGGTCATATGCTTCTGTGTGCGCAGACCCAGCTCGCGCTGCAGCTGCGTGCGGCGGTTGGCGATGTCCTTGGCCTCTTTCTCGTTTTCGGTGACGTTGAATGTGTCGCCGGCCTGGCAGGCGCCGGTAAGGCCCAGCAGCAGCACGGGCTGCGACGGACCGGCCGACATAACCTCTTGGTTACGTTCGTTGTACATAGCGCGGACACGGCCGCTGATGGCACCGGCCACGATGGGGTCGCCCTTGCGGATGGTGCCGTCCTCGACAAGGATTTTGGCCACATAGCCGCGGCTTTTGTCGAGCGAGCTCTCGATGACGGTACCCTTGGCGCGCTTGTTGGGATTGCCCTTCAGCTCCATAATATCGGCCTGAAGTATCACTTTCTCAAGCAGTTCGTCGACACCAATACCCTTCTTGGCGCTGATGTCCTGGCTCTGGTACTTGCCGCCCCATTCCTCGACCAGCAGGTTCATATTGGCCAGCTCGGTCTTGATGCGGTCGGGGTCGGCACCGGGTTTGTCTATCTTGTTGATGGCGAAGACGATGGGAACGCCGGCAGCCTGGGCGTGGTTGATGGCCTCGACGGTCTGCGGCATTATCTTGTCGTCGGCGGCGATGACGATGATGGCGATGTCGGTCATCTTGGCACCACGGGCACGCATAGCCGTAAAGGCCTCGTGGCCAGGGGTATCAAGGAATGTGATGCGACGGCCGTCGGCGGTGGTCACCTCGTAGGCACCGATGTGCTGGGTGATGCCGCCAGCTTCGCCGGCAATGACGTTGGTCTTGCGGATATAGTCGAGCAGCGAGGTCTTGCCGTGGTCCACGTGACCCATAACGGTGACGATTGGGTTGCGCGTGACGAGGTCTTCGGGGTTGTCCTCCTCTTCGATCTTATGCAGCGTGTCGACCACCTCCGAGCTGGCGAAGCTGATGTCGTAGCCAAACTCGTCGGCGATGAGGCGTATCGTCTCGGCGTCGAGGCGCTGGTTGATGCTGACGAAGATGCCCACCTGCATACAGGTGGCGATGATTTGCGTCACGGGGATGTTCATCATCGTGGCCAGCTCGTTGGCGGTGACGAACTCCGTCACCTGCAGCGTCTTCTGGCTTTCCATCTCGCGCATCTGCTCCTCCTCGATTTGCTGATGCACCTTCTGGCGCTTCTCGCGGTTGTGCTTCGAGGTCTTCGACTTGCCCATCGGGCTCAAGCGGGCCAAGGTCTCCTTGATCTGCTTTTCGATTTCGGCGTCGTCCACCTCGGGTTTCTTCTTCTCGGCGGCTTTTTTCTTCTTTTCGCTCTTCTTGTCCTTGCCTTTGGCGGCGCTCTTGTCCTTGTTGTCCGCCTGCGCAGCGACCTGAGGATTGTTCTCGTCGACCTTCACGCCGTCTTTCTTGATGCGTTTGCGTTTCTTTTTCTTCTCGTCGTCGCGTTTGGGCTTCGGTTTGTCGAATTGCGAAAGGTCGATTTTCGACACTACCTTCGGACCCTCAAGCTTTTGGTATTGGGTTTCGATGAATTCGATTTCTTTCTCCGGGACTTTCACCTCCACCTTTTCGGGAGCGGGCTCTTCAACGGGCTGGACTTTTTCGGGCTTGGGTTCTTCCTTTACGAGTTTCTCCACGGGCTCGGCAGCCTTTTTCTTCTTCTCGTTTTTCTCGCTCTTTGCGGCGGCAGCGGCCTCTTTGGCTTTCTTCTTCTCGGCGGCCTTCTCGCTCTTGGTTTTGACCGGAGCGGGACGCATACGCGAGTTGATGGCCGAAAGGTCGATCTTGTCCACTATGCGCACCTCGGCGTCGAAGGCGTTCTTTCCTTCCTTGAGGCCGGCAACGGAGCTGCGCAGCACCTTGGTCTCGAATTTCGGCAGCTCGGGTTCGGGCTCGGGTTCCGGTGCGGCGGTTTCGGCCTGTTCCGGTTCGGGCGTGGTCTCTTCTGCGGCCTCTGCGCTGTCGTTTTGCTCCTGCTTGGGAGCCTCTTTGGATTGGGGAGTGGAATTGAAGTTCTTGATTATCACCTCTTCGTTATAGTCGGGACTTTCGTCTTCGACGACGGATTGGCTGGCCTCGATGACAACGCTGTTGCCAGTGCTGATCTCGATGCGGTCGGCATTTTCTTTCACCTGGCGTTCGGCCTGGAACGCCGTTTCCAACAAAGCATACTGCTCGGGGGTGAGCCGGGCGTTGGGATTCGCATCAACCTTGTGGCCCTTTTTGGCAAGGTATTCCACGAGGGTGGGAATGCCGACGTTCAGTTCTTTGGCGGCTTTGTTTAGTCTTATGTTTTTCGGTTCTTCTGACATTTCACTCCTCCTTCTTTTTAGTTTGAGTATTTATTATTTTGCTGTGGCACTGTTTCTTATTGGCTGCTATGTTGTTGCCGGGGGTGCCTACTCTTCTTCAAATTCTGCCTTCAAAACATTGATGACGTGGTCTATCGTCTCTTCGTCCAGGCCAGTGCGGCTCATCAGGTCTTTTTTGCTGACAGACAGCACGCTGCGGGCGGTCTCGCAGCCGATGCCTATCAGGGCGTTGATGACGTTTTGGTCTATCTCGTCGTTGAACTCCTTCAGGTCGACATCGAACAGGCCTTTCAGCGTTTCCAGAACGTGGTCGATGGTCTCTTCCTCAAGGTCGGTACGGTTGATCAGCTCTTCCTTCGGAAGCGAAAGCACATTCTTGGCCGTGTCGCAGCCTATCTTGATGAGCTCGTCGATGACCCATCCCTCGATTTCGCCCTTCAGGGTCTTCAGGTCGATGTCGTCCATATCCTCGTCCGAATTGCGGTAGATCTCAATCTCGTAGCCGCACAACTTGCTGGCCAGCTTGATGTTGTGGCCGCCTTTGCCGATGGCCAGCGACACCTGGTCGGGTTCCATAAACACTTCGGCGGTCTTGGTGTTCTCGTTCAGGACAATCTTCGAAATCTCGGCCGGGCTCA
>JAFWYO010000113.1 GCA_017517715.1 Bacteroidales bacterium
GCGAAGACGAGAACCGCGTTGGGCAACGACGTTTCGGGAGCGCGGTTGTCGGCGATGAAATAGACCAAGTCGTTCAACCGCATCCATTGGTGTATCGTGCCGACTATGAGCAACTTGGTGTCGCAATAGAAGCCCTCTTCCCCACCAAAGAGGACGTCCGTCGTAAGGCTTTCGAGGTCGAAAATATAGCACGACGGATGGTTGGTGGTTTCGAAGTAGACTATATGGTGCATCGTGCTGTCGACAAGCCTGGCAATGAGTGTTTTGTCGGACGGCAAATCGTCGATATAATCATCGGCGACCTGGTTGTAGTAGTCGAGGTCGCTCAGCAGCCAGTCTTGGAACGAAGACGGCTCAGTATCAGCACTTGGCGCAACGGGATTGTGGGCTGAGGCGTGAGAGGGATGGTTCTGGATGAAAAACAGCGTCATCGAGACGGCGCAAAGCGCCGTAACCGCAAGCACCACAGGCCAATTGACAGCATTGTTTTTCATCGGAGCGGAGGATTTCAGCGTTTATTGATTTCCATTTTTTTCACCTCCTTGATGGCCTGCTGAAGTCCACGGTCGTAGTCGCGCATCACACGGTAGTAGTATTCGATGCCGAAGAGGTTGCGGGCTATCAGGGCCTTGATCATATAGCCCATATAGATGTCGCTGTGGCGGTTGATTTGGGCGCTGCGGACGTCTTCGGAACTGGCTTTGTCGGTGAGCCGGTCAAGGAAGCGCTGGTCGTGGAGCAACTGGTCCAGATAGTCCTTATAGTTGTCTGCGTGAATGGTTTGCGTGGTGTCGCTGATGGTCTTGCGGGCCATTTCGTTCATCCAGGCAGCAATCCATTCGCCCTTGACGTCGGAGCGTGTAATATTCTTTGCCGCAGCGAATTGCGAAAAGTCGTTCATCACAGCGACAGAGTCATAGTTCTTTAGAAACAGGCTGAAATCGGCGAAGAGCGTATCGGAGCGGTGATTGTCGGCATACGAGAGGGCGTAAGTGTTGAATACACCTGCCGAACGGAGCGAGAGGAAATAGTCGGACAGACGCGTCGTGTCCATCGGGATGAAAACATCGGGCATAATGCCGCCTCCGCCGTAGACGGTGCGGCCCTCCGAGGTGAAGAACTTGAGCGAATCAGGGTAGTCGACAGAGTCGGGATGGACCAGTTCGCCCTGGTCGTAACGCCGCTGGAGTTCACGATGATAAGCCTCGGTGCCATCGTCGTAAGACTTCTGGATGCAACGTCCCGAGGGGGTATAGTAACGGGCTGTGGTGAGTCGGATTTGAGCCCCGTCGTAAATCTCGAACATACGCTGCACCAAGCCTTTACCAAATGAACGACGGCCCACAAGGATGCCGCGGTCCCAGTCCTGGACGGCGCCCGAGACGATTTCGGAAGCCGAGGCCGAAAACTCGTCAATAAGGATAACGAGAGGGCCCTCAGTGTAGCTGCCTCCACGACGCGAAGTGAAATTCTGGCGAGGCGACTTGAGTCCCTGCGTGTAGACGATGAGTTTGTGTTCGGGAAGGAATTCGTTGGCAACGCCGCAAGCTATGTCGAGATAGCCGCCCGAATTGCCACGGAGGTCGAAGATTAGTCGCTTCATACCCTGGCGTTTAAGTTTCTGGATGGCATTGCGCACCTCGCTGTAGGAAGTGCGAGCAAAACGGGCCAGACGGACATAGCCCACTTCGTCATCGATCATAAAATAGGTGTCGACCGAATAGATGGGCACCTTGTCGCGAACGATGGTGAACAGAATGGGGTCACTGACTCCCTGACGTTTGACGGTGAGCTGCACTTCGGTGCCTTTTTTGCCACGCAGATGATTGAATACAAAGCGGTTGTTGACACCTTTGAAGGTAGCCACAGTGTCGTCGACCTTGAGAAGCTTGTCGCCGATTTGAAGGCCCACTTTTTCAGAAGGTCCGCCGACGATGACCTCCGTGACCGAAATGGTGTCGTCGACAATCTGGAAGGCAATGCCAACACCCTCGAAGTTGGCCTGCAGCCCCTCGTTGGTGCGCTGCACGTCGCGGGCGGGTATATAAATGCTGTGCGGGTCCAGTTCTGCCAGCATCGTGGAGACGGCCTTTTCGGTGATTTTGAAGTAATCGGGAGTCTCCACGTAATAATCATCTATATATTTGTTTACCTGTTCGATACGACGGAAATGCGAGCTGTCGCCTTGGGCAACGGCATAGGTGTTGAAAACCGATAATATCAGTGCTACAGAGGTTATTGTGCGAAAAGTCTTGTTCATCGATGCGAGTGTTTTTTTGTACAGTTTAACGAAGAAAAAGAAAGAATATTTTGCAGCCTACAAAATAATTGTTGGCAATTCGCGTTAAAGAAAATTGTACATAAATATGTAACAAATAAAAATAAACGCAAATATTATAAAAACAACAACGCAAATGGCTGACGATAAAGAAAAAAAGAGCCCGTCGTTTGGCAAAATAATGCTTGCCGCAGGGATAGGAACGCTGATAGTGATGATACTTATCGGTATATTCAAACTACTGATTCTATTTGGAATAATCAGCGCAGCGAGCGACAAGACCGCTGTTGTCCCGAACGACAGCTTCCTGAAGATTGACCTGACAAAGGCCGTCAACGAACGTTCCGGCAACGACATTTCGACGTTGATGAACGATGGCAGCGACTATGGTTTTGTCGACATTCTGCGCAGCATTGCGAAAGCGTCGAGCGACGACCACATCAAAGGCATCTACCTGTATATGGGCAGCTCGTATCCCTATTCGTGGGGCAAAAGCGAGGAGCTGCGCCAAGCACTCAAGGCGTTCCAGTCCAGCGAGAAACCTGTGCTTGCCTATGCCGACGGCTATTCGCAAGGCGGCTACTTCGTGGCCTCCATCGCCGACAGCATCTACCTGAATCCGTCAGGTATGGTGGAGTTTCGAGGCATCGGTGCCGAAACTATGTTTTTCAGACAATTGCTTGACAAGCTGGCTGTGAAGATGACCTTGGTGAGACCGAAGAGCAACAGTTTTAAGAGCGCCGGCGAGACATACACTATGGACCATATGAGCGATGCTAACCGTCAGCAAATCAGAGAATACATCTTCAGCATTTGGGAATACGCGGTGGCACAAATCGGCGAATCGCGCGACATCAGTCCCGAACGGCTGAACGAAATGGCCGACAACCTGAGCGGCTGCCTGCCCGAAGACGCCGTGACGAACGGTCTGGTGGACAGGCTGTGCTTTGAAAACAGCATCCGCACGTCGATGGAGACCAACTTCGGCAGCAAAGGCGTTGTCGAAATGAGCGAATACATCAAAAGCGTGAAAACCATTCCTTTGGAGAAGGACCAGATAGCTGTCATCTATGCCGACGGCGACGTTGTTGACGGCACCGGAATGGGTACAGCAGTCTATTCGGACAAGATCACCAAAGCGCTGAACGATGCCGCTGCCGACGAAAAGATCAAAGCTATCGTGCTGCGTGTCAATTCGCCCGGCGGTCAGGTTACGGCATCGGAGATAATGACCAACGCCGTGATGCGCGCCAAGGAGAAAAAGCCCGTCGTCGTGTCGATGGGCGACGTGGCAGCATCGGCAGGATATGAGATTTCGTGCAACGCCAACTTCATCGTTGCCGAGCCGACAACGGTGACGGGCAGCATCGGAGTCTTCGCCACCCTCCCCGAAATCGGAGGAACCCTGAAGAAATATCTTGGCATCACTACCGACACGGTGAACACCAACGCCAACTCGACAGGATTGAGCGCCCTGCGCCCGCTGTCGCCCAGGGTGCTGGAGCTGATGCAACGCAATGTTGAGGAGTTCTACACCGTCTTTGTCGACCGTGTAGCAAAGGGACGCGGACTGAGCAACACTTTTGTCGACAGCATTGCGCGCGGCCGCGTATTGACTGGCCGTGATGCGCTGAAGCTGGGGCTTGTGGATGCCCTGGGCGGACTTGAAGATGCCATCGGCATTGCCGCCGACAGCGCAGGAATAAGCACCTATTCCGTTGTGGACTATCCCGCCAAAGGCAACTTCATCAACGAACTGATGAGCCAGACCAAACAGTCGCCCGGCACCATCAAGGCATACGCTGCCGACGGCAGCCAGACGGCCAACGCCTACCCCACCGCGCCCTGCGAAGGCGACGGCATCTGGATGAGCGGCAAACGAATGGTGGAGACCCTCAACCGCATCTGCGACACCAAAGGTCTGCAAGCACGTGTGGAATTCTTTATAATCGAAAATTGACACAACGCCAACGACATATAACAATCCTTGCCGTGATGCTGCTGATGGCGACATCGGCTAGCGCGCAGCCCTACGCACTGTCCAAGGTGCGCAGCGGTTTCGAGACACGCCGCCACTACTACGAGACAACGTGGGTTTGCGCTGGCGATACCATTGCCGCCGACAGCACCGACAACGACGGCGTCATATACCAAATCGACGGATTCTGGATAACCTGTCAGGAAGTTTCGCAGGATCTGTGGCAATATTATATGAACAGCAATCCATCGGCAACGAAGGACGAGCTGCTGCCCGTGACCAACGTCAGCCGCCAGGCCGCCGACTCGTTCTGTTTCGAGATGCAGTACAGACTGCTGCAGGAGTGGCGCCTGCCGACAATGAAGGAATGGCTGTTCGCCTACAAAGGAGGCCTTTTCAGCGAAGGCTACCGGTATTCCGGAAGCAACAACATCAATTTTGTTGGCTGGACAGCCCACAACAGCGGCGGGAAGCTGCACAAAGGAGGCAAGCTCATACCCAACGAGTTGGGCATCCTGGATATGGACGGCAATGTGGCCGAGATTGTCACCGACGGCGACCGCACGCTCTATGCCGGCAGGACGTACAACTCTA
>JAFWYO010000114.1 GCA_017517715.1 Bacteroidales bacterium
CTGTATGGCAAAGCCTTTGTGTGAAGTAAGTGTGGGTCCTTGTCCAATCGAGGATGTAACTGACTGCATCTTCGTCTATGTTTTTCCCTGCAGCAGTAAAGTTGTGCTTGATAAAATCGGAATATACTGTATTGTCGATTTTTTGAAGGGTAAGGAATTCTGTGCTGCGATAGAAAGGGTTGCGCTCCCCGCTGAAAATATCCAACATCATATGTCGCTTGCTGCCGCAATATAGAAATGTGACGTTGTTCAGCTTCTGGATGAGTGTACGCAGCAGTGCCTCTACGTTTTTTTCAGGGTATTCGCGTATCTGTTGAAACTCATCTATGGCTAACAGGATTTTTTTGTCCTGCTTGTCAAGGAATGTGAGTAATCCTTTCAGGGTCTGTTGTTTTTCGTCTTCGCTTTGTAATGTCAGCTGTATCTGTGGTGCTGATGTCAATGGGTCGTAAGTTATTACGGGTCGCAAGGATTTTATGAAGTTTAAAAATTTTTTTCCTGTACTGCTTTTGGGTGGTAAGGACTCCATTATGGCTTCCGAAAGTGTTTTTACAAAGTCTTCTAGTGAGCGAGTTGCGAAAATGTCTACATAGATTGGTATAATCGGGAGTTTGCGAGTCTTTATTTCGTCGAAAAGCCGATAGATTAGACCTGTTTTTCCGATACGCCTTTGTGCTATCAATGTGGTATCGGCACCCGACATACAATTTGAGATGAGGTTTTCCAGCTCATTTTGTCTGTCGCAAAACAATTCTTTGGACTTGTACGCCCTGAATATGAAAGGATTATCCATAACCTGGTTGTTTTTTTTACAATGCAAATATACGAATATTTCCATATTTCACAAAATGTGTAACGCAAAATGTGTAACGCAAAATGTGAAATGCCTAAAAAGGCGATATGCTTCAAAAAAAGAGTCCCGCGATGTCGCGGGACTCTTCTTTTTGCGGACGGGTAGTCCTTATTTGGTTGAAGATTATTCTTCCTCGTTGGCGGCTTCTTCGTAGGCTTTGAGGAGGGCCTGCTGTACGTCGGTGGGCACCAGCTCGTAGCTGCTGAAGGTCATCGTGAAGGTACCGCGGCCGCTGGTCAGCGAGCTGAGGGCGGTGCAGTAGCGGTTCATCTCGGCCAACGGAGCTTTGGCGCGCAGGGTGGTGTACTTGCCTTCGGCGTCCATACCCAGCACCATAGCGCGGCGGCCCTGCAGGTCGGTCATCACGCCTCCCTGGCTCTCGGTCGGGACGGTGACGGCGACGTCGTAGATAGGCTCCTTGATCTTCGGGGCAGCCAGCTTGAAGGCCTCGCGGAAGGCGGTACGGCCGGCAATCTTGAAGGCCGTTTCGTTACTGTCAACGGGGTGCATCTTACCGTCGTAGATGTTGACGACGATGTCGCGAGCGTAGGAACCCGTGAGGGGACCCTGCTCCATCTTCTCCATAATACCCTTGAGGATGGCCGGCATAAAGCGGGCGTCGATCGAACCGCCCACGATGCAGTTGTTGAACACCAGCTTGCCGCCCCACTCCAGCGGATACTCCTGCGTGTCGCGGATGGGATACTTCGTCTGGTTGGGCATACCGTCATAGTAAGGCTCGATAAGCATATGAACCTCACCGAACTGGCCGCTACCACCCGACTGTTTCTTGTGGCGGTACATAGCCTCGGCGCTCTTGGTGATGGTCTCGCGGTAGGGGATGTTGGGAGCGGTGAAGTTGACAGCCAGCTTGTACTGGTTCTCGAAATACCACTTCACGGTGTTCAGGTGCAGCTCGCCCTGGGTGCCGAGGATGACCTGGCGCAGCTCGCGGCTGTTCTCGAGCGAAAGGCTGCGGTCGTAGGTGGCAAGGTCCTTCAGAGCAGCGCCGACCTTCTCGTCGTCGTTGCTGTTGGCAGCCTTGACGGCGACCTGGTAGATGGGTGTCGGGAATTCGATTTCGCTAACCACATCGTCGGTGTTCTTCGGCGTGGTCAGAGTATGGTTGATCTTGACATCTTTCAGCTTGATGGTGCAAACGATATCGCCGGCCACAGCCTTCTCGACGCGCTGACGGTCTTTGCCGCTGCACACCAGCACCTGGCTGACGCGCTCCTTGCTCTGGTTGACGCTGTTGATGACATCCTGGCTTTCAGCCAGTTCGCCGTTGTAGAGGCGCAGGTAGGTGATTTCGCCCAGGTTCTTGTCCTTCGAGCTCTTGAAAGCAAAAGCCACGGTCGGAGCGGCGGCGTCGCACTTCAGTTCCTTGCCGTCCTTGGTCTTCTTGGCGTCGGCTACCTCGTTGGGGGCGGGGACGTTCTGGCCGATGAATTCAAGCAGACGGGCCACACCCATATTCTCCTTGGCGCTGGTGCAGAGGATGGGGAAGAGGTCGCGCTTGTCGATGGCCAGCTTCAGGGCCTTGGTCAGCTCGTCGGCGGTCAGGTCGCCGTTCTCGAAATATTTCTCCATCAGCTCGTCGTCGGCGGCGGCAGCCTCCTCGACGAGGGCCATACGCATCTCTTCGGCCTTGTCGGCAAAAGCGGCGGGAATGTCGCTCATTTCCATCTTGTCGCCATTGAAAGTCAGCAGCTTGTTGGCCACGATGTCGACCACCTGGTTGAAGCCCAGACCCTGGTTGACGGGGAACTGCAGCACGGTGCACTTCGAACCGAAGAAGTCCTTCAGCTGGTTGACGCTGTCGTCAAAGTTGGCCTTCTCGGCATCGAGATGGTTGACGACAAACAGCATCGGGGTGTTCAGCTTGGCAGCGTAGCGGTTGGCGATTTCGGTGCCGACCTCGACACCGCTCTGGGCGTTGACCACCACCACGGCGGCCTCGACCACGTTCAGCGCAGCGGCCAGCTCGCCCTGATAGTCGGCGAAACCGGGAACGTCAAGGATGTTGATCTTCTTGCCACCAAACTCGGTGTACATCAGTGTCGTCTCGACCGAATATTTGCGGTCCAGCTCAATGTCGCGATAGTCGCTGATAGTGTTCTTTCCGTCCACGGTTCCGCGGCGATTGATGACGCCGCCGTTAAAGGCCATTGCTTCGGCCATCGTTGTCTTGCCCGCTTTGGCACCACCCACCAGGGCGATGTTGCGGATGTCAGAGGTCTGATAAATCTTCATTGTTTTACTATAATTTATTATTGTTTATTTTTCCGTTATATAATTATATATCATATTGTTCGAAGCGTTTTTTGCGCTTCGGACAATGC
>JAFWYO010000115.1 GCA_017517715.1 Bacteroidales bacterium
AATGATACTGACAAGTGGGGACATATTTTATATAGTTTAAAGTTGAGAGTTTAAAGGGTTGGTGGGAGTTAAAGGGAGTTAAAGGGAAGTTAAGGGAAGTTAAGGGAAGTTAAAGGGAGTTAAAGGGAAGTTAAGGGACAATACGAATTGTGAATGTTTGAATGCGTTAGTGCTGACGCGGATTTTCGCTTCCCGTTTAGAATACCATCGCCAGCAGGACGTAGAGCCAGTGGGCGGCGATGCCGGCGCAGAGGCCGCCGATGGTGTGGGCTCCGATTGCTTTGCCTATCAGCTTGCGGTAGCCGAGGCTGTCGAGCATAGCGGTGTGGGTGCTCAGGTAGCCGCTCCAGCACATACCCATAGCGGTGAAGACGGCAATGGCGTTGTTGTTGATGATGCCTGTCTCGATGAATGTGGGCACAAGACCGATGGCTGCTCCCACAGCGCCGAGGGCCGTGATGGGGAACGACACCAATGCACCGTTCTCGAAGCCGAAGAGCCAGAAGAAGATGAAGTTGACTTTGTCGGCAAGCCAGGTGATGACAGGCACACCTTCGTAGGCGGCACCGGTATATTCGCCGTTGGCGCCCGAGGGGCCGAAGGTTAGCATCATCACTATGGTCGAGATGCAGAGCACGCCGGGAATGATGGCCACGCCGATGCCCACGCCGCTCTTGCCACCGTCGAGCATTGCGTTCAGGAAACGCTGGAATACAGAACCTTCGCTCTTGAACGATATCATCTGCTCGGTTCCTTCTTCCTCGGTCACCGGGGTGTCAAGTTCGGGATAGCTTTTCAGGGTGAAGCGCTGCATCAGTCGGGTGCTGATGATGCTGCCGATGAAGGCACCCACCAGACCCACCATTGCTCCGCTTCCGAAGCCTTTGCCAGTCATAAATGCAATGACAACCAGACCCATACCGAAGGCGGTGCCGAAGTTGGTCAGCGACACCAGCTGGTATTTCTTGAAGTAGCGGGCAAAGTTGTTGTCCTTGGCCAGCGAGATGATGGCGGGGTTGTCGCTGAGGAAGGTCATCACGGCTCCCAGAGCAGCCACACCGGGCAGGTTGAAGAGGGGTTTCATCAGCGGCCGCAGTATGTTCTCCATCAGGCGCACAACGCCAAATTCGGTCAGCAGTTTCGAAATGGCGCCCATCAGCACGCAAATGGCCATAATGTAGAACACCGTCTCGAGCAGCAGGTGGTAGGCCGTCTGCATAAAGGTGTTGAGCATATTGGGCAGCGTCATCCTGTATGCCAGGAAGCCGAAGAAGCCGAAGAAGCAGACGAGGAATACCAAAGCCTCGAAGCTGCGCTGGGTGGTGAATTTGAAGCGGTTGGGCTTGCGCTCGCCTTGCCGTTTCTTGTCTTCTGTCTCGTGGTGGCGAAACACCTCAAAAGGGTTCAGCACCGACAGCAGGCTGTGGTGTTTGTTGTTCTGTGGGCTGTTGTTGCTTGCGTTTTCCATAAAGCTTTAAAAGTGTATGCTGTTGCGTTTTCGTTTTCGTCTTCGTTTTCGTCAACCTACATTCCGCGTTCCATAAACATACGGTGGATGTTCATATGCCAGGTGATGCCGATGTTGGCATTGAACTGGTCGGTGAACGACAGCTGGTTGCCGTTGATGTTCTCGTTGCGGAAGTTGTTGTACG
Source organism: Bacteroidales bacterium (assembly GCA_017517715.1). GTDB lineage: Bacteria > Bacteroidota > Bacteroidia > Bacteroidales > P3 > Colimorpha. The sequence continues at coordinate 1,653 of JAFWYO010000115.1, forward strand.
ACAGCACGCCGTGCAGGCGCACATCCTTGCAGAACGAGGGGTTGTACTCGAAGCCGATGCCGTATTTGGCGATGCGGCTGCCCGAAGCTATCAGGCAGTCGAGGGCTGCGGGGTTGATGAAGTCGACCTCCGACAGGTTCTGCTCGTAGGCACCCTTGGCATAGATGTTGAAATCGTTGGTAAGGTGGAAGTTAAAGCAGACGATGGCGGCAAAGTTTTTGCCCCAGTCGTCGGTGGCCAGCGCGTGGTGGATCAGGTCGACATAGAGGTCCCAGCGGTCGTAGATGAGCTTGTTGCCGAGGGCTATGTAGTTCATATACTTGTGGTCGGGACGCTCGAAGAGGTTGGCCGAATAGAGCGTGTTGAAGTGGCCGAATTTGCCCGACCAGTATAGGCTGTAGCCCATCAGGCCCATCCGCCATTCGTTGCCGGGGGTGATGCCGTTGTTGTAGGTCAGGCCGGCGCCGTAGTAAACATAGGGCGAATTGGCCACCTGCGCCAGCAGCATATGGTTGCCGTCGTCGCTCTTGTAGGCCGCCGCGGCACCCAGCTGGAAGCAGTAGAAATTGTTCCAGTAGTTGGTGCTGAACAGCACGTCGATAGGCGCAGCGTCGTATTCAAAACCGCCCACAGCCAGGGCATCCTTGCCGAGGCGGAACATCCAGTTCTTGTTGGGATGATAGGTCAGATACAGGAAGTCGGTGTTGTCGAAAAACGACACCGAGCCGTCCTGCGCGATAATGCGCTGACGGAAAAAGTAGCTGAACTTGTCGTTCAGGTCGCCGCCGACGATGAAGTTGAAGTACTTGCCGTGGAAGCCCAGCGGGTCGCTGATGGCATTGTCCTGGTTGATGTGGAAATAGTCGAAGTCGGCGCGGGCTTCGAGACGTATTTGCGAAAAAACAGGCGAAAAGACCACCTGTGCGTTGGCGTTTAGGGCAATAATCATAGTTGCCGCCAACATTAAAGTACGGGATAGCTGTTTTGTTTTCAATGCTTTGTATTTATTTATTGTTTATTTTCTTTTTGCAAAAATACGAATGTTTATGCTAACGCCCAAAAATAAAAAGACAAAAAAGCACGTAAACAAAAAAAAATTTTTATTTTTGCGTTCGGAAACTAAATAATAAATATTAAGCAATATGAATAAAATCAAATCTTTATGCCTTTTGGCAGCATTTGTTTTTGCCGGTTTTGGCGCAAATGCACAGCTCACACACCTCGAGCAGTCAGTTTACCTCAATTTCAACTTGCCGACTGGCCAGTTCAACGACGACGTCGCCCTCAATGCCCTCAACGAGTCGATTCCTATGACCCGTTTCAATGCCGGTAAGGCCGCTGTCTTCGGCTTCGGTCTCGGCTACCGTGTGTCCTACCGCTTCGACGTAGGCTTTGGCGAGGTGTCGCCTTACATCCACGCCGATTTCCAGTGGAACCGCATCCAGGGCGATCTCCGCGAGGCTTATATGAATGCCGACAACGGCAGCTGCCCCAACTATTTCAACATTCCGGTCTACGTCGGTGTCAACTATCGCTATCAGCTCGACGACATCTTCACTCCCTTTGCCGAATTCGGCATCGGCCCCGACTTCTTCTTCCTGACCAAGGAATCGGGCACCAGCGCTACCGCCGGCACCTTCAAGATGCGCTACCAGTCCACTACCAATGTGGCCTTCCAGCTTGGTCTTGGCTGCTACTTCGGCCAGCACGTCAGCGCCAGCTTCCACTACAACGGCTATGGCAAGCACGCCATCCAGTACTCCGGCAGCCCCGATATGAACGCTGCCCTCGCTCTGGCCGACGGCTCTGTCTCTTCGACCCAGACCCGCAGCATCGGTATGCTCTCGCTGCGCATCGGTTTCCATTTCTAATATCCGAACCCATCAATCCGAATCAAAAATCGGATAAGAACATAAAAACCAGAGCCTCAGCCCTGGAAAGGATAAAAAAACAGCGGTGAACATCGTACGATGTTCACCGCTGTTTCTTTCCGTTTTCTGCTTTCCGCTTCCCACTAGTCATCCTGGTGTTTGCGCGAGCTGTCGATGGCTTCCGACACGTTGATGACGAAGTCGCCAAGTTTCTCGTACAGAGCATATAGGCTCGAATAGGCGTTGCCCGTGGCGTAGTCGTAGCGTCCCAGCTTGATGGCATCGAGGTGCTCGGTGCGCAGCTTGTTGCGGAAGTCGTTGATTGCGTGCTCGGCAGCATAGGCCGAATCGAGGTCCACATTGTCGTAGTCGTGCAAGTTGCGGTCCATTATGTCGAGGGCTGCCTGCACAAGCATCGTCATTTGCTTCAGGTTGTCGTTGAGGCCCTGGTCGAAATGCAGAGCCTCCTCGCGCTTGTTCTTGCGCGTCATAGCTATCTGATAGACAGTGTCGCCAATCGATTCCAGATTGTCGATGATGCGCAGCATCGAGCTGATTCGCTGCGAGGCGTGTTCGCTGACGTCGCCCGACCCTACGCGTGTCAGGAACTTGCTGATTTCCATTTCCATACGGTCGGTGATGCCTTCATATTTGGCTATGCGCTGCATTGCGTCGTCAAACTCCTGGTCGTTCTTGGCCGTGCGCAGCGACGGCAGGAAGGTGTACATCCGCAGCACCCGCTTCGAGAATTCCTCGATTTCCTTCTTGGCGCTCTGCAAGTTAAGCTCGGCGGTCGAAAGCAGCGTAGGCTCGATATAGGTGAGGCGGAATGGCTCCTCGCTCTCCTCTTTCTTCTCGTGCACCATCCAGTCCACCAGCTTCTCGATTTGCGGAATGAACCACATCAAAACCAGCGTGTTGCCAACGTTGAAGAGCGTGTGGAACAGCGTGATGGCCATTGGCAGGTCGGTGGGGAAAATGTCGGTCACCAGTGCCGTCATCGGCCGCAGCAGTATCAGTGTCAGAATGACACCTACCAGGTTGAAAACCAAGTGGGCACGGGCGGCCTTCTTGCCGGCGGCATTGGTCACCATTGCGGCAAGGTTGGCCGTGATGGTGGTGCCGATGTTCTGTCCAAGCACCAGGGCAATGGCTATATCTCTAGTAATCATACCGTTGTAGCACATCAGGAGCGTGATGGCCATCATTGCCGACGACGACTGGACAAGGCAGGTCAGCAGTGTGCCGATGGCGATGAAAAGCAGCATCGACCAGAAACCGAAGCCGCCAATCGAGGCCATCGCCTGCAGCAGGCCCGGATGCTCCTCGAGGTTGGGCATCGCCGCCTGCAGCAGTTCCATACCCACCAGCAGCATCGTCAGACCCATAATTGTCTGGCCGATAGACTGTAGCTTGTCTTTCTTGGAGAAGATGAACAGAAGGCTGACGAGGCCGAGCAGCATCGGAAGACTGAAAGCCCCGTCGCCGCCGCCAAGCCCGAAGAAGGTGATGATCCACGCCGTTGCCGTCGTGCCGATGTTGGCACCCATAATGACCGCTATGGCTCCGCGCAGCGTTAGCATACCGGCGTTGACGAAACTGACCACCATCACCGTCGTGGCCGACGAACTCTGTATGATGGCGGTGACCACCAGACCGGTCAGAATACCGTTGATAGGACGCCCCGTGAAGCGGCTCAGCACCGAGCGCATACGGCTACCCGCAATCTTCTGCAGGCCCTCGCTCATCATTTTCATCGCAAAGAGGAACACTGCCAGTGCTCCACCAAACTTAATGATAATAAATAAAATATCCCAAATGTTCATAGCTGTAATTTTGTTTTTTTCTGATGGCAAAAGTACAGCAAAGATGTTACGTTTCGGTTACAAAACGGTTAAGATATTGTTAAGATGACTGTGTCGCCGGCGGGATGGCGCCCGCCGCTTTGCGCCGTCTTTGCGACAGACCCGCTCCGCCCGTTCCTATATCGTTCCTATATCGTTCTTATATCGTTCTTATATTTTTATATAGGAACGATATAAGAACGATATAGGAACGATATAGGAACGGGCGGAGAGGGTGGCTGGCGATGCTCCTCCGGCGGCGGCAGGAAGTCGTAGCCCAAGCTACTGCATAAATTCGCGCGCATAGGCTACGTAATGCGCAGCGTTGTCGGTGGGCTGAGCGGGCTTCAGGTATCGGGCGGGCACGCCGCCCCATATCTCGAGGGGTGGTATCTTGGTGCCTTGCAGCACCAGCGCGCCGGCGGCCACGATGGCGCCTTCGCCCACCTCGCAGCCGTCCAGCAGCGTGGCCCCCATTCCGACGAGGGCGCGGTCGTGGATGGTGCAGGCGTGGACGGTGACGTTGTGGCCTATGGTGACGTCGCTGCCGATGTGGGTGGGGCCCGTGTCGTGGGTCACGTGGACGCAGCTGCCGTCCTGTATGTTGGTGCGGTCGCCGATGGTGATGGGCGCCACGTCGCCGCGGACAACGGCGTTGAACCAGACGGAGCATTCGTCGCCCAGCGTCACATCGCCCACCAGCGTGGCGTTTTCGCTGAAGTAGCAGTCTTTGCCCCACTTCGGGGAACGGCCTTTGTATGATTTGATAAGTGCCATAATCGATTGTCTTTCTTTACATTTCCGTACCCATAAGCATCACACGCTCCTCTTTACGGAAGCCGTATTTCGCGTAGAAATCCTTCAGCCAGCCGTCGCTGGCCGTAATCAGGTGAACGCCAACGATGTCCATCTTTTTCAAGTCTTCCATCGCCTTGTCCATCAGTTGTGTGGCGATGCCTTGTCCCTGGAAGCGGGGGTCGACGGCTACATCGTTGATTTCGAACGTGCGCCCGTAGTGGAACAGCATCGATGTTCCCAGCAGAAAACCGGCCACGGCGCCATCAACCACGCACTCAAGGCCGTAGTGCAGCGGCGTTTCCAGCAGCTCTTTCACGTGGTCCACGGCGTCCTCTTCGTTCCAACGGTCGTTCCACGGCTCGCCCGAAAACGCCGCCGCATAGATTCGCCCGTATTCGCAAAGATGGCGTGGGTCTATTTTGTTTATTGTTGTGGGCATATTGTGGTTGTATTTTGTTGGTTATCACCTCTTCCAGGCGCCGAGCACTTCGCCGATGTAGACGGTGTGGATGCCGGCCTCGAAGCCGTCGTACCACTGGCGCGGGGTGTCGCTGCGGAAGTCTTTCTCGGTCTGGTGCCAGGCGGTCATCGTTTCGCACTCGATGACGAGGCTGGCCTCTTCATAGTAGGGGGTTCCGTTTTCGGTGTAGGCCACGTGCAGGCCCAGTGCGTCGGCTTTGGCATCGGCCGACGCGGTGTCGCTGAATTCGCGTCCGCTGCGTTTGCCCAGGAACTGCCAGATGTTGGGGTCGTCGAACTCCATAATGGTGAAGCGCGGGTGGCGCTCCATAAACTCGTAGGTGTAGCGCGCCGGCGCCACATAGACCGTCACCGCCGGGCGATCGTGTCCCAAGTAGTTGCCTATGCCGCCCCAGCCGATGGTCATAGCGTTGCTTTCGGTGCTGTCGCCGCAGCAGAGTATCAGGTTTTTGGTGAAAAAAGTGAAGCCGTTGTCGGCAAAATCCTTTTGCACGTCGAAGGGTTTGAGTTCGGTGTTCATTGTTGCTGTCTCTTTTTGTTCGTCGTTCTGCTGACGGCTGCTGCAACTGCCGAGGGTGGCGAGCAGCAGGGCCGAGACTAGGAGGGTTTGTACGGTATGTTTCATTGTGTGAAATGATTGATTCTCTTTGTTTTGTCTAGCCGGTTACGGCTTGCGGAAAAGAATGTTTTTATTGGCATTCCCTTGCGAAGCTCCAGCTGCCCATACGGTGGCCGCGACAGTCAAGTTCTTGATAGTCGGCTACTTCGAAGCCCAGATGCTGGTAGAAGTGCAGGTTGCTCTCGCTGTTGGTGAAGAAACAGAGGCGCGTGCCGCCGTGGGCCTTCACGTAGGGAACGACGCAGTCCATCAGCATCTCGCGGCCGAAGCCCTTGCCTTGCTGGTCGGGGCTGACGGTGAGCGAGCTGAGGTACCACGTGGTGCCGCCCAGCAGCGAATGGCAGTAGCGGCCAGCACGCTCGTCCATCGCCAACCACTCCTTGACGACGTTCTGCTGTGGCAGGCGCAGCACCCGGCCCCAGCCGTGCAGCAGGTACTGCAGGTCGGAGGGCTTCTTCCAATCGGGCGCAAAGAGGTCTGCAACGGCCACTGCCTTGCCTCCGCTGCGGCCAACGAGGAAGTGCGCGCGGCGGCGCGTGGTGCGATATTCGCTGCGGATCATTGCCCGCATAAAGTCCAGCCGTGCCTCGCGGTCGGCATAGAAGTGGGTGAAATACTCATAGTCGGCGAAGGCCTGCACCGACAGCTCGGCGCATTCGCCGATGTCGCTGCGACGCATAGGCGTTATCGTTAGGTGCTCTGTTTTCATACTTCCAGTAACGCGGAAGGTTCGGTAATATTGTTATAATGAATAATGGTTGTCTCTTTTTGGGACGGCTGCCTTTGGGCGTCGCTGCGATGTGGATGATTACCAGACGAAATCGACCGTGGCGCCGTTCGTGATGCTTAGCCGCATCGGCGTGCCGGCGGGCGGAAGCTCCATTTGGTCGGTTGCCTCGTTGTAGCGGCGCAGCCAGAAGGGGTCGATCGGTATGGAGAAGCGGCAGCGGTTGCGGCCGGGGGTTATCAGTTCGAGGGTTGCATTCTGGACGGCCACGAGTTGGCGGCGCGGTGCGGTGACGCCGTCGCCTTCAAGGTAGACCTGAATTACTTCGCGCTGCGAATGGCGGAAGCCGTCGACGCTGTCGAGGACAAGGGTGCCGCTGACGGTCAGCGACGGGCGGTCGAACTGGATGCTGTCGTAGTGGAAATGGCCGTAGCTGAGGCCGAAGCCGAAGGGGAACAGCGGCTCGTCTTCCATATATCTATATGTGCGTCGGCTCATATCGTAGTCCTCGAACTCAGGCAGCTGGGCGGTTGATTTGTAGAAGGTTACGGGTAGGCGTCCGAAGCCGTCGGTGAAGCCATTCAGGGCATTGACGACGGCGGTGCCCATATCCTGGCCGCCGTACCAGGCCACGACGATGGCATCGACGTCGTCGACCACCTCTTCAAGACCTATGGCACTGCTGGTGCAGAGAATCAGCACGATAGGCTTGCCGGTGCGGCGCTTGATCTGCTTGATGAGGTCGCGCTGCGGTGCGGGCAGCTCGATGGCGGTGCGGTCGCCGCGGTAGAAGCCGGGCATATCGACCTGCAGTTCTTCGCCCTCGAGGGCGGGGGTGAGGCCACCGCAAAAGACGACGACGTCGCTCTTCGCAATCTGTTTCCAGAACTTGCGGCCGGGCTTGTAGCCGTTATCGGCCAGGTGGCAGGCGGTGTCGAAATAGACCGATGCGAATTTGGCGCCGTAGGTCGAGGAATAAAACATATCGTGACGGATATCTTCCTCAAAGGCTTTGAGGATGGTTTTCTGATAGGGTGGCTCGCCGTTGTAGTTGCCGAGGGCCATTGCCGAGTCGGCGGCATTGGGCCCGATGACGGCTATTTGCTTCATCGTTCGCGGTTCCTTGAGGGGCAGGATTCCGTTGTTCTTGAGCAGCACCAAGGTGTTGCTTGCTACGGAGAGCGGAAAGCGGAAAGCGGGCTGACGCGTCAGTATCGTTCTGCGCTTTCTGCGTTTCGCTTTCCGTTTTCCGCTTTCCGCTTTCCGCTTCCGGCCGGATGCGGAAACGTGTGCGCAGGATGCGGCG
>JAFWYO010000116.1 GCA_017517715.1 Bacteroidales bacterium
ATAATGACTACTTTTGTAAATTCAAACTCAGAATGAAATGGATTTTACACTAACTTTAAATAGCAGATATACACTATTTTTATTGCTTTTGCTGCTTGTCTCTTTTGTCGCTTTGTGCCTCTATTATGGCCTGGTGTGGCTGCGTGTGGCACGCTACCGGAACGCCAACCTGCCCAAGCCCGACGAAGTCGCACCCGCCAACCGCCCCTCGGTGTCGGTGGTCCTGGTGGCACACAACGAAGCCGAGTCGCTCAAGAAGGGTCTGCCATACCTGCTCGAACAGGACTACGACAATTTCGAGGTCGTCGTCGTCGACTATATGTCGACCGACGACACGCCTTTTGTCCTCAGGGTCTGCTCCGAAAACTACCCCAACCTCAAGGTGGTCAAGTTCAAGGCCGATGTCAATATGTTCAAAGGCAAGAAATATCCTCTCTCCATAGGCATCAAATCGGCCGTGGGCGACATCATCCTGCTCACCGAACCCGACTGCCGCCCCAACGGTTTTGACTGGATCAGCGAGATGGTGTGCGGCTATATGCACGGCGCCTCGCTGGTGCTGGGCTACAGCCTGGTCAATACGGGCAAGGGACTGCTCAATGCCCTTGAACGATACGAGAATATGGCCTTCACGGCATCCTATATGGGCGCCGCGCTTTTCGGCAACCCCTACACCTCCACGGGCCGCAACCTGTCCTACAAGCGTGAGTTCTTCTTCTCGCGCGGCGGTTTCATCAGCCACTACAGCTTCCCCGATGGTGCCGACGAACTGTTTGTAAACCAGAATGCCACACGTTCCAATAGCGTCGTCAACCTGCGCGAAAACGCCGCCGTATCATACGAGGAAAGCCACACCCTTGGCGAATGGCGCCAAAAACGCATCCACCGCCGCTCGGCGCAGCGCTACTTCAGCTTCAAGGACAAGGCGCTCCAGTCGGTCTACCCCCTGTCGCAGGCCCTCTTCATCCTCTCGCTGGTCCTGCTCTTTGTCGGCGCCGTTTTCCCGTGGCAAATACTCGTCGCCGTTATCGCCGTCAAATTTATTTGGCAGATTGTATGCAATATTGTCTTGGCTAACAGGTTTAAAATCAAAACGCTGCAATTTTTTTCACCTTTTTTTGAACTTTATTTTCTTTTTTCAGATACTATTTTGGCATTATCTGCGTTACGTAAGAAAAATGTCCAATGGAGGTAAACTCACAACTGACAACAGACAAGGCGCGACGGGACTACCAGCTGGTGTGCCGCGCTCGCGAAAACGGCGACCAACGTGCATACGCCGACCTTATGCGTATGTATAGGGAGCCAATCTATCTTATGTTGCTCAAAATGACCAAGAACCCTACCGAAGCCGACGACCTCACCATTGAAGCCTTCGGCAAGGCCTTCGCCTCGTTGCACCTCTATACTCCTACACACGCCTTCAGCACCTGGCTTTTCTCGATAGCCACTAACAACTGCGTCGACTTCATCCGCAAAAAAAGACTGCAGACCATCTACCTTGACGACATCCGCACCAGCACTGGCGACGACGCCTACGAATACCCCATACCGTCGAACGACAACAACCCCGAGGAGGACATCATCCACCAGCAGCGCGTGCAGATACTGCGCGAAGTTGTCAAAACTCTGAAACCACGCTACCGCAAACTGGTCGAACTGCGCTATTTTGAAGAAATGTCCTACGAGGAAATCGCCGAAGAGCTCGATATGCCTCTAGGTACCGTCAAGGTGCAGCTCTTCCGCGCCCGCGACCTGCTGTACAACATCCTGTCGGCGAAAAAGGAGTTCTTTTAATAGTGAATAGTAATAAGTGATGTAAATAACCAGAAGTAAAAGATAAGTAACCAGTAATAATAACCCGTGAAATAGATTTCCGGCAAAAGCCGGAAAAGATTTCCAAGATTCGCTCGCTTGCGAGCGGGAGAACAAAACAGAGAGTAGTGAATGTGAGTGAATAATGACTAACGTAATAAAGTAATAACGCAATCATAAAGTGAACGACAAAGATCGAGACCGAAGTGGCGACGGGGCGGGACCCGTCGCACAAAAAGAGATAGACAACGACACCGCCGGCGAAGTTCGACCTAAGAGGTTCGCGGCTTTCGTGTTTGCCTTTCTTTTGGCAGCCCCCTTCCTCTCCGCGGCACGCAGTGCCGCAGGCGACGTGGGTCGGCTGCGCGGTTTGTCGCTTACCGTCGACGCCGGCATCATCAACGCCGCGTCGGCTCACGCCAACTTCTACAACGGCCAGCCCGGCAACGTCAACACTCTCGAACGAATCCTCTACAGCGAGACTTACGGCAACAACATCTGGAACAACCTTACCAACCAGAACCTTATCGGCAGTTCGGTGGCCAACTACAGGCAAATCACCGTGGCCGAATACGGCGATATGCACTACCGCATTGCCTTCCAGCTTGGCCTCGGGTTCCGCTATGACTTCCTGGGCAGCGACTGGGGATGGCTGGCGCGGTTCGACTACGCCAAGCTCCACGCTCAGGGCGCCGTGCTGCTCAACAGCGGCCACGGCGCTGCCTACCTCACCAACCAGAACGCCTACGTCAACTGCTTCACGTCGGGCGTCGAAGAACGCATCTATTTCGACCTGGGCCTGCTCAAAAAGTTCAGGCTCAACAACGGACTCGAAGTCGAATTGGCTCTTGGTGGCAACGTCAACAACACCAAGGTCGAAAGCAGCGACATCGAAATCGGCGGCATCATCTACAGCATCCTCGACGTCTGGGGCGGCCTGTCGCCATCGTCCTATACAGGCTCGTACAGCTATGTAAACCAGGGCGGTATAGGCTATGGCGTCTTCGTCTCCGTTTCTGTCGGCTTCACGCTGCCCATCGGCACGGCAATGTCGGTGGGCTATATGCTGCACTACAACAAAGTGAACCTGCAGCGCTACGAATCGTTCGCCTTCCATCACGCAGTGGGCATCAACGTGGCACTCAATAATTTCCGCCTTTTCGACTAACCAACTAACATAATAACGCAAAAAAATAAACGCAATAACAATGATACAATTTGAACCCTTGTCTGAAAGCAGACACCACCATTTCGCAAAAGAGCTCTTCGAATCGGCCTTCCCCGAAGAAGAGCGTCCTCCGTTTAGCAGCCTCGAAGACCGCGACGACCGATTCCATTTCCTCGTCGCTATACTTGATGACGAGCCGCTGGGCATCCTCACGTATTGGGTCTTCGAGGAATTCGCTTATATCGAACATTTCGCCATCGACCGCGAATATCGCGGCCGCGGCCTTGGCAAGGCCACTATGCTGGCATTCCTGGCCCATCATTCCGACCAGGTGGTGCTCGAAACCGAGCTGCCCTCAACCGAACAGGCCGACCACCGGCTGGAGTTTTACACCGACCTCGGCTTCACGCGCAACCCACAGGAATACTGGCAGCCGTCGTACCACGGCAAAAACGCCCTCGCGCTACAGATGATTGTGATGTCAAAATATGAGCTGGATGATGGCGAATTTGACGAAATGCGCGACGTTCTTTACCGCGAAGTGTACCGCTACAGCGGCAAAAAAACAAAATAATTGCATTTTTTTAGAGCAATAAATCAAACGAATACGACTTTTTTTGAAAAAAAAGCAAAAAAAATTTTGTCAGTATTGAAAAAGTGTGTACTTTTGCACCCGATTTCGAGAGAAACAAAAGATGGCTCCTTAGCTCAACTGAATAGAGCATCTGACTACGGATCAGAAGGTTGCAGGTTTGAATCCTGCAGGAGTCACAAGACAGAAAGAGGAAAGAAATTCTTTCCTCTTTTTCTTTTTTATCCCCTCATTCTCAGTTCCTAAACAACCACGCGTACGCTGCTCTGACCATCAGGGCACCACACCTGCCCACATCTATCCTTTTTTAGCGTACCCGCTCCGCCATTTCCTATATATATCCTATATATATCTTATATCGTTCCTATATTTTGATATAAGAACGATATA
>JAFWYO010000009.1 GCA_017517715.1 Bacteroidales bacterium
CCTGTGTTGTCGCCATACTGGCCTTCGGCTTGCGACTGGCGGTGCTTGCGCACACCCTCGTCGGCGATGCAGGCGTAGACTTCGTTGACCAATTCGGGGTAGAAGGTTGCCGCCAGCGCTATGGGCATCGGGTAGACCGTGGCGATGCCGTTGCGGGCGATGCCGTGCAGGGCCTCGTTCCACCAACTGTAGGGCTTGATGCCGAGCCGTTCGACGGCGGGGTTCTGGTGCTCGAGGAAGCCGAGTTTCTCTTCGAGCGAAAGGCGTCCGATTAGGTCGTCAACGCGCTGTTCGACAGGCAGCGAGGTGTCCTGGAACGGGAACTGCTGCGCTTGGGTTGAACAGAAAAAGAATATTAATGATAACAATATGATTGTCCGCTTCATAGACTTGTGGGGATTAAAAAAGAGCCTCGCTTGTTGCGAGGCTCTATGAGTCTTTTTGTTTTGTTCTGAATTAAGTAGGACTGCCGTCGCAGAGTCACAACTGTCGCGCGTGACAGTTATTTTGCTTCGGCATAGGCGATGAAACCGTCCATTTCAGCGAAGAGAGACGATTCGGGATAGTCGCTCTTGACCTTCTTGAAGCACTCGACGGCCTTGGCGTTGTTGTCGCTCATCATATAGCAGACGCCTGCTTTGAAGAGGGCGAAGGGGGCGGAGATGGGGTTGTCGTCCATAGTGGCGGCCTTCTCGTAGTGCTTGATGGCTGCGGCGGTATTGCCCTGCTCGACTTCGGCATCGCCTTTCATCATTTCGTTGAAGACGGGAGTCAGCTGGTCTTTGCCGTTGTATTTGTCAAGATATTTGAGCGCGTCGGCATATTGACCCAGGCGCAGATAGCAGATGCCTGCTTCGTATTTGGCGCGCTTGCCGGCTTTGGTAGAGCCGTATTTGTCAATGACTTGCAGCAGTCCGACGCTGTATTTGTCGTTGCTGGTGCTGTCGCCATAGAGGGCGGCGTTGAAGTTGCCCTGAGCAAAATATTGCTCGGCGGCGAAAATGGCCTCGTTGGCTTTCTGCTGACGGGGCTGGCTGACGAATTTGTTGATGCCGAAAATGGCAAGAACTACGACCAGAATGGCAGAGATAACACCAATGATGAGTTTCTGGTTGTTCTCGATAAACTGCTCACTTTTAGAAATAAAGCTGATTTTTTCAGTGTTTTTTTCTTCGACGTTTTTTTCCATTTTATCTATGATTTTTTCTTTTTTTTATCCAAATTTGAGTTTGCAAAAATAGTCAATTTTTTTCATTACCGAGAAATTATTTTTCTTTTACGTGTCGTTTTTTGTTATTCGCAAAAAAAAGCGAAGGTTTATTTAGTTGTTTTATAATGTATTGTGCGTCTGCAAAAAAATTGTTTGTTAAAAAAATATTTTTTTCGCAAAAAATTCATAATTTTGCAAAACTTATAAATAAAGATGTTTATGGAGACAAAAACAAAATATTTAGGATTGGAAATTGACAGTCCGATTGTTGTCGGCAGCTGCGGACTGACCAACGATATCAACAATTTGCAGAAGATTGAAGAAGCCGGTGCCGGTGCTGTGATCATCAAATCGGTTTTCGAAGAACAGATTATCTACGATATCAAACGCAACCTGAGTATGATGGCTCCGACCGACAGCTACGGAATGAGCTATGAATATGTCGCTTCGCACGTGTCGGATGACTCGCTGGGCAAGCATTTCGACCTTATCAAAGAGGCCAAGAAGCGCCTTCATATCCCCGTCGTCGGCAGCATCAATTGCTATTCGTTCGAAAACTGGATGACCTACACGCAACGTTTCCAGGAAGCCGGATGCGACGCACTCGAGCTGAATATGGCCATCCTGCCCTACGAGACGTCGTTGTCGAGCGAAGACGTTGACCGCCTTTTCTCAAACATTATCAATACGTTGCGCAAATCGGTGAGTATCCCTGTCAGTGTAAAGGTTAGTCAGAATTTCACCGATATGGCCAACTTTATGCAGCGTCTTTCGTGGATGAATATCAATGGCATAACGATGTTCAACAAGGCTCTGAACGTGGATATCGATGTCGACAAGATGGAGCTGACCCACGCCCCGTCGCTCTCGTCGCCTGACGAGATATACAACACGCTGCGCTGGGTGGCCATCCTGAGCAACAAGCTGCGCTGCGGCATCTCGGCTTCGACGGGTGTCCACAATGCCAACGATGTCGTCAAGATGCTCCTCGCCGGTGCCGAAACGGTCCAGGTTGTGTCGTGTCTCTATAAGAATGGTATTGACTATCTGCGCGTCCTTAACGACGGCTTGCGGAAGTGGATGTCCGAAAAAGGCTTCGAGTCGATCTCGCAGTTCCGCGGCAAGATGGCCGTCAAGGCCAACGACGAAGCCTCGATGTTCTTCCGTACCCAATTTATGAAGCACTTCGCTCAACTTTAATAATCCTGTTTTATAGCATCTCACTTTACTGATTCCTTTATTATGGAAGTGAAACGTTTGTTCGACCTGATGGATTACCGTAAGGCGACGAATCCCGAACGTGCCGTATTTGTTGCAAAATATGGCAACGAATGGCGTAAAATATATATTGATGAATATATAGAGAAGGTCAACTTGCTGAGCTATGCCCTTCTCGATATGGGGCTGCAGCGGGGCGATACTATCGCCCTGATTTCGCCCAACAGTCCCGAATGGAATTTCTTGGATATGGCTGTGCAACAGATTGGTTGCGTGCTTGTCCCAATCTATCCCACCATCAGCGCCGACGACTACAAGTACATCCTTAACAATGCCGAGGTGAAGGTCGTCTTTATCGACAATATCGACCTTATGCGCCGCATAAAGGATATCCTCTACGACCTGCCGCTCATCAAGGCGGTCTATACGTTCAAGGCGGTCGAACGCCTTCAGGAAGTGCTGGCCACCTATAATGTGCACCAGGGCGGATGCCTCGACGACCTCTATGAGGCGGGCCGCGCCAATCCTGCCCCCGACAAGGTGGAGGCCATCAGAAGCACCATCGGACCGCGCGATGTGGCCACGATGATATACACTAGCGGCACCACGGGTTTCCCAAAAGGTGTGATGCTGTGCCACGAAAACATCTTGACTTGCGTCAATGGCGTCAAGATGACCCCAAAACCCTATTTTACAAGGTCTTTAAGCTTCCTGCCGCTGTGCCACATCTACGAGCGTATGATGAACTACCTCTACCAGTTTATGGGCTACGAGACTTACTATGCCGAAAGTATAGCCAAAGTCGCTGAAAACGTGGCTTATGCGCGTCCGTATATGATGACCGCTGTGCCGCGTTTCATCGAAAAAATGTACGACGGTATTTTCCGTAGCGGCCAGAAACTGAAGGGATTCAAAAAGAGAATCTTCTTCTGGGCGCTGGACCTGGCGATGGAATACGACCTCGACGGCACGACGCTGTGGTACAACTGC
>JAFWYO010000117.1 GCA_017517715.1 Bacteroidales bacterium
ACAAAAGCAATCGCCAAAAATCTGATAAGTCCTTTATTCTGCATATCTTACGTGTTAAAGTTTTTTTTAGTTTTTCTACATTTTGAATATGCAAAAATAAAAAAAAATATTGACTTTACAACATATTTTGCAAAAAAAAGTCCATTATTTAATATTACCATTATTAAAATACTAAAAATCAACTTATGTGTAACAAAAGATTTTTTCAGACAGCGCGCCACTTGGACCATTTACAAAAAGGCAAATCCGTGCGTTTAATAATACCTCCGGCAACCACAAGCAAATATCCAATTTCACATCAAGGAATCAGCAACTTACACATTAAAACCAGGCCCACAGATTCAACAAAACAAATTTTAAGTCCAAAATCAGAGAATAATTCGTATTTTTGCAGAAAATTTGACATTATGACAAAGGCCGAAACAACAAACGAAAAATCGACTCAAGTATCTGATTCCAATGACAAAAAGAACAATCTTACACTCAAGGACTGGGCTATGGAAGACCGTCCCAGAGAGAAGCTGATTGCCAAAGGGAAAAAAGAGCTCAGCAACGCGGAACTCATTGCCATACTTATCGGCAGTGGTTCGGTGGGACAAAGCGCAGTGGATTTGGCCAAAGAGATACTGAACAGCAACGACAACAACCTGTCGCTCCTATCACGTCAAGGAATCAAGGAGTTAACTCGCGATTTCAAAGGTATGGGCGAAGCCAAAGCAGTAACGATAATTGCCGCTTTAGAGCTTGGATACAGGATGTTAACCGAAAACATCGGCCGACGTGAATACTACATAAAAGACAGCCTTACACTTTTCAACTACATAAGCCCGTCACTAATAGACCTTCCAGTAGAAGAATTTTGGGCTATATACCTGAATGCAAGGAATAAAGTACTCTTCAAACAGCGCATTTCGATAGGAGGCATCACCGACACACCCGTCGATGTACGCCGCATTTTCGCCACAGCACTTGAAAAAAATGCCGTTTCGATAGCCGTAGCACACAATCACCCTACAGGTCACCTAAGCCCAAGCAAAGAAGACAAAAATCTTACTTGCAGAATATTAGATGCCGGAAAAATACTCAACATCCAACTAAGGGACCACATTATTGTTGGCATCGGAGACAACAACCAGCCCGACTATTTCAGCTTTTACGACAACGGCCTTATTTAGCGCGACTTTTCGATTGTGAGACTTACAGCCTCTATTTTGCCTCCCAGCGGCGGGTTGAGCTTGGAAACCTTCACCCTCACGCTGTTCACAGCACGAAACTCATCCAGCACACTGGAGGCAATACGCTCGGCAACATTCTCCAACAGATGGGACGCCCGACTCATTTCCCTTTTCACCGTTTGGTAAACAGAGAGATAATTGACCGTATCATCTATGCTATCAGACACTTGAGCTTTCGATGTATCCACATCCATTCTCAAGCAGACACGGAAATTCGTCCCTATCTCGGCCTCCTCTTCGAAACATCCGTGATAGGAATAAAATTCCATATTATCGATATCGATAAACGCCATATTCCAAGATAGTTAAACGCAATTATACAATCGTGTCGAATTGTCTCAGGAAACGAAGGTCGTTCTCAAAATAGAGTCTCAAATCCTTAATCTGGTATTTCAGCATAGCCATACGCTCCACGCCCATACCGAGGGCGAAGCCGCTATATTCCTTGGAATCAATACCGCAGGCCTCCAAAACATTCGGGTCGACCATTCCGCAACCCAGGATTTCGAGCCAACCGGTACCCTTGCAAATGTTGCAGCCCTTTCCACCGCAGATATTGCAGGAAATATCCATTTCGGCAGAAGGCTCCGTGAACGGGAAATAAGAAGGACGCAGACGTATCTGAGTATTTTCGCCAAACATCTCCTTGGCAAAATAAAGCAGCGTCTGCTTCAGGTCGGCGAAAGTGACCTTCTTGTCGACATACAAAGCCTCGACCTGATGAAAGATGCAGTGAGCACGTGCCGATATGGCCTCGTTGCGGAACACACGGCCGGGAGCGATGATGCGGATAGGAGGTTTGTTGTTTTCCATAACACGCACCTGCACCGACGACGTATGCGTACGCAGAGCCACCTCCTGCTTTCCTTCCTCTTTCTCGACAAAGAAGGTGTCCTGCATATCGCGAGCCGGGTGGTCGTGGGGAAAATTAAGAGCCGAGAACAGATGCCAATCGTCCTCAATCTCAACAGATTCCGCAACCGTAAAGCCGATGCGGGAAAAGATGTCGATAATTTCGTTCATCACCACCGAAAGCACGTGGCGGCTTCCGATGGCGGAATAGTCAGTAGGAAGAGTCAAGTCGTCGGTTTGCGACTGCTGTTCCATCTGCTCAACACTGTTCTTGAACTCCTCAATTTTATTCTGAGCAACTGTTTTCAAGCGATTTAGGGCCTGTCCGAACTCTTTTTTCTCCTCGTTGGGAACACTCTTGAACTGTTCAAACAGTTCACTGATTACACCCTTTTTGCCCAAATATTTCACACGGAACTGCTCAACAAAAGCAGCCTTGTCAGCCTGATGTTCGAGCGAGGCCATCTGAATCTCGCGAACAAAATCTTCTATATTACTAATTTTCATAATTATACTATCAAAACAAACGCCATTTTCGTTTAGCGTTCGATAACTTTAATTTTCATTTTTACATCCTCTACAGGACGATCTCCGGGGCCGCATTTCACAGCAGCAATTTTGTCGATAACATCCAAGCCATCAATCACTTGTCCAAAGACAGTATAGTCATAGTCCAGATGGGGCGTGCCACCGACAGTAGAATAAGTCTCCAACTGCTGTTTGTCAAACGTCTTGCCCATCCTTTGAGCCATCACCTGCAACTGCTCGACGGACCATACGTTGCCCTGCACAATATAGAACTGGCAAGGCGACGAGGCCTTGGTCGGATTCACCATATCGCCCTGACGCGCTGCCGCCAGAGCACCCTTGCGGTGTATCAGGCCCTGCACAAATTCGGCAGGGACAGTATAGCCCAGATTGCCATTGCCAAGCATCTGTCCAGGCTTGGCATTACGCGAGTTCGGGTCGCCACCCTGGATCATAAAATTATTGATGACACGGTGGAACAGCAAATCGTTATAAAACCCTTCATTTACCAACTTTATGAAATTATCACGGTGTTTTGGGGTCTCGTTGAACAACTCCACCGTCATATTTCCATACGAAGTTTCTATCAAAACATAATATTTTTTTTGCATATCAGATGATTGATTATTAGCATTTTGAGCACTGCACGAAGTGAGGGTTGCAAAAAAAAGCAACAAAAAAGTCAATTTTTTTACTTTCATACCATATAAAATTATTAATTTTGCAGTGCAAAAATAGTCAAAAAAATCGTAATAGAGCAAAAATAAAACAAATTTTATGAAGAAAAAAATCCTATCCCTCGTATGCCTTGCTTTAATAGGCGGATTATCAATTTTTTCGATTTTCGCTTGCGACAAAGACACGAACTGTTATGTCAGAATTACCGTCGTCGATGAAGTGACGCACGCCCCGATGAAAGACGTTTTTGTCAAAATTGACATCGACAACAGCTACATAAATGCAGAAGGTCTCACCGATGCCGCAGGCAATTTTGACGCCGTATTCACCGCTCCGGCCATCTTCAACGTCGCCGCCACCTACGAGACCGGCTACGACAGCATCTACAAGCCCGAGCTGTTCTACTGCTATCGCAAAGGCAACAACACCATCCGTCTGAAAGAAGGCGACACCGTCTTTTCCACCGTCAACCTGGAATCCGAAATCTACCGCGAATACAGAAACCAGTAACCCCAGCCGGAAATGAACAGCAAATTCACCGATGAAGACTTGCAACAGTTTGCAAGTATGGGTCTTACGCCCGAAAACGTAGAACAGCAGATAGAGAATTTCCGAAAAGGGTTTCCCAAAACCCAGCTCATCGACGCCGCCACCGTCGACAACAAAGGCATCATCCGAATGTCCGACAACGACATACGGCGCTATGCAGCTGCATACAAGAGCCGCTCGAAGGGCAAACGGCTGCTGAAATTCGTCCCCGCATCGGGGGCCGCATCGCGTATGTTCAAAGACCTCTACGCCTTCACATCGACCTATTTCGGTGTGGCTCACAACTTTGAGAAAGAATTCCCATCGGTAAAAGAATTCCTGCAGCACATCCGCACCTTCGCATTCTTCGAAGACCTCAAGGCCTGTATGGAACGTTCCTCGCTCGATTTCGGCGACTATATGGACCGCGGCGACTTCACCACAGTCATCAACTATCTCCTTAAGGAACAATACCTTGGATATGGTTCTTTGCCTAAAGCCCTGCTGAAATTCCACCGCTATGGAGGCATCAGCCGCACGCCGCTCGAAGAGCACATCGTCGAAGGGGCAAACTACGCCCGATGCGACGACGGCACCGTACACATCCACTTCACCGTCTCGCCTGAACACAAGCCACTCTTCAAAAAGAAGATAGCCGAAGTGAAGACCTACTACGAATCGAACCTCGGCATAAAACTCGACATAACATTCTCAGAGCAAAAGCATTACACCGACATCATTGCCGTAGACGAATACAACGAGCCCGTTCGCGACGAGGCAGGCCGCATCGTGTTCCGCCCCGGCGGACACGGAGCCCTCATCGAAAACCTGAACGAATGCAACGCCGACCTTATATTCATTAAGAATATAGACAACGTCGTGCCCGACTGGATGAAGCACACCACAATCATCTACAAGCAGGTGCTCGCCGGCCTGCTGCTCGAACTGCAGGCACAAATATTTGAATATCTGGACGTTCTCGATCAAAACCCCGACAAAAAAACGCTTCAGAAAATAACGACCTTTGCCAAAAACAAACTACACATCGAGCTGCCCGCCGACTTTGCCAAGAAAAGCGACCGCGCAAAAACAACCATCCTGCGCCAGAAACTGAACCGCCCCATCAGGGTGTGCGGAATGGTGAAGAATCAGGGCGAACCCGGAGGAGGGCCGTTCTACACCAAAAACACACAAGGAATCAAAAGCTTACAGATAGTAGAAACCGCCCAAATCAACCGCAAGGACCCCGACCAGGAAAAGATACTCGCCTCGTCGACACACTTCAACCCCGTCGATCTGGTGTGCGGAACCAAAGACTACCGCGGACGCCGTTTCAACCTGCGCAAATATGTAGACCCCGCCACCGGCTTCATCAGCAAGAAGACCAAAGGGGCAATGACGATGAAATCGCAAGAGCTGCCGGGCCTCTGGAATGGCGCTATGGCTGAATGGATCACCCTCTTTGTCGAAGTGCCTCTGGCCACATTCAACCCGGTGAAAACCGTCAACGACCTGCTGCGCAAAGAACACCTGGAAGGATAACCGGAAAGCACCGCAAAAGGCAAAAAAGACGCGCCACACCCGGAAGGAAAAAATCACCGGCAAGGATAAAAATACGTTAAAAAGAGAAAATAATTTGCAGGAACAAAATATTTGATGTATCTTTGCAAAACATTTTCAGAAAGAAAAAATACATTTTCTTTCTATCAATCAAGAAGTTGAACAATAAAATCATAGTGTATTATGGGTATTAATGCAAACAAAAAAGTAAAGAGAAGAAAAGTGAGAGTTCAGGGCAACAAGAACTCCACGAACAACTGGGGTTTGAATGCAGCTGGCTGGAACGCAGTCCACAAAGCCATCATCAACGCTGAATAAACAGCATCCCCTTGTCAGGAAAAAAGCATCGGAACAACAATTCCGATGCTTTTTTTCGTTTGTCCGCCTCAAACGTATCCTGCTTTCTTCCGCCCAAAAGCGCCCGTTCAGGATGCCACCTCCACTGCCATTTCCTACATATTTCCTATATATATCATATATATATCTTATATCAAAATATAAGAAATATATAGGATATATATAGGA
>JAFWYO010000118.1 GCA_017517715.1 Bacteroidales bacterium
ATAAGAACGATATAAGAACGATATAGGAACGATATAGGACCGGGCGGAGCGGGTGGCGATGGGTAGGTGGGGGTCGAGAAAGTTGAACAGAAAAAAAAGAGTGGGCCTCCTTAGAGGCCCACTCTTGGTTCGATAAATGCGTAAAGACCGCCGTGCCGCAAGGCGGCGCGGCGGCGTGGCGGGTTATCGCATAGAGTTGATGAGCGGCATCACCTCGTTGAGGTAGACGGGGCTCTGAGCGAAATCGTCGATAGCCTTGAGGCGCGCGGCGTTTTCGGGCGACGCGGCTGCGAAAGCGTCGGCGCCCTCCTTGGTGAGGGCCACCTCGGGACGGTTGTCGAACGGGTTGCGCATCAGGTTGAAGTTGCGCAGCGACACGACCTGATAGAGGAAATAGGAGGCGTCGGCAATCTGACGCTCAACGCCATAGGCCTTGTCGGAGGGGAACTGCTTGAAGTAGGCCAGCTGCTGCTGATAGTACTCGAAGACGTCGCAGAGGATGTCGAAAGCCTTCGCCTGGTCGCCGACGTGGCTGTAGGCGTAGACCATCATAATGGCAAAGCGGTCGTTGGGGAAATTGCTTTCGGGGAAAGCTTTCTCGCGGATTTCGAGCGCTTTGACGGCTGCGGCGGTGTCGCCTTCCATAAGCAGCTGGTTAGAGAGCAGGATGTAGGTCTGGCGCTGCACATCACCCATATTCTTGCTGACGGCATTGTCGACGTAGATGTCCTTGTCCAGGTTGCCCCATTGCAGCGGCGTGTAGTTGCCGTCGTCGCCCTTGATTCCGTTGATGAGGTAGTCGGCCGTGCGGTCGGTATAGCGGAATTGTCCGCCGTCGACGGGATAGGGCACCAGCATCGAGAGCATACCGTCGTCGATGCTGTAGCGGTCGACCACGGGAAACACCTCGCGGATGTAGCTGACATTCATTATACTTACGGCACGTTCGAAGCGGTTGGTGCCGAGGAAGTCGAGCATAGCCATCTCGTTGCGCATCAGGTAGCCGCGGCGCGGGATGTTGACGTCGAAGGCGATGACATCGGGGATGGTGTCGGCCTGGGCGGCGGTGATGATGCCGTTGGCAACCAGTTTCGGTTTGTCGAGGGTGATCTTGAACTTGTTGGTGGGCAGGTAGACCACGCTGTCGCCGCGCTCGGCGCGGACGAACTGCTTGCGGTTGTTGGCCACCATCTGCAGAGCCTCGGTGACCTCCATACGGGCGCCGTCGGGGTTGTAGACAAAGATTTCGTGGCCTAGGCCATACATATCCTTGGGCAGCGTAAACGGCAGCGGATCAGACTCGTAGAGCTTGTTGTAGAGCTGCTCGATATACCAGTGCATACCCGACAGGGTGTAGTTGTAGATGCGGATGTCGGTGCGCCAGCCTTCGACCTCCTGGATGTACCAGAGCGGGAAGGTGTCGTTGTCGCCGAATGTGATGACCACACCGTTCTTGTCGGCCAGCCCAAGATAGTTCTTGGCAAAGTCGCGCGCGGCGGTCTTCTGCGAGCGGTCGTGGTCGTCCCAGTTTTCGGCACACAGAATGACCGGCACCGACATCGAAAGCACAAAGGCCACAGGCAGGGCCACAGCACGGGGCAGGCGCACCAGTCCGACGACGAGCAGCACGGCGCCAATCATCGTCAGGATGAAGGCGGCACCATTGAATACGAGTCCGAGAAGCACGCAGGCAGCACCGGCAATGAGGTAATAGTTGCGCTCCTTCTTCTCGAACTTGGTGGTCAGCCAGTCGTAGAGGGCATAGACGCCCAGACCGATCCAGATGGCAAAGAAATAGAACGAACCGACAAAGGCATAGTCACGCTCGCGCGGCTGGCGCGGCGGCATATTGAGGTAGATGGCGATGGCCAGACCTGTCATAAAGAACATAATAAAGACGACAAAGGCGTCCTTGCGGTTCTTGATGCAATGGTATATCAGGCCCAGCATACCGAGCAAGAGGGGCAGCATATAGTACTTGTTGCGTGCCTTGTTGTTGGCCAGGGCGTCGGGCAGGTTGTCCTGCGGGCCCAGGCGGTGCTCGTCGACATAGTCGATGCCAGAAATCCAGTTGCCGTCGGTGTAGTTGACCGTCGGATAGTGTACGCCCTGCATACCAGTATTGTCGTCGAAGTGGTGGCCCTGGATGTCGTTCTGGCGTCCGGCAAAGTTCCACATAAAGTAGCGCCAGTACATCCATCCCATCTGGTAGCGATGGAAGAAGGTCATATTCTGTGCGAAGGTAGGCTTCTGGCCTACAGGCGGTTCGCCAGCCCAGTAGCGGTAGTAGGTGGGGTGCTGGCGGCTATTGTCGGCACTGTACATACGCGGGAACACACCCGTGTGGGCCTCATTGTATTTGTAGGTCTGCGCATACGAAGCCACCTTGTAGTAGTCGCGGCCTTCGCTGTCGGTGGTGCGGACATACTTGGCATAGTCGTTTTCCGAACCGTTGGGGTTGCCGGCGGTGTAGTAGGGACCGCTGAAGAGAGGCGTCTGGCCGTACTGCTCGCGGCCCAGATAGGCGCGCATAGCCACGGCATCCTTCGGAGCATTCTCGTTGAGCGGCGTGTTGGTGTTGGCGCGGATGACGAGGATGAAGAAGGTCGAATAGCCCACAACGAGCATCAGCAGGCTCATAATGGCGGCATTGGTTACCTGACGGTTACGGCCCTTGATGATGAACCAGGAGGCCACGCCAAGGGCGACAAGCACGACAAAGAATCCGAACGAGAAGGTGCCGGCACCGATTTTGGCAAAGAACATCAAGGCAAAGATGAGAGCCAAAACAATGATATTGACCGCTTTGCCCGGACGTTTGAAGTGCGAGTTGTTCCAGATGCCCCAGACGATGAAGAGGGCGACAAGGAGGAAGAACACGATGGTGCCAGTGTTGAAGCCCATATGGAGCTTGTTGACAAAGAAGACATCAAAGTCGCACGACAGGTTGACGATGCCCGGAATGACACCCCAAAGCACAACGGCAAGGATGACAACCGAAATCAATCCACTGACAATGAAGCCCTTGAACGTCGTTTTGGGATACTTCTTGAAGTATACGACATAGACGATGGCGGGGATGGTCAGCAAGTTGAGCAAATGGACACCGATGGCCATACCGACCAAGAAGCTGATGAGGATGAGCCAGCGGAGCGAATGGCTGTCGTCGGCCTGCTCTTCCCACTTGAGGATGGCCCAGAACACCACTGCCGTGAAGAACGAGGACATAGCGTAGACTTCGCCCTCGACGGCCGAGAACCAGTAGGTGTCGGTGAAGGTGTAGGCCAGCGCGCCGACGATGCCGGCGCCGAAGACGGCCCAGACTTTGGTGTTGTTGAGCGCCAGCTCTTCAGGCTTGAGCAGTTTTTTGCCCAGCAGGGTGATGGTCCAGTAGAGGAACATAATGCCCAGACCGCTAGCCACGGCCGACATCACATTGACGGCAAAGGCGGCGTGGTAGGGGTCGGTGAAGAGGCTGAAGAGTCGGCCCAGGATCTGGAACGTCGGTGCTCCAGGAGGGTGACCCACTTGAACTTTGTAGGCTGTGGCGATGTATTCGCCGCAGTCCCACCACGAGGCCGTCGCTTCGGCGGTCATAATGTAGACAGCGCAAGCGATGATGCCTATAAGCCAACCGATTGCGTTGTTTACGAGGTGATACTGTTTTTGAGTTTTGTCCATTTATAAAAGAGTTTTTGTTAATTTCTTGATGTTTGTATTTTCAGTAATTAGTTTTGTTTGGCTGTGCGACACACCCCGCCCTTCGGGCACCCCTCTCCGAGAGGGGATGTCGCGGTAGCGGTTTGGACGTCTGTCAGTGTGCGTAAACAGGTACCAATCAAAGCACTGCGTAGCCATCCCCTCTCGGAGAGGGGTGCCCGAAGGGCGGGGTGTGTCGCACCATACAGACATTCTTTATCGCATTTTTTCATCGCTATCAAAACCTAAATATACATCTTACTTATTACCAGTCTCGGCACTACAGCTCATCGCGGTTGATGGGCATCGTCATACAGCGGGCGCCACCACCGGCGCGAGGCAGTTCGCTGGCGGCGAAGGTGACGACACAACGGCTGTAGTCGTCGATGCTGACGCGTCCTACGGCGACATCCTCAGCATTGAGGACGCTGAATCCGGCGCGGTCGAGGGCGTTGATTGTATTGGTATTGCGACGGTAGCCGATGATTTTGCCCGGAGCCAGGGCAAAGAAGTTGGCACCACTGTGCCACTGCTCGCGCTGCTGGTTCCAGAGGTCGTCGCCGCCACAGAAGACGGGTTCCATCTCGACGCCGGCCTGCTTGAGGGCTTCGAGCATATTTTTGCAATCGTGGTACTTGATCTTGCCGCCATCAATTTCGATGCGGGTGGTGCTTTTGCCAGCAAACTCATTGGTTTTGCGCAGCATAGGCTCGTACATCATACAGCGGTCGCGATCCAGGAACGTGTAGACCATATCGAGGTGGATGAACGAGTCGGGCTGGTGGGGCAGCTGCTGGACAATGATATTGAATTTTTCGCGGTCGCGGAACGTATTGGCCAGAAATTCAATACCTTTAGCATTAGTACGGATACCTTCGCCTATGCAGAGCAGATTGCTGCGGCCTATCTGCACATCGCCGCCTTCGGTGCGGGCCGAGGCGTCCCATTCCTGTGCATTGATGACTTCGGCTCCGAAAAAGTGCTGGAAAATAGCCTTGTAAATCAGATTTTCACGTTTGCGGACATCGAACGACATCGAGTTGATGAGGACGCGGTCGAAGACCGACGACGAGGCATCGCGGGTGAAGAAAAGGTTGTAGAGAGGCCGCAGAGTGAAGCGGCGCTGGGCGAAGCGCTCGGGGTCCTTGCTCGGGCGGTAAGGGAAGCCCTCGATGAGTTCGCGAGCGATGGTTTTGGAGTCCTGCGCCATCATCTCGTCGATAAGGAAGTCGCAATTCTCAGCGGTGCAGCTTTGCCGTACAAGCGAAGAGCGGAGCGACTCGTCATCAAGAAGTTTCTCAAGTATATCGCTGACATAAAACACTTTAGTGACTTTTTCGAGGACACCGCAGAACCATTTGTATTCGTTGTCGACAATGTTTTTGCTGAGGATGTCGCTGTAGAGTGCCTCGTGAGCATTGGAGGGGGTCATCCGTTCGATTTCGGGTCCCGGCCGATGTAGCAACACGGCGTTGAGACGTCCTATTTCGGAGGTGACGTTGACTTTTACTGGGGTAGTATTTTGATTAAATTGCATAAACATTAATTATAATATCTGCAGTATGACACTGACTATCAAAACAATTGACACATCAGCGCATACCCAGCAAGAATGCAAATATACGAAAAAATTCCAACAGCACAAACAAATAAATAAAATTTATTGCTAATAAAAAGATATGAGGGGCTATGGGAAGCTATGACATCCCACAAATCACTCTTCGGGCAGTTGGACCGTAACAGTGGTCTGATCGTAGACATCCTCGCCAGTGAAGAGGCTGTGATAGAGCAATGTAGCGTGCGAGATGCGAAGGCGGTCGGGTTGCCGGAATTCAGCTTCCGAGCCGTTGTCGATGAAACTTAGCTGACGGTTGCGGAGATTGAGAGCAAAGACGAGAACCGCGTTGGGCAACGACGTTTCGGGAGCGCGGTTGTCGGCGATGAAATAGACCAAGTCGTTCATTCGCATCCATTGGTGTATTGTGCCGACAATGAGCAACTTGGTGTCGCAATAGAATCCCTCTTCCCCACCAAAAAGGACGTCCGTCGTAAGGCTTTCGAGGTCGAAAATATAGCACGACGGGTGGTTGGTGGTTTCGAAGTAGACGATATGGTGCATCATGCTGTCGACAAGCCTGGCAATGAGTGTTTTGTCGGACGGCAAATCGTCGATATAATCA
>JAFWYO010000119.1 GCA_017517715.1 Bacteroidales bacterium
TATATCGTTCTTATATCGTTCCTATATAAAAATATAAGAACGATATAAGAACGATATAGGAACGATATAGGAACGGGCGGAGCGGGTGGCAGGCAAAGGGCGTGCGGTGCGTTGTTTGTGTTTGATAATCAGATGGTTTTTGTTTGGGTTAATATTATTATATTTTTTTCTTATAAAAAAGGCCTCTATTTCATAAAAAATCATTAACTTTGCATATTGTTTCATACAGTTGCAATGGCCGCATTGGCCGTTGTGATTGTGATGATAATAGTTTGATTGTAAAAGTGATATAGAACTAAATAAAAATAATACTGATATAAAATAGATTTATGCAAAAGAGTAAAATTGGTCTTGATTTTGAAAAAGTGGAGCACGCAAGAAGCGTGGCCCGCCGTATTGCTGATCAGGTGCAGGACTTTGTTGGCAATTATACCACCGTGGCTGTGGAGCGCACCATCTGCCGACTGCTCGGCATCGATGGTATCGACGAGAACGAAGTTCCCCTGCCCAACATTGTTGTCGACGAACTGAAATCGAAGGGTCTTCTAGGACAAGGTGTAGCATATTTTCTGGGTAACGCTGTTTTGGAAACGGGCAAAACGCCTCAGCAGATTGCCGACGCTATCGTTGCTGGCAAGTTGGATATCACGCAGTTGCCTATGCATCCTGTGGCCGACACCGCCAAGGCTATCCAGCCCTATGTCGACGAAAACGTGACCCGTATCCGCAACAATCGCCTGCGTCGCGAAAACTATATCAAAACCATCGGAGAAGGTTCAAAACCATATCTTTATATCATCGTTGCCACTGGTAATATTTACGAGGACGTTGTCCAGGCCCAGGCCGGTGCCCGTCAGGGTGCCGACATCATCGCCGTCATCCGTACCACGGGCCAGAGCCTGCTCGACTATGTGCCCTATGGCGCTACGACCGAAGGCTTTGGCGGCACTTTTGCCACGCAGGAGAATTTCCGCATTATGCGCAAGGCCCTCGACGAGGTAGGCGAGGAGGTGGGTCGCTATATCCGCCTGTGCAACTACTGCTCGGGACTGTGTATGCCCGAGATTGCTGCTATGGGAGCCCTTGAAGGTCTGGACGTTATGCTCAACGATGCCCTCTATGGTATCCTGTTCCGCGACATCAATATGCAGCGTACGCTGATCGACCAGTATTTCTCGCGTATAATCAATGGTTTTGCTGGCGTTATCATCAACACCGGCGAGGACAACTATCTGACTACGGCTGATGCCTACGAGGAGGCCCACACGGTGCTGGCGTCCGACTTCATCAATGAACAGCTGGCCCTTTTGGCTGGCCTGCCCGAAGAGCAGCAAGGCTTGGGCCACGCCTTCGAGATGGACCCGATGCTGGAGAACGGTTTCCTGTATGAACTGGCTCAGGCTCAGATGATTCGCGAAATCTTCCCCAAAGCTCCGCTGAAATATATGCCGCCGACGAAGTTTATGACCGGCAACATTTTCCGTGGCCATATTCAGGATGCGCTTTTCAACATCATCGGACAATGGACGCACCAGGGCCTGCAGCTGCTGGGTATGCCTACCGAGGCCATCCACACGCCGTTTATGAGCGACCGCTACCTGAGCATCGAGAACGCCAAGTATATCTTCAACAATATGAAGAGTATAGGCGACGAGGTCGAGTTCAAGGAGGGCGGAATCATCCGCACGCGCGCCAAAGAGGTCTTGGACAACGCCACTGCGTTGCTTGAGAATATGGAGCGCGAAGGATTGTTCACGGCTTTGGAGAAGGGAATCTTCGCCAACGTGAAGCGTCCGAAGAACGGCGGCAAGGGCTTGGACGGCGTCACCCTGAAGGCCGACAAGTATTTCAACCCGTTTGTTGAAATAATGAAAGGTAAAAAATAATTTTGAATGTTGGATTTAGAATGTCGGATGACTTTCTGTTAACAAACAAATTTAATATTCAAAAACAATTCATAAATTCTTAATTCACAATTCAAAATTAGAAAAAAATGAGTGAAGGTCTGTATTCAATGGAGGCTAAGGATTACGACAAAACCTTAGACTTGACAAAAATAAAACCCTATGGTGACACAATGAACGACGGCAAGGTGCAGCTGAGCTTCACCCTCCCGGTGCCTGCTGGCGCCGAGGCCGAAGAGGCTGCCAAGCAATTGCTGAAAAAAATGGGCTTCGAAAACCCGCTGGTGGTCTTCCAGAAAGAGCTTACCGAGGGCTTCTGCTTTATGAACTGCTATGGTTCGCTGACACATACGGTGGACTATACCACCATCCACGTGCCCAAAGTGGAGTCGACAACGATGGATATGCACGAATGTGACGACTATATCCGCGAGCACATCGGCCGCAACATCGTGATGGTGGGTGCCTCGACTGGTACCGACGCGCATACTGTTGGTATCGACGCCATTATGAATATGAAGGGCTATGCCGGCCACTATGGCTTGGAGCGCTACGATATGATTGATGCTTACAATCTCGGCAGCCAGGTGCCCAACGATGAGTTTATCGCCAAAGGCATTGAGTTGCACGCCGATGCCCTGCTTGTGTCGCAGACTGTGACACAGAAGGATGTCCACATCAAAAACCTCACCGAGCTGGTCGAAATGCTTGAGGCTGAGGGCTTGCGCGACAAAATCATCCTTGTTTGCGGCGGCCCCCGAATCAGTCACGAACTGGCCAAGGAATTGGGTTACGATGCCGGTTTCGGCCCCAATACCTACGCCGACGATGTGGCATCGTATGTGGCACAGGAAATGGTGAAGCGCGGAATGAAATAACATTGCGTATCATCCAGAATAATAATGTAATAACACAATAAATCAATATCAATATTATGGATAAGAACGAAATCAGAACTTTTATTGCTCGCCGTGCTGCCCAAGAGCTTCACGACGGAGATGTCGTCAATCTTGGCATCGGTCTGCCGACTTTGATTCCCAACTATTTACCTGAAGGTGTCAATGTCATCCTCCAGTCGGAGAATGGTATGATTGGTATGGGCCCCACTCCAGAAGAGGGCAAAGAGGATCCTTGGATGATCAATGCCGGTGGTGGATTTATCACGGCCGTTGATGGAGCCAGCACATTCGACAGTGCTACTTCGTTCGGTATCATTCGCGGCGGTCACGTCGACGTGTCTGTCCTTGGCGCTATGCAGGTGGACGAAGAGGGCGACTTGGCCAACTGGATGATTCCCGGCAAGAAAACTCCCGGTATGGGTGGCGCAATGGACCTGCTGGTAGGTGCCAAGAAAGTTATACTTGCTATGGAACATACCGCCAAAGGCAATCCTAAGATTTTGAAAAAGTGCACTTTGCCTTTGACGGCTAAGGGACAGGTCAATATGATTATTACCGAGATGGGCGTGATGGAGATTACTCCCAAAGGCATTGTCCTGACCGAAATCAACCCTGAATTTACCGTTGCCGATGTCCAGGCAGCTACTGAGGCTACTTTGATTATCTCTCCCAACCTGAAAGAAATCAAGTAAATGCAATGAATCTGGGATGGAGAAACACGTTTCTCCATCCCTTTATAAAACGAAAAAAAATGAAGAAAACAATCCTTCTTCTTCTCCTTTTGACGGCCACGGCTGCCACGAGAGCGGGCCAGGCGCCGTCGCCACAGTCCTTGCCTCCGCACGTCGAGTTCAAGTATTATGGTTTTTATAGTGTTATCGATTACACGTTTATGACCAATCTGAACACGACGCACGGCGAATATGTCGATAAGTATACCCTCAACGGCATCACGGCTGTTGCCGGATGGCAGTGGCGTCGCCAGTCGGGCATAGGCATCGGTTTTTCATACCTGAACGACGGCAATGCCTCGTTTTCGCAAATACCTGTATTTGTTGAATTCAGAAGCCATTTCCTTCGCAACCGGATAACTCCGTTTACGGCTATCCAGTTGGGTTACAGTATTCCGTTTGGTTCCAAAAATGCCGCGGTCGACTATACCCGCATCGAAGAGGGCGGCATCACGGCTGGCTTGTCGGTGGGTGCCCGTTTTGCCATTACGCAGAAAATAGGCCTCAACCTCTATGCCGGATACCAACTGATACAGAACAACAGTGTAGAACGCGGTTTCAACAGCGTCGCCGCCACGCGTCTGCCTGAACTTTACCACAATGTGAAGTTTGGTCTTGGTGTGAATTTTTAGTTTGGCTTCTTGAAAAGCAACTGAAAGACCGTCGGAAAAAGTCTTAATGGCTTGAAAATAAATTTATTTATTGTCAATTATATGAACAAAAAAATCCTCGCAATAACGCTTGCTTTGCTGGTTTGTGGTGTCGCCGCCGCACAGTCGAAGAAGGGAAAATCGGCCGAAACGGCGCCTGTCGTCGACGAGTGGAATGATGTTGAAGTCTTCGAACAGCATAAGCTTTACCCTCGTGCCAACGTGATTCCGTATGGCGACGAGAACGCTATAGAAAAAAATGCCTATGCCGAGTCGCCCTATTACGTCAGCCTGAACGGCGAATGGCGTATGATGTTGAAATCCAGTTTCGACAGCAGACCGGCAAACATAGAGCAGAAAGACTTCTCGGCAGAGGGATGGCCAACAGTCATTGTGCCGAATGCCAGATGGTATGATGGCAATAAGCCAGTGCAAGCCAAGAAGATAAACGTTCCGTCTGACATTTCGTCGACCAAGAATTGGGTGGCAACATATTACAAGGAATTTGATGTTCCGAAAACGTGGAAAGACTATAAAGCCTATCTGAATCTACAGGCCAAATCGGCTTACTATGTATGGGTGAATCAAGAATATGTGGGATATAGCGAGGATTCCCGCGACCTGAGTGAGTTTGATCTGACCAAGCACCTGAAAATAGGCAAGAAGAACAATATCGTTATCCAGGTGGTCAGTGTTTCGGATGGCATTATGCTGGAATCGCAGTACGCACGTGCCGTCAACGGAATCACATCAGATGTCTTTATTTTGCTTAAGCCTATTGCCAATGTTTTAGATTACAAGATTTTGGCGAACTATAATGCAGCTAATAAATTTGGTACGCTGACATTGGATATCAATGTCTTCAATGAGCTTAAGAAAGGACAATACTATATTGAATTTGAAATTTGGGACCCCAAAGGGCACGAAGTCGATAAAATGGGACGTTGGACGGTCTTTGACAAGAAGAATGAGCTGACAATGAAGATGGAGAGGGAGATTGCCAACGTGCTTCCCTGGACGGCAGAAACCCCCAATATGTATACGCTGGTTATCAAGATGCGTGACCAGAAGATGAACCTGGTTGAGACCGTAGGATGCCGCTTTGGATTCCGAACGATAGAGGTTAAAGACGGCATATTGACCGTCAATGGTACTCCGGTGACGCTCAGAGGAATTCAGTATTCGTATTTTTCATACGACGAAAACGGCATACCTTCAAAGGAACAGATCCGTCGTGACTTGCAGTTGATGAAGCAAAACAATATCAATGCGGTGCGTACCGTTATGTATTCGCCGGCCAGCAATTATTTCTACGAGATGTGCGACGAATATGGTCTTTATGTTGTCTGCGACGCCAACTTGCAACCTTTTTCGACCCAGACCAAGGCTGTGGCAACGGACAAGGCCTATATCAACCTGTTCATTTCGCGTATGCAAAATATGTACGAAAGGCTAAAGAACCATCCTTCGATTATTGCCTGGTCGCTTGGCGACGGTGTCGATAACGGTGTGTGTATGGAGAATGCCTTCCGTGCCATTAAACAGAAAGACAAATCGCGCCCTGTGATATTTTCGGGTGCCGGTTATTCGGACAATACGGATATTGTTGCACCTAAAAATATTGAATATGATGATTTGAAGCTATTTGCAGCCAAACAGAGCCAGCCGCGCCCGTTGGTGATGGCCTCGTTTGGTTCGGCTCAGGGAAACTCGTATGGCAGCCTTGAACCACTGTGGCAGCTGGTTCGCAACAGCAGGTCGTTGCAGGGCGGTTTCGCCTCGATTTGGAACCAGTCGGACTGGTTTGATTTCCAGTCGCAAAAAGACGAAACACGGGCAGGTTTTATTGACAAGCAAGGCAATGCCAAACCTTATCTGCCGGAATTGCGCAATATCTATCGTCCTTTCGAAGTCAAGCTGGTCAATATCAGTCCCGATGCAGCCGAATTTAATGTCACCAACTTGCTCTCGTTCTTGACGTTGAATGACTATATATTGGAATATAAGATTTTCTCTAATTTAAAGGAACGCATTATTGAAGGCGAGGTCTCTGTGGCGTTGAAACCGACCGAGTCGAAGAATTTCAAATTGAAGATTCCTGCACTCACGCTGTATGCCGGTGAGGAATTGATGATTCGTTTTACCGTCCGCCAGCGTAAGGCAACTGAGGCTGTGCCTAAAGGTACCGAACTGGGCGTGGTGGAATTTCCGCTTCCAATGAAGGAAATCAAAAAGGAAAAATTGACTGATTATGACCGCGAAACGTTGTATGTGAACAGCGAGGGCAATGTCATTAAGGTCTATAATGACAATATTGAACTGCGTTACGATATGGACAAGGCGGACATTCTTTCCTATCGTTTCCACGACAATGATATGCTTCTCTCGTCGCCGCAACTCAATTTCTGGCGCGCTGCTACCGACAACGACCGAATAGATAAAAATGCTTTGCGTTTGTGGAACAACCTTTCGCCTCAGAACCTGAAACGCAATGTCGTGGCTACCAATTGGAGACAGGTCGATGCCAATACGGTATGTATAGATGCAATGCTGCGTTATGCAGATCAGGGTGGAACAGCCTTTTTTGATGTGAAACAGTCTTTTGTTGTGTTCTATACAGGCGATGTTATTGTTGACAATGAGATTGTTGCCACCGAACAGATCAAGACTCTGCCCAAAGTCGGTCTGCAGATGTGTTTGCCCAAGGCGCTTGACAGTGTGAGGTGGTTTGGACTGGACAAAGAGACCTACCGTGACCGCCGCTCGTCGGGTGTGGCCGGAACGTACAAGTCGGCTCCGTCGTCGCTGTTCTATATGTACGAAAAACCGCAGGAAGCCGGCAACCGTGCAGGCACACGCTGGGTGTCGGTGGAAAATGACAATATTGGACTGTTTGTTGATATGTTGGATACCAACTTCAACTTCAGCATTTATCCTTATACCGATATGGATTTGTTCGATAGCGAGCGTGGCAGCAGCATCCGTCAGCGCGACTTTTGGACATTCAATGTGGATTATCGCCAGGCTGCCGTGGGCAGCGCACTTGCAGCGCAAGAGGTTGCCGATAAGGATCTTGTGAACGACAAGCAATATCATTTCCGTGTGCATCTGCGTGCATACGACCTGACGGAATACAATCCGTATGATTTCTGCAGAGTCGAGTATCCGCAGATATCGTCGAGCGTGCTTCCTATGCCTGTCATCACAAAGAATCGCGAGCGTTTCGACCAGCCGTTGACCGTTACTATCACTACCGATGTACCCAAGGCTGAAATACGTTACACCCTCGATGGCTCGACTCCTGACGAATCGTCGCCACTGTACAAGAAGCCGTTTGTTATCAACAATTCCACATTTGTAAAAGCGAAAACTTTCAAGGA
>JAFWYO010000010.1 GCA_017517715.1 Bacteroidales bacterium
GCGTGCTGGATGCCGATGCCGGTTATGAGACCTGGATATTGCGTTTGCAGACTGAAAGTCTGCGCCTTCGGGATAGCTTCCTGACTATCAAACGACTTTGATTTTTCGACAATCCTACTGTTCTTTTTTTCATAAAACTCGGCCTGGGATTTCTTATTATTCAACACGTTCTCGGTGAGCGTATCATAATAGCGTCTGGTATAGAGCAAGCCCAGATTGTCGGAGCCAGAAGCCTTGTTATTGTTGTTGTTCGACATAGCCATTGTTGTTTATCATCCTTTTTCTTTGTACATACGCAAAGCCAACTTCAGAGCCACCATTCCGTTAGCGACATCGGAGATGAACTTCCGGTCGTCGGACTTTTTGTTTTGCAACAGATAGGTTGCCAATTGGTCGGCGTTGATATTTAGCATCTTTTTGAGGGCCTCGATCACCTTGTAGCGCTCCTTGGCCTCGGCATCCTTGTTTTCGTAGAATATGACTGTCGGCAGCAAGCCGGCTTGCACCAGCGAAGCGCCAAAGCTGGAGATGTAGCCGCCAAAGACCGACTTGTATTCCCCTTGGCCATTCACGATGCCGCTATCCCTCAGGGCCTGCTGGGCCTTGCTGATTTCTTTTGCTGATGTCTTCATTTCTTCTCGGTATTAAAGTTTGTAAACTGGCAATAGCCGTAGCCTATGGTGGCGTTGCCGCCGATCTGCATCACTTGGCCTTCGAGGGCTTGGCAGAAGCCGTCCAGGTCAGCCTCTGGTCCCATAATGACGGTGCACAGATGCGAATAGCGTGGCAGCACCTGCTCGTAGAAGAGGTTGGTGCTGATGCCGTCCTCGAGACAGTTGCGCGAGATGACCGGCAGGTGCTCGTTGTCGCAGAGGGCGATGAGGTCGCTGTCGTCGACGATGGCTACGCGGTCGCCGACGATGGACTTGTACTTGTCGACGGTGGCATACAGGCACTCGCTACGCAGATCCTCGATGCGGACCTTCTGAGTCTCGTTGTTCTGCGTTTTGGGCAGATTGCTGATATTGTCGAGGAACTGGGCTTTGACGCCGAGCGATTCGAGGCGCCGCCAGATGCGGTTCAGGTTCTCCTTGGACGAGACGCTGACGAAGGGCACGCCGCCCGTGGTGCGAGCAGGGATGGCGACGAGGTCGGCATCGAAGAAGCGCAGCAAGCCAGGCTTGCGGTCTTCGGACTTGGCCTTGGGTTCGCTGCCGAACAGGCGGCAGACATCGACCTTCTTGTCCGAGAACTTCTCGAAATGCTCGCGCAGCGCGCCTTTGAGCGACGACGAGTTGATTGTTGGCAGACCGGTGACGGGGTCGCGCTGAATGAGGTTGTCGACCAGGCCGTAGTTGACTTCTCCACTGCCCACGTGGAGGTTGCTAAGGGCATTGATAAAGAAGAGGGCTGTTTTCATATCGAATAAAATCTTTTAATTATCTTATTATATTATATCATATTTATTGTAGCCAATCTGTTGCAGATGGGTTTGGGTCAGCAGGGTTTCGAGGGCTTCGCGGTCCTTTTCTTCGCAGAACAGCACCGAGCCTTGTGCCAGCATCGTGCAGACGCTGCCGTGCCGGCGGTAGGCGATGTCGCCCGAGCGCAGCTTGCCCTTGGGGTCGCCCACGAAATTGCGGAACGCGATGCCATAGCTCCAATGGAACCGCACCAGGCGGTTGAAGGCATCGACATCGGCGACGTATGTGGGGCTAAGCAACAGGGCGGTGCCTTGAGCGTGGCGAGGCACTACGGGTTGCTCGTCCGACGGAGTCACCTGCATCCTGAAGCACGAGCGCTGGGCTCCGATAAAGACATAGTCGTCTTCGATCAGGCCATCGCCCTCCAGCTCAAGATAGAAAGCGAACCGTGTGTCCTTATCCTTGAAGCGCAGCGTCTCCTGCTTGAAGAAGCCCTGCTTGTTGGCATCGCCGCCGGTGCTTTTGGTGATGCCCACCTGCATCTTGCTGATGTAAAGGTCGTCGGAAGCCACCAGATTGCCGTCCTTGTCCACCAGCAGGCCATAGTTGTTCTTGCACCAATACGCCTTGTCGTCGTAGTGCTGTCCGTTTTTTGTTGTGGCTCCGATTATACCTTTGCGTTCGCAGCCGCTGAGCCAGAGGCGAGTATGGTCGTCGAACGAGCAGTTGTAGCCATAGTTGAGCGGCACTGGCACCAGGCTGCGCCCTCCCTTTTCGATGGAAACGGGCGAAAGCGAGCCGATGCGGCCGAAAGTGGCATTGCTATTGGTGATATCGAAGCTGGAGGCCCCTATCAGGGCTTCAGCAGCGGCGGCTTTGTCGGCCGACAGCGGCAGCAGGCCTGCCTTTTTCAGCATCTGGTAGCGCACCATACCCAGCAGGGTGGTCTGCTGCGGCATACGGTTGGAGCGGGCTATGAAACTCTGGCTTGCGCCGTTGTCGAACGTCTGTTCGCCACCGAAAAAGAACCAGTCGATGGGTTGTAATGTTATCTTATATCTATTCATCTCTTTTCGAATTTACAAGGTGAATGAATTGCAGAAGAGCGTAGGCGATGTCGATAGCGGCGTAGGCAGTGTCGTAGCCTTTGGGCCGCTCGACGCCATCGTCGACGGGAGGCATCAGCGCCTTGAGGGCATCAATTTTGCCGTCAAACTCGGCATAGGCCGTCAGCAACATACTTTGGAGGTCAGCAAAGAAGTCTTTATACCCCTCGTGGGCGGGCTCGTTGTAGTTGTTGTCAAAGTAGTTCTGCAGCAGGTCGGAGTTGCCGATGGCATTGAGCAGCACGGGCTCGTGTTCGCGCAGGTTGTGCATCACCGAGCGCAGGAAAACGGCATCCGCCTCCTCGTCCTCTTTCTTGTCGCTTTTTACCGATATATATTTATCAACCAATTCGTTGAACTTCTTAACTGTTTCGGTACACCCTTTATGAAGCAGAGCACCGCGCGTGTGGCCACTGTGTTTCTGCACCGAGAAGAGTATGTTGTTTTTCAGCGGTTTCACAGCATCTGACACATAGCGTCCCTTGGCGCCGTCGAGCAACTGCTGCGACAGCCGTACAGCCTCCGACATAGGGTATTTTACAAAGGTTATGGAGACGCCGAACGACAGCGTGGCCGGGTTGTCGGCACCCAGAGCGTTACAGAAATCGTCGTCGAGCGACTGGAGCAGCGAGAATATCGACCCCTTGCCGGGATTGTAGATCGGTGCAAAAAAGAATAGGTCGTCGCCGCCGATGAAGACCGGCTGTCCGTCGAAATCATTTATAGTATTGATGGCCTTGCGGTTGAACTCCAACAGCTGGCTGCTGAGCGTGCTACTGCTGGCGGCTTCGGCAAAGGCTTTGCCCATCGAGTCGCCGTCGGCATAGACGATGGCTATGTAGCGCTGGTAGGGCAAGTCGGGCAACGAGTTGTTGTCGTCGTCCTGCGAAGTGATTTCCACAATACTCTTGAATTTGACATTTCCGGCATCATTGATAAGGAAATCCATCAGCCGCATATCCTTGTTCCTGGCGTTGAACAACTGCGACAGGTAGTGCTCGTTGTCGGCAAGCGACGGAACAAAGGCCTCGCGATGTTCGAGCAGGGCCAGTTGGCGTTCGCACTCGTCGACGAACTGGCGTTCCTCGAGGTCCTCCTTGCGTTCGGTCTCGAAAAAGTAGACCTTGAAATACTGCATCAGCAGCTTTTGCGTGCCGTCCACATCAGTCGGGTTTAGTTTCGCGGCCAGTACGTTAAAAGTCTTGTTCACCGAATCGGCAAGAAGCTCGAAATCACCGTCCTGCGACGCGAAGATATAGCGGTCGGGAAACGAGCCCACGCCTTTCGACGGTTCGCTGAAGAGTTTCGATGCCATATAAGGCAGAATGAACTGGCGATCCTTGAAAGGTTCGATGATATGCTTGGCGAGGTAAGAGAAGAGGTAGCTTGCCGCCCACATACCGCGGGTCTTCTTGGCCAGCGCGATGACCCTCGAGATGGGGCCAAGAGTTAATGCTATATAGGTACTCATAAGTTGGTCGTATTTATAGGTTTATAATTATCTTTCAGTCCTTCCAACACTTTCAGCGCTGTATCTTTTGCCTTCTTAGCCTTAAAGTCATCATTATTCTTAATACTAATCAAGTTGCTGTATTTGATGTCTTTGCCAAAAATATAGTTGAGATACTCACTCATATAAAAATCAGGATAAGGCACCATCGTAATACGATGGTCCCTTGATTTGTCGGTCACTATGAACGAATTAGGCCTTTTGTCGTTGCCACTGAACTTGAATCCTTGAGGAACCTCCCTGTGCAGCAGGAAGACATACCATTTTCCGGCGACCCAGACCGGCTTGAAAAGCAGCGGCGACTTCATTCTTGATATATTATTGCTTTCCTTGGATATTGTCTTGTCGTAAGGAATTTTCCAAGATTCGGCAGTTGAAAGACCCAGAAAATCGCGGAACATATATGGCTGTTGATTCAACTCCTTCTCTTTCATTACTTTAAGAGCATCATTATTAGGATACTTTTTTCTATGTTCCTCAACCACTTTGGGATAGAACTTCTCCTTGATCATTCTTTTGTCCCAAAAGAGCTTTTCCTTTTTGTGTTCCGTTATGGCATATTTT
The DNA here is from genome assembly GCA_017517715.1 of Bacteroidales bacterium. GTDB lineage: Bacteria > Bacteroidota > Bacteroidia > Bacteroidales > P3 > Colimorpha. The sequence goes on from JAFWYO010000010.1 coordinate 4,605, forward strand.
GCGTAAGCAAACATCAGCGACTTGAAATAGAAACTCCCCTCGTTGATGCCACCACGCATACATTTTGCGGCGTATTCTGTCCGTTTGAACACGGCCTGCCAATTCTGCATTTGCTGGTCTTGAACCGTAAAGAAAGTGTCGACGCGATATTCCACGCCGTTTTCAGTTTTTACCGTCTTGCCGACCACGCTGGGACCGACACTCATCTTGTCAGGGTAGAACGATCCGTAGCCTTTATCCTGACGCGTGCCGAAATTGTTGGCAAGGAAAAAGAGGCTCCAGTCGATA
>JAFWYO010000120.1 GCA_017517715.1 Bacteroidales bacterium
AGAACGGAGAACGGAGAACGGAAAGCGGAAAACGGAAAGCGGGCTGACGCGGTAGCCAATTCGTTGAAATTCGCGTTCCGCTTGCGGAACAAAATTAAGAACAAAAAAAATTCGTTCAATTCGATTAATTCGCGGTCATAAAAAATAAAGCGGGCTGACGCGGCAGCCACTAACGCATTAACACATTAACGAATTAACGAATTAACAAATTAACGAATTAACGAATTAACGAATTCGCTTTCACTTTCCTTTGTAGAGGTCGAAGACGTTCATTGTGGTCCATTTGGTGGGGCGGACGTTGGCGTCGCGAAGGGTGGCGTCGTATTGCATACGGCTGCCAGCCAGCGACTTGTCGACGAAGGCGTCGAACTCCTGTATTGTGTAGCTCATCAGGCCCGACACCTCGTGGCCGATGCCTTCGTAGATGAAGTACCAGTGGGGATAGCCCTTGCGCTCGAAGAGGCGGTGCAGCTTCTTGGGTCCGTAGAGGCCCGAGCGCAGCAGGGGCGGGAACTTCTTGTAGTTGACGATTTTGTCCTTGTCGCCGTGCAGGAAGAATGTGGGTGCCGGGGCCGAGTCGTAGTGTGCCCTGCGGCCGTCGCAGTATACGGCGCCGGAATAGGCCACCACGGCGGCGGGACGCCATCCGGAGGGCAGCGTCGCGGCCGGGGCGAGGCGGTTGGCGCGGCAGTAGTCGAGCTGCATCACGCTGATGGCGCCGGCGCTGCTGCCGCTGAGGACGATGTGGCGCGGGTTGACGCCCCACGCGTCGGCGTTTTGGCAGATGTAGGCCACGGCGTCGGCGCAGTCTTCGGCGCCGATGTTGATGGCGTCGCGGAAGATGCGCTGCATATTGGTCAGGCGGATGGTGTCGCCCTTGACTTCGCGCAGGTGCAGGCGGTAGTCGATGGCTACGGCCGTGTAGCCGGCGTGCGCCAGCTGCTGGCAGAAGAGGCGCGTGCTCTGATTGTTGCGCTCGCCGCTGACGAATCCGCCGCCGAACATAAAGACGACGCAGGCCGAGTCGGGCCGCGCCTCGGCGGGCGTGTAGACGTCCATCAGCAGCGGTTTGTCGCCGCGGACGGCGTACTGGTAGGTCTTCGGAACGATACTGTCGCGATAGATTTTGCGCACGGGACCTGAGGCCTGGGCGGCGATGGGGAACAGCAGGGCGATTAGCAGCAGGGCGGTATATCTTTTCATTGTCATTTTAATCGTTATTGTCTTCGTTTGGAAAGGGTTCTAGAAATTGAAATGTATGCCGAGGCCGACGCTGAAACGCTCGTAGTTGAAGTAGTTGTTGTCGGTTGGCCAGCCGTCGAGGAAGGCGTAGCTGGCGTTGATGCTGAATTTGAACTGTTCCCATCCGAAGCGCAGCATCAGCTGCGGCTCGAGCAGGAAGTGGGCGTCGTCGTGGGTCTCTTCGATGCGCCTCAGGCCCTGGTCGTCGATTGTGATTTTGTCCCAACGGGGGCTCATTATGCCGCCTTTGAGGCCCACGCCGATGTCGAAGTCGCCATCGGACAGCTCGGCCCACCCGAAGTTGACTTGGCCGTAGACAAGGTTGTAGTGGCCGTCGATGTAGTATTTTTTTGTCTGCGATTCGCTGCGGTGGTCGAAGTAGGAGATGCCGTATCCGTAGCCGGCGTAGCATTCCAGCACGGCTTTGCCGAAGGGGAAATAGGTGCCGGCGGCTCCCTGGGCATACAGGTTTTTGAAGTCGGTGATGCTGACGGCGGCCTGCGTAGCGAGTTTGTTTATAGGCGAATAGGCGAACGAGGCGTTGATGGCAGGCGACACCAGCAGCGGCGCCGACATCGACAGCGACCCTTCGGCCTGCATCTGTCCCTGCTTGTGGAGCAGCGGCAGCTCGGCATTGTGCGGATGATAGACGATGCACGAGGAAATGCCGAATGTCGCTATTATGATGATTGCAAGTCTGATACAATGTTTTTTCATCGTTTGGCAGTTTTGGTTTGCAATTGCAAATATACGCAAAAATAAAGAAAAAGATTCAATTTGTTTTATAAGAATTCTTAAGAAACTGTTCAAATTTAAGACAGAAACAAGTTTTGATAGCGTTGAAAAATGTTCTGATGGTGCGACACACAAAGTCTGTCCATTTGCTATTTTGATTTTCGAGTGCGACACACAAAGTCTGTCCATTTGCTATTTGGATTTTCGAGTGCGACACACCCCGCCCTTCGGGCACCCCTCTCCGAGAGGGGATGGCTACGCAGTCCGTTTTTCTGCAAATAATTGCACCATAAGATCTGACATCCAGACCGCTACCGCGCCATCCCCTCTCGGAGAGGGGTGCCCGAAGGGCGGGGTGTGTCGCACTCGCAATCCAGCACTCGCAATCCGATGTAATGAACAAAAATCCATCACCCACGTAATAAAATCCATTAATCAATTTTAAATAGCTTCTAAAAAAATGATGACACGGTAATGCAGGCAACAACGGAAAAACTGACAATCGTGTCAGCCCGTTTTCTGGCTACTGACAAATTGTCAGTTTTTCGGACACGCCAAAGATTGGCACTTTTTTTGTTGAATTGTTTTTGAGTTTCTGCTCTGGCAGAAGCGTCCAAACAAACATTTTATCAACGAAAAAAATAAAAAACAATAAATTATGGGAAAAATCATTGGTATAGACTTAGGAACGACCAACAGCTGCGTCAGCGTTATGGAAGGCAATGAGCCTGTGGTCATTATGAACAGCGAAGGCAACCGCACCACCCCGTCGGTGGTCGGATTCCTCGAAAACGGCGACCGCAAGGTGGGCGACCCCGCCAAGCGTCAGGCCATCACCAACCCTCACAACACGGTCTACTCGATCAAGCGTTTTATGGGCGAGACCTACGACCGCGTGCAGAAGGAAATTGAAGCTGTGCCCTACAAGGTGGTTCGCGGCGACAACAACACCCCGCGTGTTGACATCAACGGACGCCTCTACACTCCGCAGGAAATCAGCGCTATCGTGCTTCAGAAAATGAAGAAGACCGCCGAGGACTTCCTGGGCACAGAGGTGACCGAAGCCGTCATCACCGTGCCGGCCTACTTCAACGACAGTCAGCGTCAGGCTACCAAAGAGGCTGGCGAAATTGCAGGCCTTAAGGTGCGCCGTATCGTCAACGAGCCTACGGCTGCTGCTTTGGCCTACGGTCTGGACAAGAAGAATAAGGATATGAATGTGGCCGTCTTCGACCTCGGTGGCGGTACGTTCGATATCTCGATCCTGAACCTGGGCGACGGCGTGTTCGAGGTCAAGTCGACCAACGGCAACACGCACCTGGGCGGCGACGACTTCGACCTGAAGATCATCAACTGGCTGGCCGACAGCTTCAAGAGCGACAAGGGCATCGACCTGCGCAAGGACCCGATGGCTATGCAGCGTCTGAAAGAGGCTGCCGAGAAGGCTAAAATCGAGCTTTCGTCGAGCCAGGAGACCGAAATCAACCTGCCTTACATCACCGTTGCCGACGGCGTGCCGCAGCACTTGGTGATGAAGCTGACTCGCGCTAAATTTGAGCAGCTTTGCGACGACCTGATCCAGGCTACCCTCGAACCCTGCCGTCAGGCTATGAAGGACGCTGGCCTTTCGAACAGCGACATCAACGAGGTGATCCTCGTGGGCGGTTCGACGCGTATCCCCGCCATCCAGGCCATCGTCGAGAAATTCTTCGGCAAGACCCCCAACAAGGGTGTCAACCCCGACGAGGTGGTCGCCATCGGCGCTGCCATCCAGGGCGGTGTGCTGACCGGCGAGGTGAAGGATGTGCTTCTGCTCGATGTCACTCCTCTTTCGCTGGGTATCGAGACCCTCGGCGGCGTGATGACCCGTCTGATCGACGCCAACACAACCATCCCGACCAAGAAGAGCCAGGTTTTCAGCACCGCTGCCGACAACCAGCCCGAGGTCGAAATCCACGTGCTGCAGGGCGAGCGCCCGATGGCAGCCGACAACAAGACCATCGGCCGCTTCCACCTGGCTGGCATTCCGCCAGCACCGCGTGGAGTGCCCCAGATTGAGGTCACATTCGACATCGACGCCAACGGCATTCTCAACGTCAGCGCCCTCGACAAGGCCACCGGCAAGAGCCAGAACATCCGCAT
>JAFWYO010000121.1 GCA_017517715.1 Bacteroidales bacterium
GCGGCTGACGAGGCCTGCGATTTCGGTGAGGTTTTCGACGCGGTTGTTGATGAAGAAGACCTGTCCGCCGCGCGAGAGTTCGAAGCTGATGGCGTCGCGAATGAGCTCTTCGCTGAAGGGCGAGAGTTCGGTCTGGATGGGTTGCCGGTTGGGCGGCGGGGTCTGGATGACGCTGAGGTCGCGGGCGCCCATCAGTGAGAACTGGAGGGTGCGCGGTATGGGTGTGGCGGTGAGGGTGAGGACGTCGACGTTGGTGCGCAACTGTTTGAGTTTTTCCTTGACGCTGACGCCGAATTTCTGTTCCTCGTCGATGATGAGGAGACCGAGGTTTTTGAATTTGAGCTTGCTGTTGGTGATGGCGTGGGTGCCGATGAGTATGTCGAGCTTGCCGCTTTCGAGGTCTCGGGCTATCTGGTTGCGCTGCTTGGTGGTGCGGAAGCGGTTGAGGTAGTCGATATTGACGGGGAGGTCCTTGAGGCGTTCGGAGAAGGTGTTGAAGTGCTGGAAGGCGAGGATGGTGGAGGGAACGAGGACGGCGACCTGCTTGGAGTCGCAGACGGCCTTGAAGGCGGCGCGGATGGCCACTTCGGTCTTGCCGAAGCCGACGTCGCCGCAGACGAGGCGGTCCATTGGTGCTGGGGCTTCCATATCGTGCTTGACGTCGATGGTGGCCTTGAGCTGGTCGGGTGTGTCTTCGTACATAAAGGAGGCTTCGAGCTGGTTCTGGAGGTAGGAGTCGGGGCTGAAGGCAAAGCCGATGGTGGCTTTGCGCTTGGCGTAGAGCTGTATGAGGTCGCGGGCGATGTCTTTGACCTGTTTTTTGGTTTTCTGCTTGAGGAGCTGCCAGGTGTTGCTGCCGAGGCGGTTGAGGGTGGGCTGGCTGCCTTCCTTGCCGACGTAGCGGCTGATTTTGTGGAGCCCGTGGATGGAGATGTAGAGGGTGTCGCCGCCTTTGTAGACGAGCCGTATGACTTCCTGCTGGTGTCCGTGGTTGTCGATTTTTTCGAGTCCGGAGAAGCGTCCGATGCCGTAGTCGATATGGGTGACGTAGTCGCCGGGCTTGAGTTCGAAGAGCTCCTTGAGGGTGAGGGCCTCGCGGTTCTGGCTGAGGTCGCGGACGGTGTATTTGTGGTATCGTTCGAAGATTTCGTGGTCGGTGTAGAGGAGCAGGTGCTGGTCGTGGTCGATGAAGCCGTGGCTGAGTTGGAAGTTGAAAGTTGTGAGCTGGAAGTCGGTGTCGGTTTGGTCGAAGATTTTGTCGAGGCGCCGCTGCTGCTGCTGGCTGCCGACGCTGATGGCGAGCTGGTAGCCGCGGTTGTAGTAGTCGTTGAGCGACTGCTTGAGGAGTTCGAACTGCTTGTTGAAGGGCGGCTGGGGTTCGCTGTGTGCGTCGATGACGGTAGCGTTCTTGAAGAAGGAGGAGTTGCCGGTCTCGATGACGCGGCAGTTGAGGAGCTCTTTGAGGAACTCGTTGGCGGAGGAGTAGAGCTGGTCGGGCTGGGCGTTGTGGAGGCGGACGATGCCCTGCTCCTTATCGGTGGCGATCTTGCGGTATTCGGCCACTGCGTTGGTGTAGCATTTTTCGATGGTTTCGCTGATGAACATCAGGCCGTAGACCCAGACGATGTCGTTGGAGCCGAAATAGTGCAGCAGGTTGACTTTTTCCTCGACGGATATGGCGCCACCCTGGTGGCTTTCGAGGTCGGGGATGATGCTGACCTGGTCGAAATGGCGTATGGAGAGCTGTGTGACGGGGTCGAAGCTGCGGAGGGAGTCGACGCTGTCGTCGAAGAATTCGATGCGGAAGGGTTTTTCGTTGGCGAAGGAGAAGACGTCGATGATGCCGCCGCGGACGGCGAACTGTCCGGGCTGGACGACGAAGTCGACACGCTCGAAGTTGTATTCCTGGAGGGTTTCGATGACGAAGTCCATATCGAGCTTGCTGCCCTTGAAGATTTGCAGCGTGTTGCGGGTCAGCGTTTTGGAGGATACGACCTTTTCGGCGAGTGCTTCGGGATAGGATACGACGACCATCCGGCGGCCGCTGGCGAGCTGCTTGACCACCTCGGAGCGCATCAGGACGTTGGCGTTGTCGGTTTCGTCGGTGTGGTAGGGACGGCGGTAGGTGGTTGGGAAGAGCATCACGTCGAGCGGAGAACGGAGAACGGAGATGTCAGTATAGTGCGACACACCCCGCCCTTCGGGCACCCCTCTCCGAGAGGGGATGGCTGCTGCGTTTTCGTCTTTGTTTTCGTTTTTGTTTTCGTTTTCGCCTTCGTTTTGTGGGCAGAGGAGGGTTTCGAGGTCGTTTTGCAGGTAGTAGGCGTCCTCTTTGGAAGCGGCGACGAAGAGGAGGTTGCTTTGCGGGAGGCACTGCGACAAGGTGGCGCCGACGACGGCGGGCAGGCTGCCGGTGAGGCCATTGATGTGGATGCGCGCCTGGTCTGCGGCCAGTCCAGCACAAAGTCCGGCGATAAATCCAGAGTTTTTATAGAAGTCCGTCAATTGCATTTTTCAGTGGGTATCAAACACTTATAAGGGCATTCCTTGCAGAAGCCCTTCTTTTTGTGGATGACAAAAATACGAAAAAAAAAGAAAATGCGTTAATGTGAATAATGAATAGCGAATAGTGATGAATAGTGAATGTGAATAGTGACCTGTGATACGAGCGCGTTCGTGCCACAATTCACACTGACAAATTAACGGATTAACGAATTAACGAATTAACGAATTAAGATACAGTGGATCAGATAAGAATTCTTTGGGCCGACGATGAGATCGACCTCCTCAAGCCTCATATCCTTTTCCTTGAAGACAAGGGCTATAAAGTCATACCTGTAACTTCGGGCAGCGAAGCCCTCGACGAACTGGCCGACGGCGACATTGACCTGGTGTTTCTCGACGAGAATATGCCGGGCATCAGCGGCCTGGACACGCTGGCCGAAATCAAGCGGCTCTATCCGCGCGTGCCGGTGATTATGATCACCAAGAGCGAGGAGGAACATATTATGAACGAGGCCCTTGGCGGCAAGATTTCGGACTACCTCATCAAGCCTGTCAACCCCAACCAGATACTGCTTTCGGTGAAGAAGCACACCGAGGCGCGCCGTCTGGTGAGCGAGAAATCGACGTTTAGCTACCAGCAGCAGTTCCGCGACATCAGTATGCAGCTTTCCGACCGGCTCGACGCCGACGAGTGGGTCGAGCTGTACAAGAAGCTGGTGTACTGGGATTTGGAGCTAGCCAACACGGAGGACGAGAATATCCACGACATCTTCCGTTCGCAGAAGGCCGAAGCCAACCAGCTGTTCTGCCGCTTCTACGAGCGCAACTATATAGACTGGGTCAACGGCACGAGCGAGAAGCCGCTGATGTCGCCCACGGTGGTGCGCGACCGGCTCTTTCCGCTGCTGCAGGACGAGCGGCCGACCTTTATGATCGTCATCGACAATTTCCGCTACGACCAGTGGAAGTACATCCAGCCCCTCATTGAGCAATATCTGCGCACGGAGCGCGACGAGATATACTACAGCATCATTCCCACCACCACCCAGTTTGCCCGCAACAGTATGTTTTCGGGCCTGATGCCCGCCGAAATCGAGAGCAAGTACCCTCAGTATTGGGTCAACGAGGACGAGGAGGGCTTCAAGAACCAGTTCGAAAGCGAGCTGATGGGCGAGAACCTGAAGCGGCACGGCCTCAACATCAAGCACAGCTACAACAAGGTGCTGAACGTGCAGCACGGCAAGGAACTCGTCGACAGTCTGCCCAATCTGATGCACAACAAGCTGAATATCATTATCTACAACTTCATCGATATGCTTTCGCACGCCCGCACCGACAGCAACATCGTCCGCGAGCTGGCCAGCGACGAGCGTGCCTACCGCTCCGTAACACTCTCCTGGATGGAACATTCGCCGCTGCTCGAAGTCATCAAATACCTGGCCGAACACGACGTCAACGTCGTCATCACCACCGACCACGGCTCGGTGCGCATCGACAACCCCGTGCGCGTCAAGGGCGACCGCGACATATCGGTCAACCTGCGCTACAAGCAAGGGCGCCTGCTCGACTACAACCCCAAGCAGGTCTTTGAAGTCAAGGAGCCGCGCCGCATCTTCCTGCCCAAGCGCTACATCACCTCGCCCTATATCTTTGCCCACTGCGGCGACTTCTTCGCCTACCCCAACAACTACAACCAGTATGTGCAGTACTATATGAACACCTTCCAGCACGGCGGCATCTCGATGGAAGAAATCCTGATACCGTTTATTACGCTGAAAAACAAATGAATGAGTGAATGTGTTAATGTGTTAATGCGTTAGTGTGTTTGTGCGTTAGTGGCTGACGCAACCATAATTAGAGAATAATAATTCGTATTGTCCCTTAACTCCCCTTAACTCCCCTTATTATCGAATTAACACATCAAAAAGACTGCGGCAGCCACTAACACATTAACGAATTCACGAATTAACACATTATCTTTACACTTGTGTAAAGAAATTTTACACATTTGTTCCAATTGGTTTTCTTGAAATCTTTGGAAATCAAATAAGTATTGTTTTTGGCACGGTTCTTGTTGTCCGAGTTGTTTGGTACGCTGGTGTACCCAAAACAACTTAATAATCAAAAAATGACCCGTCGTAAAACATTACCCCTCCTTCTGCTTAGCCTCGCCCTCGGCGGCAGCGCACTCCACGGGCAGCCGATGAGCCTGTCGGACTGTATGGACTACGCCGTCAGCCACTCCACCGAGATGCGCCTCTCCGCCGCCGACCGCAGCGACGAGCGTGCGGAAAAGGTGCAAGCCCTTCTCAACGCCTTCACGCCCAGCGTCAGCGCACAAAGCTACGCCTACAACCAATACGGCCGCAACCTCGACCCCGAAACCAACACCTACACCGACTTCACCACCTTCCACAACGGCTATTCCCTCTCGGCGGGCATCACCTTGTTCGACGGATTCCAAGCCATCAACAGGCTGCGCATCGCCAAAGTGCAGCAGCAGATGGGACTCAGCCAGGAACGGCAGACCGCCGACAAGGTGCGCCTGGCCACGATGGAGGCCTACTACCAGGTAGTGTACTACGACCGACTCGTCGAGGTGCTGCGCCTGCAGGCCGCCACTGCCGACAGTGCCCTCCTTAAGGCCCAGCGCGAAGAGGCACTGGGTCGCAAGGGACACGCCGACGTGGTGCAAATGGAGTCCGAACAGGCCCAGCGCCAGTTCCAGCTGACGCAGGCCGAGGGCCAGTTGCAGCAGGCACTGCTCACCCTCAAGGAAACAATGTGCTGGCCCCTCGACAGCAGCCTGTCGATAACGAAAACGATAACGAAAAACGAAAACAATAATGGAAACGATAACGGAAACGCCTTTGTTCTTCCTTCCGTGCAGATAGCTGGGGCCCAACTTTGCCAGGCCCAGCTGCAGTTGCAGCAGGCTCGCGGCGCCTGGTCGCCGTCGCTGTCGCTCAATGCCGGCTGGTCGACGACCTACTACACATATCCAGATATGGCTGGCTATCAGCCTCTGCCTTTCCGCGAGCAATGGAAAAACAACGGCGGCGAGTATGTGCAGCTCACGCTGAGCATCCCCATCTACAGCAAAGGACAGCGCAGCCTGGCTCTCAACAAGAGCAAGAACGAAGTGTCAAGGGCGCAAGCGCGTCTCGAACAGGCCCAGCAAGAACGCGACAACGCCCTCTGTCGAGCCCGCGACGAGGTGGCAACAGCCCAAGCCGCCGCACGTCAGGCCACACGGATGGCCGAAGTAAAGCGTCAGGCCTTCCTCCTCGCTCAACGTCAGTACGCCCTGGGCCTCATCACCGCCATCGAATACCAGACCGCCTCGCAGTCGTTCCTCACCGCCGAAGCCGACAACATCAACGCCCTGCTCCAACTGCAGCTGAAACGGCACCAGCTCAACTATTATCGAACAGGAAAACTTTTGTAAAAATACATAATAACGAAATATGGACCGACAAATAGAAAAGAAAAAAGGCCTGCGAAGGGCCTTCACCCGAAAAGCCATCCCCTACTGGGGTGCGGCAGTGTTGGCAGCATTTATCCTCTTCCTCATCGTGCGGCCACACAGCAGCACACAGCGCATCAGCGGCGACACCCTCACCGTCAGCCAAGTCCTCCGCGCCGACTTCGACGACTACATCCGCGTCAGCGGCACCGTGATGCCGATGACATCTGTGCAGCTGAGCCCCACCGAGGGCGGCATCGTCCAGCAGATAGTCGCCGAGGAAGGCACTAAAGTGAAGGCTGGCAACGTTATACTGATACTGAGCAACGAAAACCTCGACCTGCAAATCCTCAACGCCGAAGCAGAGCTGGCCGAGAAAGAAAACATCCTCCGCAACACCCTCATCAGTATGCAGCAGCAGAAACTCTCCGTCCGTCAAGAACGCCTCTCTCTGCAGGTCGAAGTGCGCCGTGCCAAGCGCGCCTACGAGAGTAGCCAGCAGCTCTGGGACGAGCGCCTCATCGCCCGCGAGGAATATCTCAAGGCCAAAGAGGACTATCAGCTGGCCTGCGACAAGCTGGAGGTGGTCAGCGAACGCGAGCGGCAGGACAGCCTTTACCGCAGCGAGGAACTGCAGCAGCTGCGCGACAATCTGAGCAATATGCGCCTTAATATGGCAATGATACGCCGCCGCAAGGATAACCTCAACGTCAAAGCCCCCATCGACGGACAGATAGGACTCCTCGACGCCGTGCTAGGGCAGAACATCAACCCCGGTGCCGCCATCGGACAGATCAACAACCTCGACAGCTACAAGATTCAAGCCCAAATCGACGAGCACTACATCGACCGCGTCACCGCCGGCCTCCTTGCCTCCTTCGACCGGCAGGAGCAGCACTACAGCGCCCGCCTTCGCAAGGTCTATCCCGACGTGCGCGACGGCAAGTTCAAGGCCGACTTCCTCTTCGGCGACACCATTCCCGACAACATCCGCGCCGGCCAGACCTACTACCTCAACCTGCAGCTGGGCCAGAGCGAAGAGGCCGTCCTCATCCCCCGCGGCAGCTTCTACCAGCACACCGGCGGCAAGTGGATATACGTCCTCACCGACCCCCACCGCGCTGAGAAGCGCACCATCAGCATCGGCCGCCAGAACCCGCAGTATTACGAAGTCCTCGAAGGCCTCCGCCCCGGCGAGAAAGTCCTCACCGGCAGCTACGACCACTACGGCGAAAGCGAGGTGCTGATTATAGATTAACGAACAACGAATAACATACCAACAATATGAATAGTTACATTAAATTCCTCTCGCGCAACAAGCTCTATGCTGCCATCAACCTGATTGGCCTCACCCTCTCTATGGCCTTCGTGCTGCTGCTGGCTGTCTATGTGCAGCGGCAGCGCAGCACCGACCGCTTCCAGCAGAACGCCGACCGCATCTACCTCGTGGGCAACGACGAGAACCTGGTCTCCGGCTACTGGCTCCATAACCACCTCAAAAACCGCTACCCTGAGATAGAGGCCGCCACCTGTTGGGCCTACTTCGAAAAGTCTCCCTTCTATATAGGCACAAGCGAGCAGGCCATAAACACCAATATGGCATACGCCGACATCGACTTTTTCGACATCTTCTCCTTCCCCTTGGTTGAGGGCAGCGCGGCCGAATGGAAAGCCTCAGACCACCGCTGCGCCATCAGCCGCCAGTTTGCCAACGCCCATTTCCCCGGCGAGAGCCCCGTGGGTAAAACCCTCCGTTACGGCAACGAGGGCGACCTCACAGAGCTGACCGTTGCTGCCATCTTCGACGACTTTGGCAACAGCACCCTCAAGCAGCCCGACGTCATCGTCCGTGGCGAAAATTGCGTCCACTACAACCGCTATAACAACGAGCGGATGAGCAATAGCGGCTTCTGTCTCACCTTCGTTATGACCCGCCCGGGTGCCGACCTCGCCCCCAAGCAAGACGATCTTCTCAGCTTTATGAAAGAAATCAACTGGACATACCAAAACGGCGAGCGGCACGAGGTCAACCTCATCCCCCTGCTCGACATCTACTTCCTCGACAACTACAACAGCAACCACACCCCGAGTATCAACACCGGCAGCCGCACCTTCGTGGGGCTGGCCACCGCTATGTGTCTGGTGCTGCTGGCCTTCGCGCTGCTCAACTATGTCAACCTCACCACCGCCCTCTGCGGCCGCCGTGCCAAAGAGATGGCCACCCGTCGCCTGCTGGGAGCCGGACGTTGGCGTGTGTCACTCCAGATGATAGCCGAAAGCACCCTTATGTGTGCCGTGGCTATGCTCCTGGCCGTGCTGCTGGCCGAAGTCCTATCGCCAGCCGCCAGCCGTATGCTCGACTATCCATTCTCCATCTTCCAGAGCATCACCCTGCCGCGCATCTTGCTGGCCGCCGTCTTCGTGCTGCTCACCGGCCTCGTGGCAGGCATCATCCCCGCCCTCCTCATCCAGCGGGCGCAACCCATCGAGGTGGTCCGAGGCAGCCTCCGCCTGCGCACCAAGCAGGTCTACAGCAAAATATTCATCGTACTGCAAAACATCGTGGCCGTCGTTATGCTTGTCACCGCCCTCACTATGCTGCTGCAAGTGCGCCACATCGTGGGTGCCCCCCTTGGCTACAACACCCACCACATCCTACGTTTCGACAACCACTATGGCCGTGCCGCCGACCTACAACCCCTGCGCCAACGCCTTTTGCAGGAACCCTCCATCAAGGACGTGGCCTTCGGCGAGGGCACCCCCTTCCGCGGCACCAACAACAACACTATGAACACTGCTGATGGCCAGGTAGCCTCCTTCCAAATCATCAAGGGCGACAGCAACTACTTCAATATGCTGGGCCTTCAACCCATCCGCGACAATCACAACCCCGGCCACTATTGGCTCAACGAATTTGCCATCAATAAATTCGGACTCACTCTCGACTCTGAAACCCTTCAGTTTGAATTCGGTCCGATGGAAATAGGCGGTGTCTACAAAGACTTCAAATTCTACGACATACTGTCCGACAACAAGGAAGCACTCATCTACAACTACGGTGAATACACCGCGCAAAGTTTTCCCTGGACCATCTTAGTGGAGAACACCGGCAACGACCGCGAGGCCTACGACCGAGTCAAAGCCATCGTCGCCGAACTATACCCCAACGACATCTTCGACGCCGTCTACCTCGACGACGAGATAGCCGAGTTCTTCGCCCCCCAAACGCGTCTCAGCCGCCTTATGGCCCTCTTCACCCTCCTCATCCTGCTGGTCAGCGCACTCGGCTTGGTGGCTATGAGCACCTACTATATGCAGCAAGAGCGCCGCACCGTGGCCGTGCGCCGAGTCTTTGGAGCCGAGCAGCGAAAGTTGCAGCGCGCACTGACGGGCTCCTTTATGAAGCTAGTGCTGGTGGCATTTGTCATCGCCACGCCCATTGCCTACTGGGTGGTGAATCATTTCTACCTCGAAACCTTCAGCTACCGTATACCCCTCTACTGGTGGATTTTCGCCTTGGCTGGCATCGCCACACTTCTTGTGGCCCTCGTGTCGGTCACTTTCCAAGCCCACCGCACCGTAGGCGCCAACCCCGCCAACATACTCAATGCAGAAAAATAAGTAATTATCGAATAATAATAAAACATCAACAATATGCTCAAAGTAGAAAACCTTCAGAAAATCTTCCGCACGGAAGAAATTGAAACCATCGCGCTCAACGGCGTAAGTTTTGAAATCAAAGACGGCGAGTTCGTCGCCATTATGGGACCCTCGGGCTGCGGCAAGTCCACCCTGCTCAACATCCTGGGCCTGCTGGACAACCCCACGGCGGGCCGCTACTGGTTCGGCGACACCGAGGTGGGCGGCCTCAAGGAGCGCGACCGCACCCGCTTCCGCAAGGGCAACATCGGCTTCATTTTCCAAAGTTTCAACCTCATCGACGAGCTGAATGTCTACGAGAACGTCGAGCTGCCGCTCAAGTACCTCAATATGGGTGCCCGCGAGCGCAAGGAGCGCGTCACCGCTATGCTCAAGCGTATGAACATCAGCCACCGTGCCCAGCACTTCCCGCAGCAGCTCAGCGGCGGCCAGCAGCAGCGTGTGGCCATCGCCCGCGCCTGTGTGTGCCGTCCCAAGCTCATCCTCGCCGACGAGCCCACCGGCAACCTCGACAGCAAGAACGGCCGCGAGGTGATGAGCCTCCTCACCGAACTCAACGCCGAAGGCACCACCATTGTTATGGTCACCCACAGCCCCAAAGACGCCGCCATCGCCCAGCGCACCATCGACCTCTTCGACGGCCAGATAGTCAACGACTTGAAAAACGAACTGTAAAGAATAACAAAATGAAAAGTTATCTCAAATTCCTCTCGCGCAACAAACTCTATGCCTCCATCCAGGCCTTGGGGCTTATACTTTCGCTGGCGTTTGTCATCATTCTGGGCAGCTATGCTTGGCAACAGTATTCCGCTGCCCACAGTACCCCCGACGGCGATCGGGTCTATGCCTTGGGAATGCCCGATTATCTGGGACTCACATACGGTATGCCAGCCTTGATTGAGGAGCGTATTCCGGAGGTGGAGGCGGTGGGTATTTATTGTCCCGGCCTTGTTATGCAATTGAAGGGGCAAGAGGAGGTGGAAGAGGTTTCGCTGTCGGCCGTCTATCAAGATTTTTTCGGCATCTTCAGCAATATCCATTTCGAAGAAGGGAGCCCTGCCGTGTTGGAGTCGACCGACAACGCTATTGTTAGCCACAGTTTTGCCTTGCGCCACGACCTGAAAATTGGAAGCGTTGTGGAACTGGGCGGCAATATCGTGGTGGGTGCCATCATCAGCGACATCGAAGGTTCCATTCTCCCCAATGTTGATATGTATATCAGCGACCACCATAAGTGGAACCATTTTGCCACCGAGATGCCTTTTGACCACTATGGCAGCACCATACCCTTCCTCAAGGTGATGCCAGGCACCGATACCAAAGCGCTCTATGCCAAATTGGAATCGCTCTGCAAGGAGGCCTACCCCGATTTTTATGGCCAGTATTTCTTCGAGAAACTCAATATGCCCTGTTCGAACGAACTGTTCTTCCAAGAGGGCAATACAAACCTTAACCACGGCGACGCCAAGAGTATTCGCACCTTGCTGCTGGTTGGTCTGTTGCTGCTTTTGTCGGCAGTGTTCAACTACCTCAACCTTAATTTTGCCTTGTCGGGCAAACGCACCAAGGAGATGGCTGTCCGTCGTCTGGTAGGAGCCACCCGAAACAATATTCGCCTTAAGTATTGGGCAGAATCGCTATTGTTTACCGCCACCTGTTTCGCTATGGCTTTGGTAGTTGCCTATGCTTTGACTCCAGAAATCAACGCATTGCTCAACGATCCGAATGTGCCTATCCGCATCTCTCTGACGCCAAAATATGTTGTGACTTATCTCATATTTGTTGTCATCTTGGCCACTTTGGCGGGTTTGTTGCCAGCCCGAATACAGTCGGAGAGGGCTGATTGCATGGCTGCGGGAACAGTATGCGGATATCGGCGCACTGAATGCCGAATGGGGAACGGATTTCGCAGACTTTGCGGCACTGGAAACCGGACGGATCCCCTGCCATACCATCTCCCCGGCGGGACTGGCA
>JAFWYO010000122.1 GCA_017517715.1 Bacteroidales bacterium
GGTATTTGTACGCTTCGAAAGCGTACAAATACCGTACATATAGCGTACATATAGCGTACAACGGGCAGAGAAGGTGCCTTAAAGCTATGGTTCTGTGTCAGTTAAAAAACCGCTTTCTGCTTGGTGCTGCTGCAAGGCGGCTGCCGGAACGTTTTTTAGCGGTCAGCCATAAACTTTTTTTAGCAGTCAACAACAAACATTTTTTAGCGGTCGGCAATAATAATAATGTTTGATTTGCGTTATGCATTAGTTTTTTGGGAAAAAGCCAAAGCGGTTTTTGCAGAAAACAAACATATTGTCAATCAAACTATCGATATATAATGCAGAAATTCACTACAGTAGCGGCCATCAAAGAGGCCGTTGGCAAAGCAAAGAAAGAAGGCAAAAGCATAGGCCTGGTGCCCACAATGGGCGCCCTGCACGAGGGACACCTGTCGCTCATTCGCCGCGCCGCACAGGAGAACGACGTCGTGGTTGTCAGCCTGTTTGTCAACCCCATACAGTTCAACAACAAGGAAGACCTGGAGAAGTATCCGCGCACGGTGGATGCCGACCTGAAGCTGATCGAAGGCGTCGAGGGAACCATCTACGCCCTTGTCCCCTCGGTCGAGGAGATGTATCCCGAACCGGTCAAGGAGGTCTACCACTTCGGACCCCTCGAAGAGGTGATGGAGGGACCGCAGCGTCCGGGCCACTTCTCGGGCGTTGCCGTCGTGGTGCGCCGCCTGTTCGACATCGCCGAGCCCGACCGCGCCTATTTCGGCGAGAAGGACTACCAGCAGCTGGCCATCATCCGCAACCTGATTGAGCAGATCAAGTATCCCATCGAAATCGTGCCCTGCCCCATCGTGCGCGCCGACGACGGTCTGGCCCTCAGCAGCCGCAATATGCGACTCTCGCCCGCCGCACGCGCCATCGCTCCGGCCATCCACGAGACCCTCGAGCAGGCCGCCGAAATGGCTGAATACGAGGATGTGGACGACGTGAAGGAATGGGTGATGAGCACCCTGGGCTCTTTCCACGAAGTCAATGCCGACCAGTGCCCCGACGGGCTGAAGTTCGAACCCGAATATTTCGAAATCGTCAACGCACGCACCCTCCAGCCCATCGAGGCCTGGGACGAGACCGGCGACGACGGCGCCGTGGGCTGCATAGCCGTCTGGCTCGACGGCGTGCGTCTGATCGACATCGTGAAATTCTGATTCTCAGACTTTCGTACACTAGCAAAGGTGTCCGCCATCCGACGGGCACCTTTGTTTTTTGCCACAGGGCGCCAAGCCTATCGGAGATAGAACTGCACCGGCAGGATGAATTCCGTGCGGACGGGCTTGCCGCCCTGCTTGCCGGGATTCCAGCGGGGCATCATATTGACCACGCGCAGGGCCTCGCGACCGCAGCCGCAGCCGATCTCGCGAGCAATCGTGGCGTTGCTTATGCTGCCGTCCTTTTCGACAACAAAGCGGATGATGACAGTGCCCGTAACATTGGCATCGCGAGCCTCTTCGGGATAGCGCAGGTTGTTGCCGATGAACTTGTACAGCGCCTCTTCGCCGCCAGGGAACGAAGGATACTCTTCGGGAAAAACATACACCTCAACTTCGCCGGCAGTATCATTTTCTTTCTGCACATCAATGACCTCAATATCGCCAACTACCGGAATGGTATCGTCTTCAATTGGCTCTACAATCCCCAAAACCGCGGACACTTCGGGCTCCTCTTCAAAGCCCTCAACAAAAAGGCTGTCGTCCGGGTAGTCACTGCCGCTGGCGGGCAGCGAGGTGTCGCCCGGCAGGGGCGTGTCGGTGGCAAGGGTGCTGCCGCCCGAACCGCCACAGGCCGCCAGCGTCAGCGAAATGCCCGCCACCGTGGCGGCACGGCCCAGGCGGAGCCTCCGCTCGAGGGCCTGTTCCAGATAGCGCACCTCGGCCTCGCAGCGCGGACAGGTGCCGCTGCAGTCGCCCGTGTGTGTGCATTCGGGCTGGTCGAGCGCGATGCCGTTCTCGTCGGCGATGCGGCGCCGCACGGCCTTCAATTCCTTGCAGATACGTTTGCCTCGCTTCATAGGTCACGATTTTTTTGTTGGTTCGCTTATATTAGTAGCAAAACGATGCCGTTTTTTACAGCGGTGCCGTTTTTTTTCGGACAGACGTACTCTTATTTTCGCTTCCAGCCTAATTATCAGCACAGTACGATTTTTGGCTTGACTAAGCGTACAACCAGCGGCTGCTACCGGGAAGGGGGATTATTCGTATTCGTAATAAACTGTACGACTGTTGGTTCCCCTGCTGTATTCGTCTTCGTAGCTATACATATTTGTGCACGAGACGGGCCACTGGCCGTCGTAGGTATAGGTGTAGTTTTCTTCGTCCGAACCGCCCTCAATGTCGGAAATGACCATCTTGGTGATGTTGTTCTTGTTGCAGAATTCGACGCCGGTTTCGGTCTCACCGTAGAATCCGAACATAGGTCCAAAGTTCTTGAAGGGGTTGTTCTTGTCGTCGTAGGTAAGGGTCATCGTGGCATTGCCATAGGGAGTCACTGCAGTAATCTTGCTGACGTTGTCGCCGTCCCAGGTGAGGTCCATTTTGACTGACTCCGTCGATTTTGCGGCCTTGGCGTGCATCTGGCAGACGAACTTGTCGGTGCTCTTGGTCTGAGGGATTATGTTGCCCAGCAGCAAGTGCTCGAGACGGCCGACCCTGGCACCTTTTTTGTCATAATATACCCCGGCCATAGTTACAGTCATCGAGCTAATCTTCTTGCCGTCGTGCTCGAATTCGTAAGTCATATATGGCGTTGCGGTGCCGTCGTAGAGTTCGGCTTTCTGCAGTTTCTTGCCGTCGTAGGTGAAGGTCATACGCTCGCCGTAGGAGGTGGTGATTTCTGTCATCTGGCTGCCGTCGTAGTTGAACTTGACGAGATCCTGGCCGTCGGGCACCATATTGCCCTGGTCGTCATAGTCATAGCCAATGTATGCAATCTGCGACAGCTTCTTGCCGTCCCAGGTCCACTGTTCGGAGACGTGCTTGGGCGTGATGCTGGAATCCGTAACCCACTCTTCACCGCTGAAGTAGGAAGAAACGCTACAGTACTCTTCCGAAACAATGGAAATCTTTTCCTTGGGGTTGTACTTGCCGTCTTTCTGGCAGGCTCCGAAGATGAGCAGAGCAGCAGCTGCTGCAAAAAGAGCTGTTTTTTTCATAAGTGGTTTGATTTTAAATTACTATTATGATTAACGCGATTTTAAGTTTTTTATTGTGTTTCGGGATGAATTATTTCACATAGTAGACGCAGAAGATGGCAAAATGTCACACTGTGGAACTATCTTTTTTTAATTTTTTTTTGGCAGACATAATTTTTCCGTGCCGACAGCGTTATGTTTTCATAATTAATAATAATTAACCGTTAAATTATCGACTTATGAAGAAAATCGTTATGTTGGCCTGCACTATGCTGCTTTGCGCAGGCATCGCTATGGCTCAGGAACCCGTAAAGAAACCCGCCAAAAAGGCTGAAACCACCACCGCAACGGCAAAATCGGACAAGGCCGACGCACAGGTGGCCCACAAGGGCTGCGGCAACTGCCCCAACCACAAACAGTGCGGCAAGGCTGCCGGAGCACAGGCCGCGGTTGCAAAACCCGAAGCCACCAAACCGTGCTGCAACAAAGACGGCCAGAAGGCCTGCAACAAGAACGGCCAGAAAGCCTGCAGCAAAGAGGCCGCTGCCAAAAACGCCGAGGCCAAGCCGACGGCAAAAAAATAATTCGACAACCACAATTCCCGACTTCCGACATTGAAAAACATCCGCAACTTCTGTATCATCGCCCACATCGACCACGGCAAAAGCACGCTGGCCGACCGCCTGCTGGAGGTGACCAACACCGTTTCGCAACGCGAAATGCAGGACCAGGTGCTCGATGATATGGAGCTTGAAAAAGAACGTGGCATCACCATCAAGAGCCACGCCATACAGATGAACTACCAGCGCGGCAGCGAAGCCTACGTGCTGAACCTCATCGACACCCCCGGCCACGTGGACTTCAGCTACGAGGTGAGCCGCTCCATCGCCGCCTGCGAAGGGGCCCTGCTTGTGGTCGACGCCACGCAGGGCATCCAGGCCCAGACCATCTCGAACCTGTACCTGGCCTTGGAGAACGACCTGGAAATCATCCCCGTGATGAACAAGATAGATCTCGACAGCGCAATGCCCGAAGAGGTGGCCGACGAGATTATCGACCTGCTGGGCTGCCAGCGCGAGGACATCCTGTCGTGCAGCGCCAAGACGGGCGTCGGCGTGCCCGAAATCCTCGACGCCATAGTGGACCGCATCCCCTGCCCCAAGGGCGACGAGAATGCTCCGCTGCAGGCCCTGGTCTTCGACTCGGTGTTCAACCCCTTCCGCGGCATCATCAGCTATTTCCGCATCGTCAACGGCACGCTGCGAACCAATGACCACGTCAAGTTCGTCAGCACCGAGAAGGACTACCACGCCGACGAAATCGGTGTGCTGCGCCTCAATATGGAGCCGCGCAAAGAGCTGAAAGCCGGCGATGTGGGCTACATCATCAGCGGCATCAAGAGCAGCCGCGAGGTGCGCGTGGGCGACACCATCACCCACGTGGAGCAGCCCTGCGACAAGGCCATCGACGGCTTCGAATCGGTCAAGCCGATGGTCTTTGCCGGCGTCTACCCTGTCGACACCGACGACTACGAGGAGCTGCGCGCCAGCATCGAGAAGCTGCAGCTCAACGACGCGTCGCTGACCTTCGAGCCCGAATCGTCGCTGGCCCTGGGCTTCGGTTTCCGCTGCGGATTCCTCGGTCTGCTGCATATGGAAATTGTGCAGGAACGCCTGACACGCGAGTTCAATATGGATGTCATCACCACCGTGCCCAACGTGCAGTACAAGGTGAAGCTGACCAACGGCACCGAAATCGACGTCTACAACCCGTCGGGAATGCCCGAACCCAACAACATCAGCGAGGTCTACGAGCCTTACATCCACGCACAGATCATCACCAAGGCCGACTACATCGGCCCGGTCATCAAGCTGTGTATGGACAAGCGCGGCATACTGAAGAACCAGAACTACCTGACCACCGACCGCATCGAGATAACCTTCGACCTGCCGCTTGGCGAGGTGGTCTTCGACTTCTACGACAAGCTGAAGAGCATCTCGAAGGGCTATGCCTCGTTCGACTACTACCTCAACGGTTTCAAACCCAGCAAGCTGGTAAAACTCGAGATACTGCTCAACGGCGACCCCGTCGACGCCCTGTCGACACTGACCTACGTCGACAACGCCTACCCCATCGGTCGCAAGATGTGCGAGAAGCTGAAAGACCTCATCCCGCGCCAGCAGTTCGACGTGGCCATCCAGGCCACCATCGGCAGCAAGATCATTGCCCGCGAGACGGTGCGCCAGGTGCGCAAAGACGTCACTGCCAAGTGCTACGGCGGCGACATCACCCGCAAGCGCAAACTGCTTGAGAAACAGAAAGAGGGCAAGAAGCGTATGCGCCAGGTGGGCAACGTCGAAGTGCCGCAGAGCGCCTTCCTCGCCGTGCTGAAACTGGATTAATTTGTAAAGGTTAAAGGTTAGAGGTTAAAGGTTAAAGATAATAGGTTAAAGGTTAGAGATCCAATTAACATCTTGCTTCTTACAATTGTTAATTTTTAATTATTAATTTTTAATTGTTTAAATGTCCACAACTGCAATAGCAATCATCATCGTCCTCACGGCCCTGCTCAGCGTCGGCGTGACGGGACTCATATTCTACAAGGTCGCCCAGACCTATTTCGACAACCAGCAGAAGACGCAGATGCTGCAGATGAAGATCGACGAGCACAAGGAGTCGCTCAAGGTCGTCACCCCCATCCGCCTGCAGGCCTACGAGCGTATGGCCCTCTACCTGGAGCGCATATCGCCCAACAGCCTTATTCTGCGCACTTTCCGCCCCGGAATGGACATCAAAGCCCTGCAAGTGGCTATGACCAAGAATATCCGCGACGAGTGGGAGCACAACCTCAGCCAGCAGGTCTACCTCAGCGCCGAGAGCTGGAACCGCATCCGCGAAGCCAAAGAGGAGATGATCAACCTCATTAACGGCAGCGCCGTCAAGCTGTCTGCCGACGCCGACCCCACCAGCCTGGCCGGTGCCATCTTCGAAAGCTGCGCCAAGAGCAAGATTCCCACCGACGAGGCTATCGAATTTATGAAAAACGAAATCCAGGAGAGATTCGCATAACAAGGCTTAATCAAATTTTCGCAAGCAGGGATGCTTGCGTACCAAATCGATAAGCGGGCACTTCTGCCCGTTTTTTTTATTAGCATTGGCCGTCGGGAGTGCAGACCTGAGGGATATACCGAAGGGTATCGACGACTGTGTAGTCGAGGTCGGTCACCGGAACTGTGACGTCACGTATGTCGGTAGGTTCAAATGTGGCGTTGCCGTTTGCGTCGACGACATAGGTGCATTTCATTTATTCTTACGACCGCAGAATGCGGTCGCGTCCCTGTCCTGCATATATAGACGAACAAGGATGCAAATTCTTGCAAAAATTATAGAAAAATGATTTATGGTTAGCTGTAAATATCTGACCGACTTTTTTATACCGAGAAAAAAGACCTTCCGTCAAACCAGGTTTCATTGATTTGCAGATTGTAAATCCTTATATTAAGCAGCGTCGGATTACAAATCTGCCGCAACAGATTTCGCGGTGTGGTTTGTCACCCTCTCAGTGTGACGCTGTCACCCTCTCAGCTTGACAACGTCACCCTCTCAGCGTGACAAACCGACGTTTTTCAGCGACGGCGGTAGGTGGTTGTGTAGACACTCGAAGTACCAGACTCCGGTCCTGCTTGGAATGTCGCATATCGAACGACCAACTGCGTATTTGTGAGTTCCAAAATCTCCCATACGTAGTTTCCAAAGTCTGGATCCGGGTTACTTAAAAAGACTGTATCAGAGTTACCAGACATTGACCATTCGAATTCGGAGTTAAAATAATGAGGAGGGTAAACTGTATATCCTGATTCCAACTCCAGCGTTGCGTGGTTGCCTGCTTCGAACAAAACATCGCGCACTGGTGGGTATATTTGGTCAAGAATAGTGTCGCCAGGAGTTGGCCAACTATAATAGTAGTGCTCTTGGCAACTTTGATACTCCCAGGAACCAACGATTGACGCTTCGGTGTCGTCATTGTCCCACCCGCTGCCGCACTGGAATGCCGTCAGCAACAGGAATGCGCTCATTGCGCCGAGTAAAAAGATTTTCTTCATAATTGTTATCGTTTCTGATGATGACTAATTGCCAAAGATGTCCGATTGTTTCAGCAGCCTCACCGTGTGCTGCTTGCCGTCGGCGGTGGTTAATGTCAACAGGTAGGCGGCTTGGGGGCGGGAGGTGAGGTCGAGGGTGTACTGGCCGGGGGCGTCGGGTGTGAGGCGGACCTCCTCGCGGCGGCCGGAGAGGTCGGTGAGATAGCAATTTTGAATTTCGAAATCTGAATTTTGAATTTGGAGAGTCACTATGCCGGTAGTTGGGTTTGGATAGCAGACAAGCTCTTGTTTTTCTATATCTTCTATCCCTATGGGCGGTGGCGGCGTTGTTCCGATGTAGAGGGTCTTGGTGAGCGAGGCGGGGTTCCAGTAGCTGGTGCCAGGCTGGATGGCAGTGACTTGGCAGATGCCCTGCTGACGCAACGCCACCAGAATCACGTTGCCTTCGCTGATATCGGCACTCGCCATCGACGGGTCGGAGATGATATAGCTCACAGGCAGGCCGCTGGTGGCCGTGGCGTTGAGCGGAAGGTCAGGATTGGTTTCGGGATGAGGGATGTGCAGGTTGTTGCCGCCAGGCCAGACAATCGACTGGTTGGCGTGGAGGTTGGGGTGGACGTATGGCTTGCGCATCGAGGTGTCGACCAACTTGGCTATGTATTGTCCGTTGCCACAGAATATGTCGCCGAAGGTGGTGGGGCTGCTGAAGCTGTTGCCGGTCACGTATACTGCGGTGTCCGTCAGCAGCAGGTGTCCGGGCTGGCTGTCAGGATGGGTGCAGTGGAAGGGGTATATGGCCACCTCGTTGCCGTCGTAGTCCCACTGCGCCAGAGCCAGTCCTTTTTCGCTTGCTCCTCTGGTGTTGAGTACGGTGTAGGAAAAGTAAACACTGCCCGAGTAGCACACCTGCGCAAAGACTCGGTTGTCGCGCGCAGCGATGGACAAGCCACCCGCCGAGCTACCCCAGGCGGAGTGCATCCGCCCGTAGGAGAGGTAGCGCCCGTCATCAATCCCCACGCGGAGCCAGAAGGCATCGTTGCGATTGTCAAGGGTGTCGCCACGGTAGATGATCTGGTGCGGATTGCTGTTGCCGGTGAAGGAATCTGTTCCTGCAATGCCAAGCACAAAGAGCGACCCCGTGGCGGTGTCGGTGCAGGTGGCGCTGAGCATCACCGCCGGGTAGTTTCTGTCGCCAGGAACGTAGTCAAATTGCATCAGCAAGTTGGCGTTCAGGCCGGTGTCGAGGCGGAGCATACAGTCGGTGCCCCAGGCCAGCGAGAGTGTGTCCACCTGCAGCACAAGCCCGTTCGATCGTGCAATGGGTATGCTGTCGTGTTCTACTTTTATATTGAAGGTGAAGTACAACTGGTCGTCGTCGTGGATATCAAACGACCTTATGTCCAGCCAGTTGGTGTTGAGGGGGTCGACCCACGGCGCATCGCCGGCAATGTAGGAAGCGTCGAGTAGACTGTCGAAATGGGGCGAGAACTTCAGCACCTGCTGGTTCCACAAGCCCGTGGGGTATGGCTGGATATGGGTAAGGAAGTGCGTGCCGTCAACCATAAAGCGGTACCCGCTCAATCCGCCATCGTGGATGTGCAGAGTCTCCGTCCCGGAGAAGACCCAATCCTGAGTGAGGCGGACAACATAGATGTTGCCGCGGCTGTCCACATCGAAATGCCCATTGGTCAGCCATTCGCCATACACCTTTTGCCCGCGCCTGACGGGCTGTCCCACGCTGTCGAGATAGGTGACCTGCAGGAAGTGGTGTTCCAGCAGCGTGCCGTCCAGTCCTAGGGTGATGAAGGCCGTGGCCCTCCAATTGTAC
The DNA here is from genome assembly GCA_017517715.1 of Bacteroidales bacterium. Lineage (GTDB taxonomy): Bacteria > Bacteroidota > Bacteroidia > Bacteroidales > P3 > Colimorpha. The sequence goes on from JAFWYO010000122.1 coordinate 9,113, forward strand.
ACACTATCCGTTGGCAGCAGCAACTCGCTGGTGGTTAGCAGCGTGTCGAGGTAGTAGAGCTTTGTCCACACTATATTGTCGTAGACGGTGGTGTATGGCAGCGGAATGTCCACCATCATCATCAGAGCCGTGTCGCCAAGCATACGCAGGTCGTGTACTTTCACGCCGCTGTCGCCGCCACGCTCCCAAGGGTTGATGATGCGGTGCCACAGGTATTGCCCGTCGGGCGACATCTTGACCAGCAGCAGGCTGCGGTTATGGTTGGTGATGGTCTCGAAGGGGTCGATGGTGTCCAACCAGCCGCCCCTGGCCACCTGCATAAGGTGGTACGTGTTGCCCTCCGCGTCGGCCACCAGGCCGCAGGGAAAATTGGAGTAATCGTCGCCATAGCCGTAGAAACTCTTGGCCCATTCGAAGCGCTGGGCGTGGGCGGCGATTGCCATCAGCGCGAGAAGCGCAAAGGTGAGGGTCTTTCTTGCCATAGTTGTGTTGTTTTTGTGCGTTTATTAATACGTTTTCTTAACCAAGCCTAATGGAGCTTTTATATATAAGACGCGGAAGTGCCGTTTTTGTCACATTTTTTTTCATTATTTGTGATAATCTAATAATCAACAAGACGTTTTATTACCTTATCATAGTCACCGTACCGATGCCGGCGCGTACAATGCCGTTGGGTAGTTCGACTTCGTATTTGTACACGTATGCTGCTTGTGGTTGAGGTATGCCTTTGGCGGTACCGTCCCAAGCGGCACTGGGGTTGGTGGTGCTGAAAATCAAGTTGCCCCAGCGGTTGTAGATATACAATTCATACTTGACGGGTTCAAAACTGAGGTGGCCGCGGAAGCGGTTGTTTGTCTCCTGATCGGGCGTGAAGGCGTTGGGAAACCATATATTGTACATCGACGGCTCTTCGGGTATTGCCGGAACCGCATTGAGGCTAACGATCAGCGTCACCGTCGAGTCACACCCATATTGGTTTGTGAAATGAAAGATATACTCGCCGCTGTCAGCGATGGCGGTACCGTCGTATCGAAGGGTGTCGCCGGCATCGATGCTGACGTGCAGGACTGTTGAGTCTGTCGGGCTGACAAACAGTTTTAAAACATAGTGTCGCTGAGCAAAGTCGTCCACGCTGTCGCGCTGGAATGTGAAAGTGCCCGGCATCGTTGGCTTGGCATAAAAGCCATAGCCATTATACAGCTCGCCGAGACAGATGGTGTCTCTTACAGTTATGGTGTCCTTACGGATTACGGTTTGCAGATGCAGCGTCACCGTCGAGTCGCATCCGTTGGCTGCGACA
>JAFWYO010000123.1 GCA_017517715.1 Bacteroidales bacterium
CTTGCTGCGGATGCGCACGTCGAGGAATTTGATGAGCAGGATCACTCCGATGGGAATCAGCAGGGCAATGATGAATGCCATTGAATATGCGTGCGATGGGACTGGCGAAATCTTCCAGCCTGCGGCGTAGTCGATAACGCGCGTGTCGGCTTCGGTGATGGTCAGTTTCAGTGCGTTCTCTTCACGCTTGTTGAGCAGGTAGAGGTAGAGTTGCTCTTTGATGGACTGCTGGCGAGTGAAGGACTGCATCTCGCGGCGCTGGGTGGGTACCATATTGATTGCGCTGGTGGTACGATAAGTCTGATTGCGGTATTCGCGGATGCGTATCTGTATGGACTGTATGTAGTTCTCGATAGAGCGCAGGATGGTGGCACGCATCGTCTCCATCTGCGATTCGCGCTCGGCAACGATGGGGTTGGAACTGCTGGAATTGGCAAGCAGCACCTGGCGCTCGCGGACACGTTTGTTGTATTCTTCGATAAGGGCGTTGACGCTGTTGTCGCCCAGCGCTATGTTGGGCAGGATGGTGTAGGGGGCGGCTTCGCGCACCTTGTTGCTCAGGTCGCGGGCCACACGGGCGGCCACCTCGTCGTCGACCAGTGCCTGCGAGTATTGCGTACGGCTGCTGATGTTCGAGCCCATCTCGGTGTTCATATCGCTGATGTTGTGCTCGCGCATATATTCTTCCAGGTCGCCCTCGACGTCGGAAAGCTCGACGCTGATGACCTTCAGACGTTCTTCGATGAAACGCGCTGTGTTTTCGGCCACACGGTTTTTGTATTCCACGGTGTGACGGTTGTACGATTCGATCCAGAGGTTGATGATGTCGATGCCGCGTTTCAAGTTGATGTCGTTCATCGACAGGCGGATATTGCCTGCATCTTCGTCAATGATGGCGGCGTTCATACGACCCATATAGTAGCCCGTGGCTTCGTTCAGCGGGCGGTAGTTGATGCGCATTTTCTCATTCTCGATATTGGCGAAACCGTCGCGGCGTTTGACGACAATCACGCCTTTGGGGGTTATCAGCGTGTCGCCGTATTTGCCATTCCAGACCATAGCCGTCTTGCCTTTCTCGGTCTCGATGGTCGAAATGGTGTAGCTGTCGGTGCGGCACTCGATATTGAAACTGCACGCGGGGTAGCTGTTGTCGATGAAACGTATGTCAACAGGTGTCTTGTCGTACATATCCTCGTCGAGGAAAAGGTGCGGCTTGATGTATGTTACGGTAAGGTTCAGATCTTCGATGACGTCTTGGATCACCTGGTGCGACTTGAAGAAATGGATTTCCTTCTCGGCAGTGCTGGGTGAACGGAACGCCTTCATAACGTCCTGATTCATCGGTGTCGATGGCGAGTTGATCTGCATTGTGGCAGCGATGGAGTAGGTGTCTGGGCTCATCTTGAGGTAGAGCCAGGCACCAACAAAACATATCACCATCGAAACCACAATCCAGTACCACGCTGATAAAAACAGCTCTATTATGTTGTGGATAATGAAGCGGTTGGTGTTTTTCCTTACCGTTGTGTTTTCAACTTTTGCTTGATCTATCATATTGCGTTACTTGCGTTTACGTTCGTCAAAAAGTGTTGGCTTGTTTCACGCTGTTGGCTGTGTCTGATTCTGTTTCCGGGGTGTGCTAGTTTTTCTTTCCGAACAGGGTGACGAGTAGTGTCACTGCACTTACTGCTGTTGTCACTATAGACAGGCGGCTCCACCAGAAATCGAAAATCTTGTTGCTGTTGCGTATCGTCGTTTGCGACGGCCACACGTAGATTATGTCGTTTTGCTGCAGGTAGTAGTATTGCGAGAACATAATGTCTTTAGAAAGGAGGCTGACATATTCGGATGTGAGTACGCCATCCACTTCGCGCATAATCAGGATTTTGTCTCTGCGGATGCCCATACCGCCATTGAAGCTGCTGTTGCTCTGCACCAGATTGGCTTTTGCCACGAGGTCGAAAATCGTTGCACGGCCGTCCTCAAATTCGTAGATGCCGGTTCCGGACTCGCCAATCACCGTCACTTTGAAGTTGGTGATTTTCACGCTGACAGTCGCTCCATAAGCCAAACCTCTGTCGGCAATAATCTGGCTCATCTTCTGTTCCAGTTCTGAGCAAGTGAGGCCTTCAGCCTTGACGCTGTCGAGAAGGGGATAGTTGATGTATCCGTCACCATTGACGGTGTAGGTCGTCAATGACTCGCCGCCTTCCACGGTGTTGATTTTGTTGTTGAACATCTCGGCCAGCATAGGCAATTTGTGTGTCACAACGATGCGAAGATCGTCGCCACGCTTGATTTTCAATTCTTGCATCTGCTGCATTTTGTAGTAGCTGTCGACATCCAGGTCGTTCAGCAGAACAAATTCTTCGGTGGTGCCGCAACTTGTTGCCAAAAGCGCCACAAAGGCGAAAATCAATGATTTGTAAAAATTTTTCTTCATATCAGTGTTTAAAATTATCGTTTTGCTTTGTTGATAATAAAGCTAAATTAAAAAAAATTATTCTTGGTTTAAACTCAATTCTGACCGATGCTTCCAGATCCAACGCAGGTAGCGGGGTGTGGAGACGAAGTTGCGTTCCCACATACGTCGCGGCTCTTTCAGCAGTCGGAACAGCCATTCCAATTTCATCCGCACAGCCCATTGCGGGGCGCGTTTTACGGTTCCGGCATAGAAGTCGAATACGGCTCCGATTGATGCTATGACTTTGGGTGTCGTCAGTTTGTCACGGTGGAGTTCGACCCATTTTTCTTGTTTTGGAGCTGTCATCGAAACGAACAGAACATCAGGGCTAAAAGCATTGATGTCGTTGATGATGCTTTCGCTTTCCTCGTCGGACAACTTCTCGCAGAATGACGGTGAATGGGTGCGGACTGTCAAATCGGGATACTCGTTTCCGATGCGTTCGGATATCTTGTTGAGCACGCTCTCGGTGCTGCCCATATAGTAGACCTTGCCTTTGCGCGCAGATACCTTTTCAAGCAGGAAGCGGTGCAGGTCGTCGCCAGCTATTTTGTCTACCTTCTTGCCGCCCCATCGGTTCAGCGCCATACAGATGCCCTCACCGTCGGGCAGTAGTATGTCGCTCCGCTCCAAGGCAGTTCGGAACTCATTGTCGTCTAGCGCCTTGACAAAAGAGTGGGGGTTCATACAGTTGACGACGGTTGTACCGCCATCAAAACTGATGGTTTCAAGACTTTCTGCTATATTATAATTGAAAAATTTCAGCATTGTATACACTCCCGTTATGGTCAGTCCCATTGGAGGCTGTTCCTATCCGCCTTTTATTGGTGGCGGACTAATTTTTAGGTTTTTTTGTCTATAAATAGGAGCAATTTTTGTTGTGAAAACACTGATGGTTCGTTGTTTTTACGCTTTTTTGAATCTGTAATTTATATATATTATGCGTAAAAAACAGAAAGTGTATCAGTTATGTCAAATTGCCTATCTGTTTTCAAACTACAAATATAATAAAAATATTTAAAGTGTCACAAAAATATCGCAAAATAACACGTTTTTGATGTTTTTAAACCATTTTTTTGTATTGTTACAATTTTTTGTGGGCAATTACGTTTTGTTGTTCGATTTGTTAAAAGATTCGATAATCATAAATTGGTAAAAATAAAAAATGAATTTTCTTGACCTGATAATCGCTATTCCGCTAGGCTACTTGATTTTCAAGGGATATAGACGCGGTCTGATTTTTGAGTTTGCATCGCTTGCGGCCGTGATATTCGGTTGTATCCTTGCCGTCCGCTTCGCAAACTGGTTCTCGGCTTTGATTGGTCTCGACGGACAGAATGCATATTTGATTTCGTTTTTTGTTATCTTTTTGCTTGTCATTGTTTTATCGCTTTCGGTGGCTAAACTGGTAGAGAGATTTGTCAAGCTGATGCACGTGGGTATTTTCAATAACTTGGCAGGTGCTTTGTTGGGACTTTTGAAGGGCCTTTGCATAGTTGGAGTATTACTTTATTATGTCGCTGTTATTGACTTGAATGAGAAGGTCTTGAAGCACGATGTCAAGCAGACGTCAATGTTGTATAGACCTGTCGAGCAAACAGGCAGACATCTGGCAGGAAAGATGGATGCCTATATTGCCCAGCGTAAACAGATGCACGAACAACAGGAAAACCGTTGATATATAATTTGCTATGCTTATTCTGGCACCTATGCAAGGTCTTACCGAACTGCTTTTCCGCAAGGCGTTCCAACGTTGCTATCCTGGCGCATTTGATTGTGCCATAAGCCCTTTCCTTTCTATCACGCACGGCAATCTTAAGGATGCGACGATCAAGGTCGAGGATGTCCTGCCTGAAGCTAATGAGGGCTCTATGCCTGTCATTCCTCAATTGCTGGGGCACGAAGCGGAAGGGTTTGTCGAATTGGCGAATCGTCTTAACGAATTGGGCTACAGCGAGGTGAATTGGAATATGGGATGCCCGATGCGGCGTGTTGCGGCAAAGCATCGTGGTTCCGGCATCCTGCCTTATCCCGACGAAGTGCGTAGCATTTTGGATAGTGTTGTTCCTCGACTGAAAGTTGCCCTTTCTGTCAAGGTCAGGCTGGGATATTATTCGATAGATGAGATAGATGCAATAATCCCAATTCTGAACGATTATCCACTAGCTTCGGTCACAGTCCATCCACGTACAGGAAAGCAAATGTATTCGGGACAGGTTTTTCTGGAAAAATTTGCCCAAATCCTGCCGCAGATAAAGCACAATGTTGTTTATAACGGTGATATCTGCACACCATACGACTATCGTCGAATCCGTACGCTTTTTCCCGAGGTAAAGGATGTGATGATAGGACGCGGAGCTCTGTATAATCCATTGTTGCCTATGCAGATACGTGCCGAATCGCCAGACGATTTCAATGATGCCGAGTTGTCGTCGCAAATGCAGATGACATCGGCTCAGGTTTTTATCGTTTCATTGGTAAATGACATACTTCAAATGGAAGTATCCAATCAGGCCAAAATCAGAAAGATAAAGGAATACTGGTGTCTGCTGTCGAAGGCGTTGCCCGGCAGCGAGGAGCGTAAACGCAAAGTGCTTCACGCTAGTGATTTGGATGCGATCTTGCGTCTGATAGAAGATATGGCAAAATAGACTGCGGCACCTATTCCAAGTCCTAGAAGTGCCCCGCAAACAATGTCGCCAGGATAGTGTTTGCCCAGGTATGCACGACTGTAGCCCGTTATTATTGCCCAGCAAAAGAGTAGGTAGGGGAGTAGTCTGCTGCGAAAACCGCTGCCTGTTTTCTGCCACCATTTATCGGCTTGTTTTTCTGATGTTTGAGTATGCTCTATCGCAGTTCTTTTCCGACCGCCATACATCAGGCTTAAAAACATCGCCACGGCAAAAGCGTTGGCAGCGTGCGAAGAGACGAATCCATAATGTCCGCCTTTGCTTGTGCGGAACATTCGCACGCCATCCAATTCATAGCAGGGACGTAGCCGTTGCACGCCGTCTTTGATGGCTTCGTTGCTGATTTGGTCGGCAAGCAAAAAACAGAGTCCCATGCCTGCCAATACCCACAACCAACTATGGCGGTCTTTTCGTAAAGTGATGAAAATGAATACTAGAAATATGACTATAGCCCAACTGAACGATTGGCTGAAGGTCCACATTGTCCAGTCCAGCCAGTCGTTGTGATGGTTGTTAATCCACCAGAAAACCGATTTGTCAATCGTTATTATCCGTTCCATTCAATTTGGCGAAAATCAAATCTTTAAGTTCTTTGATGTTATAGCCCGAAACGGCGCTGATCATAATCGTAGGCAAGGTCCGTGGCAGTGTCCTCTTCATCTGTTTAATCATTTCGCTGTCAAGCATATCGCATTTCGTTACTGCCAGTATGCGGTCTTTGTCAAGTAGTTCTGGATTGTATTTTTTCAGCTCTTTAAGCAGGATGTTGTATTCTTTTTTGATGTCCATACTTTCGCACGACACCATAAAAAGCAGTATCGAGTTGCGTTCGATATGTCTCAAGAAACGTAGTCCCAGTCCTTTACCTTCTGACGCTCCTTCGATGATGCCAGGAATGTCGGCTATGCAGAACGACTGGTCGTCGTGGTATTTCACGATGCCCAGATTGGGGGTTAGCGTTGTGAACGGATAGTCTGCAATCTCCGGTTTCGCGGCTGAAACTACAGAAAGGAATGTCGATTTGCCTGCGTTAGGAAAACCTACAAGTCCCACGTCTGCAAGTACTTTCAACTCGATGATGACCCATCTTTCTTCGGCCGGTTCGCCAGGCTGAGCGTAGCGTGGAGTCTGGTTGGTCGGCGATTTGAAGTGGTCGTTGCCCCAGCCGCCGCGACCGCCTTTGGCTATGATGGCTGTTTGGCCGTCTTCTGTGATTTCGCAAAGCTGTTCTCCAGTCTCTGCATCACGACACACACAGCCCAGTGGCACGTCGAGTATTTGGTCCTCTCCCTCGCGGCCGGTGCAGAGGTTCTGGCCACCATTCTGGCCGTTTTCAGCAAAGACGTGTTTGGTGTATTTCAGGTGCAAAAGGGTCCATCTGTTGGTGCTGCCGCGCAGCATCACGTGGCCGCCGCGACCGCCGTCGCCACCGTCGGGACCGGCTTTGGCATTATATTTCACGCGCAAAAGGTGTGCCGAGCCGGCACCACCTTTGCCCGATCTGACAAGTATTTTAACGTAGTCGACAAAATTTGAGGTCATCCTGTTATGGCTTTATGGTTGAAAAAGATAGTCTATTTTATGACATTGGGAGTGGTAATGGTCGCTAAACCATTGCCACTCAATAGGCAAATGTTTTATTTGCGTTTTTCGATTTCTGCAATGATATTGGCGGAAATCTCTTTGACGTCGCCAAAACCGTTGACCTTGACGTGCAGGCCCTTGCCTTCATAATAGGAGGCTACGGGCAGGGTCTTGGCCTCGTATTCTTTCAGTCGGTTTTTGATGGTCTCTTCGTTGTCATCGCTACGACCAGAAACCTTGGCGCGTTCCAGCATACGGCGAATCAGTTCCTCGCGAGGCACATCGAGGCTAACCATACAGGTCAGCTTACGGCCGTGCTTTGCCAGCAGCTTATCGAGGGTCTCAGCCTGGGCTACGTTGCGCGGAAAACCGTCAAAAAGAATACCTTGCGTATCTTTTGCAATGGCATTGTCAATCATTTCGACAACGATGTCGTCGCTGACAAGGCTTCCCGAATCCATAATACCTTTGATGCGTTTGCCAAGTTCGGTCTGTTCAGCAATTTCCTTGCGCAGCAGGTCGCCGGTCGATATGTGGTTAAGTTTGTATTTCTCAACCAAAAGATCGCTTTGCGTACCTTTGCCGGCACCTGGCGCACCAAATAAAACTATATTCAGCATTGTTTTTGATATGTTTTATGTTGATTTTACAAAATTACTTTACCGAAACGATTTCGAGATCGAAAATCAGCGAGCTGTTGGCGGGAATGGCACCCAAATCCTGAGGACCATAGCCAAGTGCCGAGGGAATGATGAGGGTCAGCTTGCTGCCGGCAGGCTGGTTGATAACACCCTTTTCCCATCCGCGGATAAGCGATTGCTCGCCAACGCGATAGCTGAGGGGCTCGTAGGGACGGCGGTCATCGTAGATATTGTTCTCTTTAGCAACGCTTTCAATGCTGGTGTCAAACACCTTGCCGTTGAGCAGACGACCGGTGTAGTTGATGGCCACTTGGCGACCGATTTCAACCTTCTGGCCGTTACCTTTCTTGTTGACGATGATGTAAAGACCTTCCTCGTCGGGAGTAGCCTTGATTTTGTTTTCAGCAACGTACTGAGCCAGAGCTTCCTTTTCGGCAGCCTGAGCTTGTTGCAGATTCTCTCTAAAGTTGGCCTGTTCCTGTTCCATCTCCTCGCGGGTGATGATGTCGGTAAGGTTGATTTCGTAGACGAGCTTCATACCGGTGCCGGCTTTATAGATCTCGGGGAAATTGAATCCGAATTTGGCAACGGAGTCGGCCTCGATTTCAAAGATAGCCTTGTCGCCAATGTGCATCATCATCAAACCTTCGGTAAGGTCGCCTTTGAAAGCGGAAGGATTGACCATAAGTATGCGGTCGGGAGTGTCCATACGACCCAAAATCGAGTCGTTCAGCTTGACGACACAGGTGCCGACCAGCACGTCGTTCATCTGAACTTGCTGGGCATCTTTGTTGGTCTCCAAAAATTTATATCTTAAACCGTCTTTAGTGGTTTTGAATCCATCGCCGCAGGAGGCCAGCATTGTGGCTCCGATAACAAGTGCGGCAAAAAGTTTTAAACTTTTATTCATTTTTTTTAATTGTTAAATTTATTGTTGTTTTTCGTTTTAAATCAATATGTTCTGTCTATTTATAACACTTCTGCGTCAATGACCAGTATTGCCGACTGGGTGATGCGGTCGCCGTCGCCGCCAATGCCGTATGCCAGGTTGGATGGCAGTATGATTTTGGCCCGGCTGCCGTGGCTCAGTTGCAATACAGCCTGGTCTAAACCAATCATCTGTCGGCGTCTGCCGGCAACATAATTTTCTTCTATCTCTTTGTAAATTAATTTTCCGTTAATTGCTTCGACATCATAACGAATATGTACGCTGTCCTCAAATTCTATTTTTTTTCCATTGCCCTTTCTGTATTCCCACACACGTGCTCCTTCCGACAGGCGCTCCATTTGCCATCCACGTCGGGCAACATATTCGTTTATAGCTGTTTCCTCCGAACTGGCGATGGTTTTGTTGGCGTTGATCATATGTTCTTTCAGGTCGGGCGACTGCACCTTGGGGCGGCCAACCAACGGCGGGTCGTTATGGCAGGCAGCCAAGAGGAAACAAACATATATCAAGAGCAGCCGTTTCATTGGTTTGAAGTGTTTTTTATATGGTCAGAAAGTTCGCGCAGCATATTGTCTTCCAATACTTTTAGTGTGGTGTTGAAATCGTAGGGCGAAGTGGCGCCGCTGGCCTGTGTGTGGCCGCCGCCGCCGAAATACTTGTGCGCAAAGACGTTGACATCGAAATCTCCTTTTGCCCGAAATGAAAGACGCACACGTCCCTGGGTCTCTTTCACCATTGCTCCAACCTGCATTGGCTGCATCATAAGCGTGTAGTTCACCAAGCCTTCAAGGTCGTCGGGTGTGCCGTCAAACGATGCCAGTTCGTCAGCATTGATGTGCAGATAGGCAAATCCAACCTCCGGGAAAATCTTCAGATTTTGGCTCAACAAAAAGCCGAGTATGCGCATTTTGTTGATACTGTAGTTGTTGAATGTGCGGTTGTGGACATCGGCAGCTCCGACGGGGTGATGCAGCAACGCCGCCGCTGCTTCGTAGAGCGATGGGTCTTCGTTGGCGTAGGCGAAACAGCCCGTATCGGTGTTGATGCCGTGGAACAGGCAGCGTGCCGTGTCCAGCGTGGTGGAGCTGTCTCCGATGATTTGGGCAAAGAGCCAATACAGCAGCTCGCAGGTCGACGACAGGTCGGGAACCGACACAACGGTGTGGAACATCTCGGTGTCGGGGTTGTGATGGTGATCCACCAGCATCTTCACGGCTTTGCTTTCAATCAGGGCTGTATCGAGGGGCAGAATCCGACTTGCATTGTTGAAGTCGACGCCCAAAATCAAATCGGCATCAATTATTTTCTGTTTGCATTGGTCTGGATTGCTGTCGGCATCAATGATGCATTGCGAACCGGGCAGGTAGCGCATATCGACCGGACAGCGATTGGGAAGAATCACGCTGATTTCCGGCTTGCTTTCGCCGGCAAAAAAAGCACTCTGCAGCCAGTGGTAGCTGGCCAACGACGAACCCACAGCGTCGCCGTCGGGATTCATATGCGACACTATTACTATTTTCCGTGCTTTGCCCAAGTTTCTGGCAAAGCGCTCAACTAGTTCGTTATCAATTGTTAGTGGCATTTTTGTGCGTAATTCTACAATCTGCAAAGATACGCACTTTTTTTAATATGTACGCGCGTGTTGAAAAATGTTGAAAATTTATTGTGTCACAAACGCGATACGGAAACTGCCTTTTGTTGGTCGGCATTCTACCACGCCATTCCGCGCGAGACCATCCAGGCCTGGGCCTCTTTGTTGCCCAGTTTGGCGGCTTTTTTGTAGCTGGCGGTCTCGCGGCTGCTGTTGCCTTGTTTGGCATAAAGCTTGGCGATGAGGCAGTAGGTCTCGTGGTCGCGGTCGTTGATGGCCACTGCTTTTTGGTAGCTTCGTAAAGCCTTGACATAGTCGCCTTTATCGGTATATACCTGACCCAGGCATTTGTACGAGTCGACATCCTTGGGGTTGATGCGGCTGGCCTTCTGGTGGTAGGCGATGGCCTCGTCGTAATTGCCCTTCATTCCGTATACGGCACCAAGTCGGTTGTAGGCAGGAAGATAGGTGCTGTCGAGGCTGATGATGGTTTCGTAGCATTGAATTGCCTTTTTGTCGTCGCCGCGCTGGGCGTAGGCGATGCCGAGATAATAGTAGAGTTTTATCGACTTGTTGTCGCGCTGCAGGCCTTTGCGCAGGTGCGAGATGGCAGTTTCGTAATTGTTGCGCTGGGTATACATCACACCGAGGTTGTAGTAGGCATCGATGTTGTCGGGGTCGTTGGCCAGTGTTTTGCGGAACTGGGCAAGGGCGTCGTTGTCGTTGCCGCGGTTATAGTAAATCACACCAAGGGTGTTTGTTGCTCGCGGCAGCTTGGGGTTTATTTCCAAGGCTTTCTTGGCCCAGTTGATGGCGTTGGTATAATTCTTTTTGAAGTTGTAAATCAACGCCATATTGCAATATGCGGAGGCGCTGTTCGGATTTAGTTCGATGGCTCGTTCGGCCAGTTGCAGCAGCTCGTCCACACCGTTGAAGTGACCGCTTCGTGTACCGTCGAAGTCACCATTCTCGATGTAGCAAGTCACCAGATTCTCAAAAGCTTCGGACATCGTATCGTTCATCGAAACAGCTTGTTGCAGTGCAATGGCTGCTTCGTCATAGTGGTTGCGCTGCATTTGCAGTTTGCCGACCAGCAAAAGTGGCAGAGCATTTTCGGGCTCGTCAGCCACAGCCTGCTGATAGTAGGAGAGGGCACGGTCCTGAAGACCAAGCTTTTCGGCATTCCGGCCTTTCTCGATGTTGCTGTTCTGACAAAAAGCTGAACAAGACATCGATAATAATAAGGTAATTAATAAGGTGGATTTTATCTTCATCATATTTCAACTTCCAATTATAAACTTTAAGCTTTAAACTTTAAACTTTCAACTAATCTTCCCCCACGCAAGGGCGCGCTTGTTTTTCTGCAGGTATAGGCGCAGGCAGGCGTTGTCTAGCGATTCCAGACGCGGGTCCTTTTCAAGTATCTCCTGCACGGTTTCGCGGGCGGCACGCACAATGGTTTCGTCGCCAACGATGTCAGCCAACTTAAGCTGCAGAATGCCACTCTGTTGCAGTCCTTGCAGGTCGCCAGGACCGCGCAGCCGCAGGTCGGCTTCGGCAATGCGGAAACCATCGGTCGAATCGACCATTATCTTTATTCGCTCGCGCGCGGTGTTCGAAAGCTTGTTGCCGGTCATCAGGATACAGTACGACTGTTCTGCTCCGCGTCCCACGCGCCCGCGCAGCTGATGCAGTTGCGACAGGCCGAAACGCTCGGCATTTTCAATAATCATCACCGACGCATTGGGCACATCGACACCCACTTCGATAACCGTGGTGCTGACCATTATCTGCGTCTCGCCGCGTTTGAAGCGACCCATCTCATAGTCTTTGGCCTCGCTGTCCATACGCCCGTGGACGATGCTGATCTGGTATTGCGGCAGCGGAAATTCGCGGGCTATGCTTTCGTATCCGTCCATCAAATCCTTGAGGTCCATAGTTTCCGACTCCTCGATAAGTGGATAAACGATGTATACCTGACGGCCGCGGGCAATTTGTTCGCGGATAAAGCCGAAAACTTTAAGACGTTGATGGTCAGTGGCGTGGATGGTCTTTACGGCTTTGCGTCCCGGAGGCAGCTCGTCGATGATGGAGCAGTCCAGGTCGCCATAGACGGTCATTGCCAGCGTGCGCGGTATGGGCGTTGCTGTCATCACCAGCACGTGGGGCGGCTGTGCGCTCTTGGTCCACAGTTTCGAGCGCTGCTCGACGCCAAAACGGTGCTGTTCGTCGATGACAACAAAACCTAAGTTTTTGAATTGCACATCTTTCTCTATTACAGCGTGGGTGCCGATAAGTATGTCGATTTCGCCCTCTTTCAGGCGCTGTTTTATCTTCTTTTTTGCCGACGGCTTTAGGGCTCCGGTCAGCAGCTCGACGCTGACGCCGAGACCGTCAAGCATTTTGCTGATATTGGCATAGTGCTGATTGGCAAGTATTTCGGTGGGGGCCATCAGGCAGGTTTGGCAGCCGTTGTCGATGGCTATGAGCATTGTCAGCAGTGCCACCAGCGTCTTGCCGCTGCCCACGTCGCCTTGCAGCAGGCGGTTCATCTGGTGTCCGCTCTTCATATCGGCACGGATTTCCTTGACGACGCGTTTTTGCGCCCCGGTCAGTTCGAAAGTGAGGCGCTCGTTGTAGAACCGGTTGAATTTTTCGCCCACGACCGGAAAGACGTAGCCGTTGCTGCGCATCTGCCGTTCGTGTTTAGCGTATTGATAGTCAAGTTGTAAGAAAAACAATTCCTCGAATTTCATACGCTGTATCGAAAGCGCTATGTCGTGTGGCCTGACGGGATAGTGTATCACCTCGATGGCGTTGGCGCGGCTGGGCAGCTTGTATTTTTCTATCACGCTGACTGGCAGCGTCTCGGGTATGTGGCCGCCAGCCATACGCAGCAGCTGTTCCGTCAGCTTGGCGATGCCCTTGGTATGCAACCCCTTGGCTTTCAGCTTTTCGGTCGAAGAATATATAGGAATGTACTTGATGTTCGAAGCGCCTTCGCGGTCGGCGCGTTCCAGGTCGGGGTGGGCAATGTTTATGTGGTCGTTGAAGACGCTGGGTTTGCCCATAACGATATATTCCGTGTCGGGTTTGAGCGATTCGCGAATCCATTTCAGCCCCTGAAACCACACCAGTTCAATCTGTCCGGTGGCGTCGCGCAGTTGTGCCGAAAGCCGCATCGACTTGCCGTTGCCGATGGTGTGCAGGTCGTGGATAGTGCCGCGCAAAACCACGTAAGGCTCGTCGATGTTGATGTCGCGTATGGTGGACACCTGCGAGCGGTCGACGTAGCGGTAAGGGAAATACTCCAGCAGGTCGCCATAGGTGTAGATATCCAGCTCGCGTTGCAGCAGTTGCGCGCGTGCCGGGCCTACGCCTTTCAGGTATTCTATCGGAGTATCGACAAAAAGCACGTTTTGAATTCGTTAATTCGTTAACTCGTTAATAATTATGAATATACAAAATGTATTGTCCCTTAACTTCCCTTTAACTTCCCTTAACTTCCCTTAACTTCCCTTTAACTTCCCTTTAACTTCCCTTAACTTCCCTTTAACTTCCCTTAACTTCCCTTTAACTTCCCTTAACTTCCCTTAACTTCCCTTTAACTCCCAACTAAGCCAAGTATTTGTTTATGTCTTTGCCGAAAGCGGCCAGTTCGCGGACCATCGACGAGCTGATGATGGCCGTGGATGGGTCGGCAAGCAGGATGACAGTCTCGATGTCGGGTGCAATCAGGCGGTTGATGTCGGCGATTTTCTGCTCGTAGGCAAAGTCGGCGGCGTCGCGCACACCGCGCAGAATAAACGACGCCCCCAGTTGGCGGCACAGGTCGGTCGTCAGGCACGAATAGGTAGTCACCTCCACCTTCGGCATCGCGGCAACGGCCATCCGGATGTGCTCAACGCGCTCGTCGACAGGCATAAAGCCTTTCTTTTCGGTATTGATGCCGACGGCGACGACGATGCGGTCGAAGAGGGGCAAGGCCCTGCGCAGCAAAGCCAGATGACCCGTCGTCATCGGGTCGAACGAACCGGGAAAAACAGCAATGCGTGACATATAACTATCTCTTTTTCTTTTTGTTGTTCTTTTTGTGTTTGTTCTGGTAGCGGTCGTCGCCAAAGACGTAGAGCACGCGTATCGACAGCGACGAGTTGTAGAGGTTGTTCTGCCACACCGATGGCGTCCTGTCGCCTTCGTTGCGGTAGCCCGAAAAACCCCAGTCGCGCTTCACGGGCATCAGCGACATCTGATAGCGGAAATTGAGCGTCAGGCCGCGCCAGATGGGGAAGCGGAAATCGATGGCTGCCGCGAGGTCGTTTTTCAGGAACGACATATCCGCCGTGTCGGGCTCGAAGTATCCGGGCTGGTAAATAATCAGACCGTGAGGCTGTTGCACCAGACGGCTGTACACTAGTCCCAGTCCGAACGTCATTCCGCCGTAGGGGTCCGTGAAGTGCACCGTTAGCGGTATGTCGACATAATTCATCGTGAATCCGAAGAGGCTGTAGGGCTCGTGCGTATTGTTGTAGGCGCCGCGTTGCGAAAAATCGGCCTCCAGCGACAGCTGCCATCGGGCTTCGTCGCTCAGGTCCACTATCGAACCCACACCCGCCGTGAAACCCCATTTGCGGAATCCGCGCAGCTCGTCGCCCCTTATCTGCGATGCCGTGGCGCCAAGCACAGGATAGGCCCGTATCACCTGGCGGCTGCGACCGCGCTGGCTTTGCGCCGACGGGATGCTCAGCAGCAGCATTGCAGCCATAATCATTATTGTCTTCGTTAGTTTCATCAGTTGCTTTTTTTGAGTGTTTGACCGCCGCCCTGAGCTGGCCGCAAGGGCGCTGGCGCAGGGCATTGGACGTCACATAAACGCGGTTGTTGAAAAAAAATTGTTTGAAACTTGCTTCTTGTTCAAAAAAAATGCAGTAATTTTGCACTATGGAAATTACACAGCGAAACAGCACAAAAAGAAAAGAAAGAATCAGTTACGAGCAAGCCTTTTCGCTCAACGGCAAGACACCACCCCAAACCGTCGAGCTCGAAGAGGCCGTCCTGGGTGCACTGATGCTCGACCAGAACGCTCTCAACAACACCATACAGATGCTACGCACCGAGTACTTCTACCGCCCTGAGCATCAGATGATTTTCAAGGCCATCCTGACCCTCTTCGAGCAGTCGAAACCGGTCGACCTGCTCACGGTGACGCAGCAGCTGATGAAGGACGGAATGCTCGACGCCGTCGGCGGCGGAATGTACCTCTCGCAGCTCACCAACCGCGTCGTCTCGGCGGCACACATCGAGTACCACTCGCGCATCATCTCCGAAAAATACATCCAGCGCGAAATCATTCGCGTCTGCACCGAAACCCTCACCAAGGCCTACGACGACACCACCGACGTGCTCGACCTACTTGACGAAACCGAGCGCACGCTGATGGACATCGACGAAAAGAATTTCCACACCGAATACCACAATATGCAGGATGTGCTGCACAGCGCCTTCGAGCAGATCGAGGCGGCGCAGGAGAGCGACAGCTCCTACAGCGGCATCCCCACAGGCTTCGTCGACCTCGACCGTATGACGGCAGGCTTCCAGCCCGGCACCCTCATCATCCTCGCCGCACGTCCCGCTATGGGCAAGACCGCCTTCGCCCTCACGATGGCCCGCAACATAGCCATCGATATGAAGAAACCCATCGCCTTCTTCTCGCTCGAAATGACTGCCGTCGAGCTGGTTATGCGACTCATCAGCAGCGAGTCGTGCATCTCGGGCGACCGCCTCAAGAAGGGCGAAAAACTGCCCGAAATCGAAAAAACACAGCTCTACGCCAAGTCGCAAGTCCTCACCGAGGCACCCATCTACATCGACGACACGCCGCAGCTGTCCATCTTCGAACTGCGTGCCAAATGCCGCCGACTGAAACAGCAGCACAAAATCGAGATGGTCTTCATCGACTACCTGCAGCTGATGCAGGCCGGCGGCGAACAGTCGCGCAACGGCAACCGCGAACAGGAAATCAGCCTTATATCGCGCCAGCTCAAGGCCTTGTCCAAAGAACTCTCGCTGCCGGTCATCGCCCTCTCGCAGCTCTCGCGCGCCGTCGAAACACGCGGCGGCACCAAGAAACCGCAGCTCAGCGACCTGCGCGAATCGGGCGCCATCGAGCAGGACGCCGACATCGTTATGTTCATCTATCGACCTGAATACTACCAGATTTACGAAGACACCAACGGCTCGACACTAGGTATGGCCGACATCATCATCGCCAAGCACCGTAGCGGCGAAACGGGCGAAGTGCGACTGCGGTTCGTGTCGCAGTTTGCCAAGTTCGAAAACCGCGAAACCGAGGGCCGCTACAATATGGCCACGGGCCTCGCGCCTAACACGGGCTTCGACAACGGCGGCGCCGTTATCCTCGAATCGAAGATGAACCGCGACATCGACAGCTCTGTCAACGACGAAAACGAGGGTATGTTCTGACCTGCCTTCCCAACGCACCCGCTCCGCCCGTTCCTCTATCGTTCCTATATCGTTCTTATATCGTTCTTATATTTATATATAGGAACGATATAAGAACGATATAGGAACGATATAGGAACGGGCGGAGCGGCTCCATCGCAGGGCTTAGCGCGGCCCTTGCTGTAAGGTGTCATTCCCTGCCTTGTTGTGTCATATCGTCTCATTGCTTGTCTTTTTGCGATGCGGCCCTTTTTTGTGTGTATTTTTGCAAGTGTTCGGGAATGTGTTGCGTTTTTGCAGTCCGCTGTAAACCAGCCTTTTGTATCCCTGAAAAATGTTTGCTTGCAGACCTCAACCTATTGTATGTCAAATCGAAACGATTGTTAACCTTTAAAGAAAACAGATTATGGCTAAATCGAAAATGTCAGGATTGCTTGTGAACGGCAGCGTGCGCTCGGCCGGTGTCACTTTCTACACAAGCAAAGGTCAAACCATTGTGCGCACTTCGCGCAGCAATCAGCCCGAGCGGCGCACGCGCGCTCAGTTCGATGTGCGTATGCGCGTCAGGCACAGTGCGGCGTTGTGGCTCGCCCTGAAGGCTGCCGGTGACCCCCTCTTGGGCCACAATGCCTACGCCCGTTTCCGGTCGCTGGCGTTCAGCCTTCCGGTTGTGTATGTGGCTCGCTATGAAAGTGATGCGTCGATGCTGATGCCGGGTATGCCTGTCAGCGAGGGTTCGCTGCCCCCTGTCGGGCTCAGACTGGGCACGGTCGACGGCGTCGCGGCTCTGCTCACCGACCTGTCGCCTAGCGCCCTCAAAGCGAACGAATTTTTGTTGCTCTATACTGTGCATCAGGATGTTGTGAACGACGTGCCGCGTTGCCGCGTCTCGGCAAAAAGTGTGGCGGTGAGTGATATGGTCGTCGTGGATGGCTGTCTGGCGCTGACGGGCGCCGAGTTTGGCGACGATATGAAGGGCTGGGCGCTAGTGCGTGTGGAGCCTGCCAATGCAAACCACGCCGAGGCGCTTTGCTCCACACAGACGATTGTAACTCGTTGCACTTATTATCAGCGTTTTATGACGCCAGAAGCGTTCGATGCCGCCATCCTGAGCTATGGCGGATTGAAGCAACGCTAGGCTATGAAGCTGTTTAATTAATGTGTTTTATTGCGTGGTGATGGATTTTTGCTCGTCGCTTAGGAATGCGAGTGCAGGATTGCGAGTGCGACACACCCCGCCCTTCGGGCACCCCTCTCCGAGAGGGGATGGCTACGCAGTACATTTCTATGCATATTGTACAGCATAGCCATCCCCTCTTGGAGAGGGGTGCC
>JAFWYO010000124.1 GCA_017517715.1 Bacteroidales bacterium
ATCGCTGCCATCGCCAGCAGCATCATTATTTTCTTCATATTTTTACGCTTTATAATTTTTTGCAAAATTACACATTTTTTCCGACACCGAAAAATACAGCCTTTTTTTATCTCTGCCCCCCACCTGCTCCGCCCGTTCCTATATCGATCCTATATCGTTCTTATATCGTTCCTATATAAAAATATAAGAACGATATAAGAACGATATAGGATCGATATAGGAACGGGCGGAGCGGGTGGCTGGAAAGGTATGAGTGGAGGGTGCTGCGAGCAAGCAAAAAAAAGACCTCATTGTTATGAGGTCTTTATGGTATTGTGGTGGCAATCAGAGTTACTGCACGTCTCTCGGGTCGAGGGGCTGTGCGAGCAGGCCGGTGAACTTGCCAGTGTTGTCGAACTCCATACGCGTGTACTTGAGGGTGTGGCCAGAGGCTTTCTGGCTGACGACGACGTAGGTGTAGGGTTTGGGTTTTTTGCCGTCGGGGCCACGGAACTTGGCGTCGTATTCGTAGACGACCATTTTCTCGACGCGATATTTTTCGCCTTTGAATTTTTCGTTGAGGTACTTGATGATGGCGCTGGTGTAGCGGTCTTTGGCGAGGACTTTGCCGGTCTTGATGAGTTTTTCCTCGCTCATACTGTAGACGGCTTCGAACTTGTTTTTCTGGTTGTTGGCATAGTAGGCCACGCATTCGTCGCCCGAGCGTTCGTACCAGTCGGGGCCTGCGCTGAGGCGTGTTGCGGGATAGCGCTTGGCGAAGTTGGCGGCGATGGCCTGCGAGGGCTCGAAGGCTTCGATTTCGGGGACGTCCTCGACGGGTTTGGAGCGTTTCTTGTTCGATTTCTTGGTCTTGGAGGTCTCTTCGTCGCTCGAGACGTCTTCAGGGTTGGAGTGGGTGTAGTAGTCCTTCTTGACGACATCGGGGTCGGGAGCGGTGGAGCGCTGCAGCTTGCCGCGGGTGTCGAAAATCATCTCGCAGTCGGTCGAGCCGAGGCCTTTTTTGACGATGATCATACGGTAGTAGTTGTCGCCGCTCATTTCCTCGACATACTCGGTGCTTTTGATGCGGTAGCCGGGGTAGTTGTTGACGAAATAGGTGTTCATCATCGTTGGGCACTCCTCGAGGGCCACGGGGAAGGAGCTGTACTGCCAGTCGCCGTTGGCGGTGAAGTAGCAGCGTCCGTTCTGTCCGTCGGTAACGAATTCGGCAATGTATTGTCCCGGAGCCTGATACCATGTTTTGACTTTATAGGACTCGTAAGTCTTCTCAAGCGAAAGGAGTACGGATTTTGGCACGTCGGTTTCTTTCACTTTGGTCTGTGCCGTTGCCAGGAGGGGGAGGCACATCAATGCTACAAGAAGGAATCTTTTCATTTGTATCATTTATTTGTTTAGTCGCACAACAGTGCTGTTTATTGCATTTGCCATTAATTTTTTCTATAACGCAGAAATGTTAAATCTATTATACGCGAAAAAAAATTTTTGGTTTCGTTAATGAATAATCTGTGACCTGTGACTTGTGAAACAATTGCGTCGTGTCACTGGTCACGGGTCACAGGTCACCATTAAAGCATTGTCAATCTTTGAAGAGCACGTCTTTGCGGTCGGGGCTGATAGAGACGGCCATTATCTTGACGCCGGTGCGCAGTTCGATGGCGGCGAGGTAGCCCTGCAGCTGGGCGGGCAGGTCGCTATAGCTTTTGGCGGAGGAGAGCTGCTGCTTCCAGCCTTCGAAGGATACGAGTTTGGGTTTGATTTCGACTTCGTTGAATTCGAAGGGTATCTCTTCGGTTTCTTTGTCGTTGATGATGTAGGAGGTGCACATTTTGACTTCGTCGAAGTCGTTCATCACGTCGGGTTTGGTGACGATGAGGTCGGTGACGCCGTTGAGCATACAGGCGTAGCGCAGCGCAGGGATGTCGATCCATCCGCAGCGGCGAGCGCGGCCGGTGGTGGCGCCAAATTCGTGTCCCAGTTCGCAGAGGGTGTGCCCGGTGGCGTCGAACAGCTCGGTGGGGAACGGGCCTGCGCCGACGCGCGTGCAGTAGGCCTTGGTGATGCCCATAACGCGGCCTATGGACGAGGGGGCCACGCCGAGTCCGGAGCAGACGCCAGCGGTGATGGTCGACGAGGAGGTGACGAAGGGATAGGAGCCGAAATCGATGTCGAGCATCGAGCCCTGGGCGCCTTCGGCAAGGACTTTCTTGCCTTCGCGCAGGCAGTTGTTGATGAAGTATTCGCTGTTGATGAGCTTGAACTTGCGGAGCGTTTCGAGCGATTCCATCCAGCAGACTTCGTATTCGTCGAGGGTTTTGTCGCCGATGCGGAAGGAGTCGATGTCGAACTTGAGCATCTTGGCTATCTGTATGTGCTGGAATTTGAGCAGCTGGTATTTTTCGCGGAAGTCGAACTCCATAATGTCGCCCACGCGGATGCCGGTGCGGGCAATCTTGTCGGTATAGGCGGGGCCGATGCCTTTGAGCGTCGAGCCGATTTTGGCGTTGCCCTTAGCCTGTTCGTTGGCGGCATCGAGCAGACGGTGCGAGGGGAGGATAAGATGGGCCTTTTTGGAGATGAAAAGGTTTTCGGTGGGTTCGACGCCCTTCTGGCGCAGGGCGTTGATTTCGTCGTTGAAAATGGCGGGTTCGATAAGGACGCCGTTGCCTATGACGTTGATTTTCTGCTTATGGAATATGCCTGAAGGGATGATGTGGAGGACGTGTTTGATGCCGTTGAATTCGAGGGTATGTCCTGCATTGGGGCCACCCTGGAAGCGAGCTATGACATCATATTCGGGCGTAAGGACGTCGACAATCTTGCCTTTGCCTTCGTCGCCCCACTGCAAACCTAACAAAACATCTACTTTACTCATTTCTGTATTTTTTTATATTTGTTTCAATTTAAAAGAGATACGCATCGTTGACGGTCGGAACGGCCGCCCGAAAACGGTCACGAAAATACGAAAAAAAAATGATTCTGTGGGAAAAGTTGAAAAAAACTTTGCGAATAGTGACTTATGACACGAATTGAACCATTAAGTTCAACTTCCCGCTTTCCGCTTCCCTACTGGTCGCGTTTGCGTTTGAACCACTCTATGAATTCGGGCAGGTCGTCCATAGGCCGGAAGCCAGCCTTGAAGGGCTCGCTGGGGATGGCGCAGGTGTCGAGGTAGCCGATGAGGGTGGCGCAGTCGAACTCGCCAATCATTGCTTCGATGGTGACGTAGACGCCCACCAGCTGGTCGTCATCGTCGGCAACGGGGTTGGGCAAAGCGACACGCAGGCCGAGGATGTCCGGTTCCTCTTCGCTTTCGAGCTGCATAAAATACATCTGCTTGGTTTCGAAGCGGTACTTGTCGAAAGTCACCTTCAGGTCTTTACCTTTGGGCTGCTTGAAGGCGACGAATTCCCACCAGTCGAAATCGGGTGCATTGTCGACCAGATCGACGACATAGCGGAAGAGGTCGGTGTCGCCTTCGGCCGAAAAGGTGAAGGTGCGTCCCGACGGCGAGGGTTCGCCTATTTCGAAGGTGAGTCCTTCGCAGTAGTTGTCCAGTTCGTTCTGAAGGGCGTCGAGGATGTTCTGCTGCTCCTTGTCGTCCAAGTCACCAAGCATCGTAAGTTGCTCGTTATTGTCGGCAAACCATTGCCAGAATTTCGCGTAATCGTACATTATGTTATTGCGTTATTGTGTTATTGCATTAATGCGTTAGTGTGTTTTTGCGTTATTAGCCATCAACAAAAATAGCTTCGCAATCGAGGCGTATTCCGAAGTGCGTTTCGACGTTGGCGATTATGGCATTCGCCAGACGGCGCACTTCCTGGCCACTACAGCCATTGCGATTGACAAGCACGAGGGCCTGCTTTTCGTACACTCCTACCCTACCCATCGAACGGCCTTTCCAACCGCAACGCTCTATCATCCATCCTGCCGCCAGCTTGAAGTCGCCCGTCGGGAGCGGAAACGCCACAATGTCAGGGTATTTGGCTTTCAGTTCGTCGAATTGCGTTTTGCCGACTATGGGATTCTTGAAAAAGCTGCCTGCGCTGCCTATGTCTTGAGGATTGGGCAGTTTGGAATCGCGCACTGCCGCCACGGTGTCGGCCAGCTGGCGCGCCGTGGGCTGCGATATGTTGCGCGCTGCCAAGGCTTCAGACAGCGCCTTGTATGAAAGGTTTGGGGTGAAGGCCGAGTCCAGCCTGAACACGACACGGTCGATGATGAAACGGTTTTTCCACTCGCCCTTGAAGTTTGACCATCGGTAGTCGAAACCGCAATCGGCAGCGTCAATCCAATGTTCCGCACCGTTCGCGATATCGAAGCAATCGACCCTCCAAATGACATCTTTGGCCTCCTTGCCGTAGGCGCCGACGTTCTGCACCGGCGAGGCGCCGACACATCCGGGGATGGCGGCAAGGTTTTCCAACCCATACCATCCCTGGCTTATGCAGCTGTCCACAAAATCGGCCCAGACCTCTCCGGCGCCGGCCTCGACGAAACAACGGCTGCCCTCCTGCCCTATCAGGGATACGCCCTTATTGGCCGGATGCACCACGGTGCCTTGATATTTATCGGAGAAGACGACGTTGCTGCCGCCGCCAAGGATGAAGAAACGGCCGTCGTCCAAAACGCCCGACGACAAGAGGTCGACGTACTCGTCGGTGGAGCGCAACGCAATGAAACGGTCAGCCCGGGCATCGATACCAAATGTATTGTAGCCTTTGAGCGAAAAGTCTTTATAAACCTCTAATTCTTTCATTTCCTGGAGGCTATTTTAGCGTTATAATATTCGGGATTGCCTGTCACATCGGCGACGACGCGAAGGAACGGAGGCATCGTGACAGCGTCCGCGCTCTCGGCACCTTCGATTTCGAGCAGATGATGCTGCAAAACGGGCTCGACGAAAGTATCCAGCTCGAAGAACTGGTTTTGCCAAGTGAAGCAGCACCGGCGCTTGTGTATGGTCCGCTTTTCCGGGTCGGCTTCCAGCAAAAGCCGCTCATATTCCTCGCGGCTGATCTTGCCTTCTGTCTCGACACGCCTGTCGTAGGCCAGAGGCCTTTTCTCTGTGATGTAGAAAACGCATTTGGCGTTGCTGCAACGCTTGCGCACCCGGCGGCAAACATCCTTTTCCGAAAGCAAATATGTCTGCCAAATATCAGACACATCACCGTTGGGAATTTGGCCGATAATGTCGACAAGGTATTTGCGTTCTATTTCCACTTGCGTGTGCATCTGCATATTGAGGAAGTTGAAAGTTGAGATGATCTTTAGAGGTTTTCCTTTAATGTTACTGGACATCTTCTTTGGGGCCCAACTCTTTGCGTGGTTTGCGAAGCGGCGGCACATAACCGACCGTGAACACCTGCCGATGGGTCAGCAAAAGCACTGCCGACAGTGACGCACCCAAGAAATCGCATATCATACACGAGAGCCAAACTCCCGTCACGCCATCGCCGCCAGCACGGTCGATGATGCCCGGCAGAATCAACGTAATAGGTATCAAGAATATAACCTGGCGCGAAAGGCTTGTAACTATAGCTATCCACGGCTGGTCGATAGACTGAAAGAGCTGCGAATTGACAATGGTGAAAGCAATCAACGGGGCGAAAACCATCAGGTAGCGCAACGCCGGCACGCCGACGGCAAGGATGGCGTCCTCGGAATTGAAGCACGATATGATTGTCCGCGGGAAAAACATCGACAAGGCGGTTCCCACGATGCCCAGAGCCACACAAACCTTCATCGTAAGGATATAGACTTCGCGCAAACGGTCGTTGCGATTGGCACCATAATTGTAGCCGGCAATAGGCTGCATACCTTGGCAGACGCCGAGGAACATCATAAAGATCAGGCCTGCCGCCGAGTTGACCACTCCATAGACAGCCACAGCGTTGTCGCCGCCATAGATAGACAGTTGCTTATTCAACACAGCGACCACCGCAAAAGCTGCGACATTCATCGAGAACGGACTAATGCCAATAGCCAGTATATTGCGGAAAATGTACAACTTGGGAGCCCACGCGTGGGTACGGAAACGGATAAAGCTGTGAGGTTGCACAAAATGGATTACCGACACCAGTGCGGTGATCGCCATCGAAATCGTCGTACCCCAAGCGGCACCCAAAACGCCCATCTCCATCAGGTTGATGAAGACATAATCAAGTACGATATTGATCAACGCACCACCTATCATAATCCACATTGCCTTAGTGGGATAGCCGGAGGCGCGGATAAGGCCCGTGAGGTTGTAGGTCATTGTAACCAGGAACATTCCGGGCAGAACGACATCCATATACTGGCAGGCGAATTCGAGCGTTTGGGCCGAGGCGCCGAACAGCGTCAGAATAGGCCGCATCCAGACATAGCCTGCCGTAACAAACAGAAAACCAAAGAAGAACGTCAGCAACATCGTGTTGCCTAATATTTTCTCTGCCCAACGTACATCTTTGCGGCCCAGCACGATACTCATTCGCGACGACGCGCCGGCACCGACCAGCGAGCCGAAAGCGTGGATAATGTTCATCACCGGGAAGGTGATAGCCAGTGCCGCCAGGTAGACAGTGCCGTTGCCGTCGACGCTGTGGCCCAAGAAGATACGGTCAACGATATTGTAAACCGAAGTTACAATCTGGCTCACAACTGCCGGAAGGGCATACTGCCACAGCAGTTTGCTTATCTTACTGGTTTCTAATTCTTTTGTCTTATCTATCATCGCGCATCACTGATGTTTAATTCTGTTTTTCAAAGCCATAATAGCGTTATAAGCCACCAGACCGTTAGCCAATTCTATGGAGCGTTCATCGACAATCAGGTTGGGGCGGTGCAGATTGCTGAAGGGGGTGCCCGGTTCGTGGATGCCGATGCGGAAATAGCAGGCCGGTATCTTCTGCGCAAAGAAAGCGAAGTCCTCGGCCGTCATTCTCAGGTCGAGCCATTCCACTTTGTCGGATCCAAGGAAAGCGCAGGCGTTGTCGTAGACCTGCTGCGTGCATTCGTCGTCGTTGACAACGTAGGGGTAGCCGTAATCGATAAAGAGGTCGCACTCGCCGCCCATACATTCAGCTATTCCTTCCGAAATGCGGCGTATCTTCTCGTGCGCCTCCAGACGCCATTTCTCGTCAAATGTACGGATAATGCCCTCCATTTTCACCACGTCGGGTATGATATTGGTGCGGCCGCTTCCGATAAACTTGCCGAAACTCAGCGTCGTAGGCATCATTGGCGCCGCATTGCGCGACACTATTTGCTGCAGTGCCACCACGATATGGCTGGCTATAAGGATGGGATCGACGCTGAGGTGCGGCGTGGCTCCGTGGCCGCCCTTGCCCTTCACCGTCCAATACAGTTCGTCGGTCGAAGCCATATATTTGCCTTTGCGCATACCGACGCGGCCATAATCCATTTCCGGCAGGCAGTGGAAAGAATAGATCTCATTTGGCATAAGTTCGTCAAACAGACCGTCTTCCATCATCATACGGGCGCCGCCGGGATATTTCTCTTCCGACGGTTCGAAGATGAACATCAGCGTGCCGCGGATTTCCTCGCGCAGCTCGCACAGAATCTTGACAGCTCCAAGCAACGAGCTGGTATGCATATCGTGTCCGCAAGCGTGCATAACGCCAGGATTTTCGGATGCAAAGGGCAATCCCGTTTCCTCCTGCAAAGGCAAGGCATCGTAGTCCGAGCGGAGCGCGACGCAGTAACTGTCAGGCTCGATGCCGCCTCTCAGCACGGCCATACAGCCCGTCTTGCCGATGCCCGTTTTGGGTTCCAGGCCCATCTCGCGCAGCCGGTCGGCAACGAAAGCCATCGTGCCATATTCCTCCTGCGACAGCTCGGGATGCCTGTGCAGCCAGCGGCGCCATTCAATCACTTCAGGATTAATTCTATGTGCTATTTCTTTTATTTTCTCTATCATATCTCTATCTTTCTTTTGTTTCACCAATCGCCATTCACCTTTCACAATTCACTGTTAAAGACGGGATTTGCATAAATGGTCAGGAAGAAATCCATAACCTTCTCCCTGGCCGCCAGCGAAGGACCTTTGAGGGTCGAATGCTCGGCATATTGGATAAATTCCTCCATCTGTTCCGTCGTATAGTTGTCCGCATACTCAGCGGTCCCTTTAAGCAGGTCGGCAGCGATATAGTTGGTTTTGTGCAGTTTGTAGCCCTGATGTATACGACGGTCTATCACCTTGGCCAGTGCCGAGAAACGTTCGTTCTTGACCATACTTGCACACTGGGCCACCTCGTCGGCCCTCAATGGTTCGCAAAAATGCAGATGCACACGGCCTTTATGCTGCGAGATGCCCATCATAATGCTTAGCACATCCTCGTGCGCCGACTTCTCATAAACCCCTGTCGATGCAGTATATTCAGCCAAGCTCTTCATCAAGTCGCAGGGTTCGTACTCGTAGCTGACGGCAACAGGCAGTATGCGCAGCCGGTTGAAATCCTCTTCAAAATCACCACTGCCCGCCATCGAGAACATCTTCAGCAGGCCCTGGTCCGTGCGGTCGTCGCCGTTCTTGGTGCGTCCGTTGCGCTGGGCTATCCACACCGAGCTCTTTTTTTCAAACAGCACGTGGTGTATATAGTTCGACAAAAAGACTGAGTTGTTGTAGAATTCGCGACGCGACCCGTCGCGGATGATAGTGAACATCTTGTTGAGGCGGAACAGGTCGATGATAAAGTCGTTCTTCATCAGGTTGTTGCCAAACCCGATTTCGGGCGTCTGTATGCCATTCGATATCAGTGCCACGTCCAGCAGACCGGCATCGAGCGTTATGTCGCGATGGTTCGACACGAACAGGTATGGCGTGCCTTTCTCCACATTCTCAATCCCGTCGAAGGTGAACTCCGTCATACTGCGATGCGCAATCTGGTACACCAGCGGGCGCATCACCATATACTGCAGCTCGTCGCAAGTGGTGATGCATTCCATCATAGCCGAAAAACTCGCGACATCGGTTTTAGGGTTCATCGTCTTGACCAGGCGTGCAAACATCGGATTGTGCGCCAACCGCGAAATGGCCTTGGGGACCTCTTCGTTGTTGTAGGGCTCTATGCTTGAAAAATCAAAATCGCTCATCTTGTTTGAATCTGTTTTACATTCTTGTGAACTGTGACCAGTAATACGGGCGCGTTCGTGTCGCAGGTCACAATTCATACGCCTTTTCTTTCAACATTCCGTTGAAGAAAGAAAGCGTCGTGATTTTGTCATTCTTGTTCACTTCAAAAGGCTCAGTATAGCGCTTGAACACGCCATCGCCGGTATGGTAGTATATCCGCGTACCTTCCACCTCCCAATGCAGCGTCGCCATACGCCGGCCTTCACTGTCTTTGGAATAAGTCACCCAAGGCTGGAACGAACCGCTTCCGACCTTATAGTCGTTGGCCTTGAGACGGACGCAATGATGCGACACGCGACCACGGAAGTCCTCCCAGTCCCTCATCGTTTCGGGCGTCCACAGCACTTCGGCCATTGCGCACAGACGAGGCAGCAGCATATACTCTGCCATCTCGGGAGTGTTTATGTATTCGGTCCACAAATTGCACTGGGCCCCGAGGATATGCTCGCGCTGCCTTTCGGAGCTGATGCCTGCCGAAGGATTGAAACCGTACACCTTATGAAGCGTCACCAGCGAGTTTGGCATCGCCGCAGGCTGGAATTCCGCATTGGCCTGATAGAAATTGAGGTAACAATAATCCAACGGAGTCATAATCACATCGTTCCCGTGGCGCGAGGCTTTGATGCCGCCCTCGCTTCCGCGCCACGACATCACCGTGGCGTCGGCCGAGACACCACCGTCCAGGATTTCGTCCCATCCGATGATATTCTTGCCTTGCCGCTTCAGATAGTTTTCCATCTCCACGACCATCCAGCCCTGTAACTGCTCGAAGTCACTCAAACCCAGCTCTTTCATCCTTTTCGCACAGCGAGGGCAGCGTTCCCAGTTTTCCTTGACGGCTTCGTCGCCTCCGATGTGGATGTACTTGCCCGGAAA
This sequence comes from Bacteroidales bacterium, assembly GCA_017517715.1. Lineage (GTDB taxonomy): Bacteria > Bacteroidota > Bacteroidia > Bacteroidales > P3 > Colimorpha. The sequence continues at coordinate 10,013 of JAFWYO010000124.1, forward strand.
GAGCGGTATGATTTCGTCCATAACATCTTTCAGGAACATCATAACGCTGTCGTTGCCAGCGCAAAGGATGGCCCGTGGCGGCCAATAGGGACCGTACTGGACGGTATAGGTCGTATCGTCGTCGGCACAGGCCAGCTGAGGATAAGCCTCCAGCACAGCACAGCAATGGCCCGGAATCTCGATTTCAGGAATCACATCGATATATCGCTCGGCGGCATAGGCAACGATTTCCTCAATTTCCGCCTTGGTATAGTATCCGCCGTTGGTGCGCGCCTCGCCCTCGCGCGGAGGGTCGGCCTCGCCCCAAGGCTGGTTGTCGCGATCCACACGCCACGAGCCTATGTCGTTCAGTAGCGGGTATTTGGCTATTTCGATACGCCAGCCGTGGTCGTCGGTCAGATGCCAGTGAAACTTGTTCAGCTTGTATTGAGCCATCAAGTCAAGATGCTTTTTGACCTGACTGACGCCGAAGAAATGGCGCGAAACATCCAGCAGGCTGCCTCGCCACTCGTACTGGGGATAGTCGCGGATATGGCAAAACGGAATCGATATCTTGCTGTATCTCGTCACCGAGATGTCTTCGGGCAGCATCTGGACAAAGGTCTGAAAACCATAGAAAAGTCCACGTTCGCTATTGGCGGCAATAACAATGCCGTCCTTGCCGACATCGATGGTGTAGCCCTCGTCGCCCAGCTCACTGTCGGACGTTTCATTTATGATCAGCTGCAGGCTGTTAGCCTCGGGCGTGCCAATCAGGACCGGATTGAAATGCCATTGGCGCAAGTGCGAAAAGATGAACTTCACCGACTGGTCGTTCTGCCCCACGCCGCCCGCATAGCACTTGGTCGACGACGAGAGCGTGAAATAGCCCTTATTTATCGTCATTTCGGCAGGCTGGGGAATGATTGAATAGTTTTCAGTGACAACTTTACGGCCGCACGAAGCGCAAAGCACGGCAATAAGCATCACAAAACAAGGCAAATATATTTTTTTCTGCATCTTTTTATTATCTAATTATAAAAATGCAAAGATAACACATTTTTTCCACATCTGGCAACTCTCGGCCCTTATTTATTTTTCAACATATTCCGGCTGGAAAAACCACCACTGAAAACCAGACACTTAAGGCACCTTCTCCGCCCGTTGTACGGTATATGTACGCTATATGTACGGTATTTGTACGCTTCGAAAGCGTACAAATACCGTACATATAGCGTACATATACCGTACAACGGGCGGAGAAGGTCAGGTCGATCAGGCATTTAGGCGGACCTTTTTTTAGGGCTTGGCACAATTTTTTTCGCCTTTGGTTGTTAAAGTGGGAAAACATCACAAAGAAAATGAGTAGCACATCCCTGAAGAAACTTTTCTCCGATTCTATGATTTACGGCCTCAGCTCGATTGTCGGCCGCTTTCTGAACTATTTGCTGGTGCCGCTGTACACCTACACGCTGGTGAGTTCGGGCAATTACGGCGTCGTCACCAACGTTTATGCCTACACGGCGCTGCTGCTGGTGATTCTGACCTTCGGAATGGAGACGACGTTCTTCTATTTCGCCAATCGCGACCGCGAGCGGTACGATGTCGTCTTCTCGACGGCGCTGTCGCTGGTCGGGCTGGTGGCGCTGCTTTTCATCGCGGCTGTCAACGTCTTTATCGGACCGGTATCGAGAGGTCTCGGCTACGCCGAACATCCGGAATATCTGCGCATTATGGCCACGGTGGTCGCCTTCGATGCGTTTCAGGCCATCCTCTTTGCCTTCCTTCGCTTCCAGGGGCGCGCCTGGAAGTTCGCCTCGCTCAAGCTGCTTTTCATCATCTGCAACATCGGACTGAATCTTTTCTTCTTCATCATCGCCCCGAAACTAGCCGTGGCGCGCCCCGAAATAATGCAATGGTACAGCGTTGACCGACAGGTGTTTTACATCTTCCTGAGCAACCTGCTGTGCACGGTTCCCATAACCTTGGCCTTCCTTCCCGAACTGCGTCTGCTTCGGGTCGGCATCGACCGCGAGCTTGTGGGCAAAATGCTGCGCTACACGTGGCCTTTGCTGCTCTTGGGGTTGGCGGGAATCCTCAACCAGGTGGCCGACAAGATTGTGTTCCGCTTCCTTGTCCCCGGCGACGAGGGCGACGCCCAGTTGGGAATCTATGGCGCCTGCGTCAAGATTGCGATGATTATGGCTATGATTACGCAGGCGTTCCGCTACGCCTACGAGCCCTTTGTTTTTGCCCAGGGGCAAGGCAAGGAAAGCAAGGAGAGTCAGGCGCTGGTAATGAAGTACTTCGTGATGTTCACCCTGCTAGCGTTCCTTGCCGTTATGGCGTTTATGCCGCTGCTGAAGCACATCATCGCGCCGCGCTATTGGGAAGGCCTCCGAGTGGTGCCCATCGTGATGGTTGCCGAAATATTTATGGGCATATATTTCAATCTTTCGTTCTGGTACAAGCTGATTGCCAAAACATATTGGGGCGCCATAATGTCGGCCATCGGATGCGTTGTGCTGCTGGCTGTCAACTTCATTTTCGTGCCCCGCTACGGCTATATGGCCTGCGCGTGGGGCGGCGTCTGCGGATATGGCGTATGTATGATTCTGAGCTATTTCCTGGGGCAGCACTACAACGCCACCAATTATCCCCTGAAGGCCATCTTTGGCTATTTCGCCCTGGCTATGATTCTGTTTGGCGCGATGTCGCTGACGGCCCAGCCCGGCGGATGGCAAACGCTGGCCATAAACAGCATCTTGCTGCTGGTCTACGTTGCTGTCGTGGCCTTCAACGAAAGGGGTATGCTCAAAAGGCTACTGTCTCGCAAAGCGAATAGGTAAGCCCGAAATCGATCAGCTCTTTGCCTGCGCAGGTGGTGCTGTCGGCCTTGATTTCTTCCATATCGAACTCGTCGACGTTGCCATCATAGCGATAGCAACGGCACGTTTTGCCGCACGAGACCAAAAGCAGAGCAACAGCAGAAAGGGATAAGATTATCTTTTTCAATTTGTTATTTTTTAATTTGTTAATGAGTGAGCTGTGATACGAGCGCGTTCGTGTCACTGGTCACTGCTCTCCAAAAGGAAATCCTTCACTTCGGCTTCGTTGATGTTGCGATAGGCATACGATGCCTTGGTTTCGCCATCCTCTATCAGCAGGACTATCGGGAACGAAGCCCGCGTGATGCGCACAAACAGGTCCTTTTCTATATGAACTTCGTTGTATCGGGGCGAACGCGAAACCTCATAAAACTTGTTGTACGAAGCCGTGTCTTTCACCTGCGGAAACACATACGTTATCTGGTCGCCGTCAAGGTTGTGCCGGTTTGCGATTGTCGAAATTTTTTCGGCAGCCAGCCGGCAATAGCCGCATTTGGGACTGAAGAATGCTACAATATGGCGTCCCTGTTCCAATCCCAGGCCTGCCAAAGCCGGCGAAGCGACACTGTCCTGTGCGACATCACCCTCCGCAAGCGACAGTTGCTGGTAAAACAGCTCGCGGTCAAAACGTTCGTCGTTGTCGCGATAGAACCAACTGTCTGGCGGAGTCAAAATAAATACAGTCACCAAAGGTGTGAGGACTAGTGCCGTCGTAGCAAGCCAATGACGATAGAACGGCAGCGACGCTACCACGCCGACACAAAGCATCACCAGCATCAGCACCATCGCGAGGAGGTCTCTGACATACAGCACCCGAGTCATATAGAAATACATAGCCACCGCCGTAGTGGCATAGATCAACGCCACAAGCCACCATCGCGGCCACCAGTCGCGGAAGGCATATTTGTACACAAAAAGCAGAACAGCGATGAGTACTGCATTTTTCATTATCGACTGGATGGGCGAAAAGGGAATCAGGTCGCCGAAGCAATGGCAATTGTCGGTGCGACCCACCAGGTGGGCATAGGTGAGGAACACCACAAAACAGAGCAGGAAAAGCAGCGACATCAGCAGCGTGAAACGATGATGACGATGCGATATCAGCGCCGCTCCCAGAATAAGCTCACACACCAGCACAAGACGTGCCACATAGAAGCTGACTTTCAACGGGAAAAGGCCAAAACTGTATACATACATCTCGAAGGCGTCGATGGTGATATATTTCGCCACCGCCGAAATGAGGAACACAATACCGGCCAGTATCTTAAGTACCGAAGCAGTTATGCGCAGCGATTTCATCTATTGTCAATCTTCTGTCGGATGTTCAGCAGGTATGGTGACCACCGTATCCATATCAAGTTCAAGACAATCCACCTTGCGTGTGGAAACCACATACTCGCCGTTCTTAAGTTCCTGAACGCCAAGATCTGTGAGATGTTCGCACTTGAAGCCGCGGTCGACATTGACGACAACCGTGTCGGCGACGGTGCTGGTGGATCCGTCGAGTGCTATAGACTGATAGCTTTCGCTTATGCAGTGACAATAACGGCTTTTCTTGCAGGCACCAATTGTGACGACAACGGCGGCAAGCAAAAGTATGACAAGTATTCTCTTTGCTTTCATATTACATTCAGTTTCATTCGTTCATATATGGTTCAAAATCAAAGTCGGTGCAAAGCACGGAATCTGTCCGGTCGGGATAGAGCACGGGGTCCTGGTCATAAAGGACATACCGCATCTCTTCGCAAGTGCCCTTGTCTATTTTGATGATACGTATTTTTTGCGGATTGGCCTGCTGGCCGAACACCGCGCAGCGGCAAGTGCGTTCTTTACCGCACGACGAAAGACAGGCTAGCATCGCGACAACACCTGCACAAATGAATAATTTTTTCATATTGTATCTCTTTTTTTTTCGTTTCTAACAAAATGCAAAAATAACAATTTTTTTTCATTCATCGAAAAAAAATTACAAAACACTGCAAATCATCATTCCATCACGCACGCTAAGCATCACATTTTCAACTCTTGAGTCGCCATTAACATAGTTATTGAAGTCGTCTATGCAAATCGTGTCCGGGTCACGATGCCTGTCAAGGTCCAGGACTTTGCCGCCCCACATCGTATTATCTATCACTATCAGTCCTCCGCGGCGCATATATGGCATTATGAGCTCATAGAACTGGCGGTTCTGTCGTTTTCCGCCGTCAATGAAGGCAAAATCCACAACGCCGGTCTTGTCTCCCAACAAAGCGGGAATCAATGCATTGGCATCGCCGATATGGACTTCGATGCGTCCGTCAAGGCCTGCGGCAGCGATATGGCGGCGTATGTGCTGCTCGCACTCCTCGTTGGCCTCGAAGGTGTGCAGCACTCCCCCATCGGCCAACCCGCTGGCAATGCATATTGTGGAGTAACCGACAAAGGTGCCTATCTCGACCGCACAACGTGCCTGTAGCGACCGGCACAACAGCGTCAGCAAACGTCCTTCGTATGGGCCGCAAAGCATCTGCGGCTGCGACGTGTGCAGATGCGCCCAGCGTTCAATATCGTCGAGCACCTTCCCGACCGGCGTCGTGTGTTGTTCTATGTATTCTTGCGGGGTCACCATCACAGTGTGCGAAGCAGTTCTTCCAGCGTCACTTCGTCCTTAATCAGCACGTCGCGCGCCTTGGATCCATTGTATGGGTCGACTATACCGGCGGCCTCCAGCTGGTCGATGATGCGGCCGGCGCGGTTGTAGCCCAGCGACAGCTTGCGCTGCAGCAGCGACGTGCTGCCAAACTGCGAAGCCACCACCAGACGCGCCGCATCGTTGAAGAATTCGTCCTTCGATTTGGCATCGAACTCCTTGTTGGGAGCGTCGTTTTCGTCAAGGTATTCCGGAAGCACAAAGCCTTCGCCCTCGGCATAGCCGCGCTGGTCACCGATAAATTGCACCAGGCGCTCTATCTCGGGGGTATCGATAAGGGCACATTGCAGACGCACCAAATCCTTACCAGCCAGCGAGATAAGCATATCGCCGCGACCTATGAGCTGCTGCGCGCCACCAGTATCGAGGATGGTCTTGCTGTCAATGCCGCTGGTGACGCGGAACGCCACACGGGCCGGGAAGTTGGCCTTGATGGTACCGGTGATGATGTTGGTCGTGGGGCGCTGGGTTGCGATAATCAGATGGATGCCCACGGCACGCGCCAGCTGGGCCAGTCGGCAGATAGGCAGCTCCACCTCCTTGCCCACGGTCATAATCAGGTCGCCAAACTCGTCGATAACAACGACGATATAAGGCAAATAGCGATGTCCATTGTCGGGATTGAGCATCCGCTTGCAGAACTTTTCGTTGTATTCGGTGATTTTGCGCACCTTGGCAGCCTTGAGCAGGTCGTAGCGCGTGTCCATCTCGATGCAGAGCGAGTTCAGCGTGCGTACCACCTTCTTGACGTCCGTTATCACAGGCTCGCGCTTGTCGGGGTCCTTGCCCAGTTCGTCGGGCATCACTGCCAGATAGTGGCGTTCTATTTTCGAATAGAGCGAAAATTCGACCTTCTTGGGATCGATGAGCACCAGTTTCAGTTCCGATGGATGCTTGGTGTAGAGCAGCGATGCCAGCACCGCATTGAGTCCCACTGACTTACCAGTACCTGTAGCACCAGCCATAAGCAGGTGGGGCATCTTGGCCAGGTCGGTGACGAAGCATTCGTTGCTGATGGTTTTGCCGAAGGCGACAGGCAACTCCATCTTGGCCTTGCGGAACTCCTCGCTTTCCAGCATCGTCTTCATCGCAACAATCTGCGGCTTGGCGTTGGGCACCTCGATGCCTATGTTGCTCTCGCCGGGAATGGGGGCGATGATACGTATGCCGAGGGCCGCCAGCGACAGCGCAATGTCGTTCTCCAAACCCTGTATCTTGCTGATACGCACCCCTCGGGCGGGTTTTATTTTGTAGAGCGTCACCGTGGGACCGGGCTGCGCCGATATTTCGGTGACCTCAATGCCATAGTCGCGAAGCGTGTCGACAATGCGGTCCTTGTTGGCCACCAGCTCTTCTTTCGACACCTTGACATTCTTCTGTTCCCAATCCTCCAGAATATCGGTATTGGGCATCTGGAAATCCTTCAGATCCAGCTTCGGGTCATAGGGTTCGTCAATGCCATAGTGCGCCCTGTAGTCGTCGGCCTCCATCGCCTCTTCGCCATTATCTGGCGGCAGCTCCTTGTTTCCGCCCTCCATAACGGTGAAGATAGGCCCGCCGACGCTGTCCGAGGCAGGCTCGCCAGGACGCCCGGCTTTGCTGTTTATGCGGTCAAACTCGTCGTCAATGCTGAAAGTCACCCTTTCATCATTCACGCTTTTGTTTTCGTCTTCGTCTTCGTTTTTGTCCTCCGTCTTCACCTCTTTCTCTGTCCTGCGCTTGCCCACGCGGTCTATCACGATATCGTCAAGCGGAGAATCGGGCTCAAAATCAGCACCTTCTTTTTCCTCGTCATCCTCGTCGTCACTCTCCTCGTCAATCGGCGTGCGATGAAACAGACGGGCAAAAAATCCAGGCTTCTTCTCCTCGTCGGCCTCCTCCTCTTCCTCTTCTTCATCTTCCTCAACGACAGGACTTACAGCCTTTTCCTGCGGCTTTTCCTTGCGTTCGGGCAACTTGATATGCACTCCGTGGACAAGGACCAGGAACAGGCAGGCCAGGAACAAAAGCAGAATGGGGAAACCGATGTGCAGAAGACTGTTGAGCACACGCGCCAACTCCGTGCCAACCACCCCCGAAAGGGCGGCACCCAGAGTGTACTGGTCGCCCTTGTCCGGATTGGCCAGCCATCCTATCGTGGTGCTCAGCCACATCACCCAGAACAGAGTGGACCACAGCGTCTTGCGAAACAAATGGTCATCGCCCCACAACGTGCGTCGGGGAGCCTTTTCGCTATTCGACTTGCGGTTTTTGGCTATCAGGCGCAAGCCGTACACAAAAAGCAGAAAACAAAGCCCCAACGACGCTATGCCGAACGAGCCGCTCACAAGCAGCCTGGACAGCCAGCCGCCCAGCGTGCCGCACCAGTTCACGGCACCCGAAGGCTCAAAGCCATAGTGGATATATGCCAATGTATAGCTTACAATGGCAACAAAAGCATACACCGACAGCAACACATAGAAAGCGCCGCGCACTATTGCAAATTGGGACGAGGCCAGGAATCGGCCCATTCCACTCTCTTTCGTTGGTTTTGCCTGCTTTTTCTTCTTCTTGCTCACCCCGCTATTTCCCTTTCTCTTTAAACTTTAGACAAATTCTATAATTCGAATAATTCGTAAAAAATCAACACTCAATGACCGCGTCAGCCACTAACGCACTAGCGCGTCAGCCACTGACAAATCAACACATTAACGGATTAACAAATTCTCATTAACGCACTAATTACTCTTCCTGCAGATATTCCATTTCTTCCGAAATCTGCTTGAAGAGGGCCTTGAAATCCTCGTCCGAGATGGTCTCGTAGCCGCTAGGCAGCAGCATATCCACCTCTTTCACCTTGCCCTTCTTCACCTCGGTGGCCGTAAGGGTCAGCTGGCGGCCTTCGCCAAGGTCGGACGAATATTCCAGGCCAACGCCCTTCACGCCGTGGAACAGCAGGTTGACATCCGGGCCCATCTCGTCGTTGTACCAGACAACGACAGGGTGGTCGTCGCCCTCATCGCCAAAGACGTGGATGATAGCCTTCTTGGCAGTGACGCCGGCAATGGTCTTGGTTTCGCCATCGACATATTCGATATACATACCCTCGGTGCAGGGAATGGTGAGGCTGTCAATGTCATTCTGTGTCAACTCGCTCTTGGCCAATATTTTGCTCGAACCCTGATAGTCCAGCTCCACATCGTTCTGCGAGAGAAACATAAAAATCATACTCAGGTCCCAGCACATAAACTGCTTGTGACCATCGACAAGCACGCTGTTGATCATCGGCGAATTGGTGAACACCATACTGGAGGTCAGCACCTTGTCGTCATAAACCTTCAGCTCGCCAGTGGCCATCTGTTCCGGCACCTGGAAAGCGGTCTCGCCAGTCGATTCCACTTTGTAGGTTATCGTTCCCCTGAAGGTGTTCTGTGCCATAAGCACGCTCATCGATACTACGGCAAAAGCCGCAAAAACTAGTATTTTTTTCATAATTGTATTATTTATATTCGTTTAATTTCGTTTTAAAAAACCAACTTTCAATCACCGCGTCAGCCATTAACGCACCAACGCATTAACACACTAACGCACTAATATTATTTTTATTTTGCCATCGGCAATAAAAAAAACTTCACATCGTTTACAGGTATTGCTCCAAGGTCCAAAGCCTGTTCGAATTCGAGCCCTTGACCAGCACCGTCGCACCCTCGATCGGATTGTCTTTCAGACGCTGAGCCACATCCTCCGTCGCAGCAAACCATTCCACACCTGACCGCCCGGCGGCAAATTTGAACTCGTCGCCAATCAATATAATGCGGCCGAAACCGGCAGCGGCAACACGGTCAAACAGAGCGTGATGCTCGGCACGCGACTCGCCGCCCAACTCCTTCATCGCTCCCAGGATAACGACCTTGTTGGCCGACTTCATAGCAGCGAAATTGTCGATGGCGACGCCCATACTCGACGGATTGGCGTTGTAGCAGTCCAGAATCAGCGTGTTGCGTGCGGTGCGGCAACATTGCGAACGGTTGTTCGAAGGCTGGTATTCCTCGATGGCGGTCTTGATGTCGAACAGCTCGACGCCAAAATAGCGGCCCACACACACCGCCGCCATAGCATTGGCATAATTATAGCCTCCAATCAGCTGAGACTGTACACTATACACCGTATCGCCATCCTCAAAATAGAACTTCATATAGGGTTCGGCCGACACAAACGAGCCCTTGCACTCGGCCAGTTCAGCGCTGCCGTACGTCACCACCGACGCCATAGGCAGATTGACGCCACGAGGATGAAAATCAGCACCATACTCCGTAGGCGTCACGCCTGGAATCGACGGCACCACGCCGGGCAGCACCGAGGGCGACGACGCCAGCTGGGCCATCTTTTCGGCGCGCTCCATAAGGATCTCGTCGTCGGCATTGACAAAAATGACACCAGCCATAGCCGCCAGATGCCTATAAAGTTCTGTTTTAGTACGTATTACACCCTTAAACGATCCGAAGCCCTCCAAGTGCGCCTTGCCGACATTGGTAATCAGGCCGAACTCCGGATTAGCTATATTGCACAGAAAATCAATCTCGCCGGGATGGCTGGCACCCATCTCCACAATCATCATCTCGGCATCGGCAGGCATCGAAAGCAGCGTCAGCGGAACGCCGATGTGATTGTTCAAATTGCCCTGAGTGCAATGGACGCGGTACTTTTTCGAAAGGACAGCATTGACCAGTTCCTTGGTCGTCGTCTTGCCGTTGGTGCCCGTAATGCCGATGACGGGAATCGACAGCTGGCTGCGATGCCAGCGGGCCAGCTCCTGCAGCGTCCGCAACGAGTCGTCGACAACGATGCAACGGTCGTCGACCTTGCAGTCGGCGTTGTCGATCACACACAGCGACGCGCCCTTTTCGAGCGCCTGAGCGGCAAAACGGTTGCCGTCAAAATTGTCGCCCTTCAGGCCAAAAAATATGCACCCCTCGCCTACCTGACGCGAATCGGTAGTCACACGGCGGGTTTTCAGATATTCAGAATATAATTCTTCGATGGTCATATTCATTACAATTTCATTTCATTCACAAAAAACACCTTTGAATCAAAGCACTTTTGAATTTAAAGAACGGCGAAAGACGGCATTTATTATAATTTCAGTTCAAAAAATATCAGTTTTCAGACCACCTTTAACTTTTTCCGCCCAATTCCGCCCGCCTCCGACACCGGACCCGGCAGGGCCGTTCCTATATCGTTCCTATATCGTTCTTATATCGTTCCTATATAAAAATATAAGAACGATATAAGAACGATATAGGAACGATATAGGAACGGGCGGAGCGGGTGGCTGGCGAAGCCGACTCGTTTCAACCCGCGCTCCACCAAATAAAAAAGGTTCTTCGAC
>JAFWYO010000125.1 GCA_017517715.1 Bacteroidales bacterium
GCACGCTTACATTGTCGACGCTGATGCCCATTATGGCTGCAATCTCGTCGTAGGGCAAATCCTCGAGCCACAGCAGTATCAGCGCGCGGTCGAAGGGGTGGAGCTTGCCGATGCGGCGGTGCAGGCGCGAGGCTGCAGGGAATTGCTCCTCGTCGGCAAAAAGATCCACATCGACATCGAGGGGGTTGCTGTCGGGTCGGCGACGCGAATGGCGATCAGCACTGATGCAGGTGTTCAGCGCCACGCGGTACACCCACGTCTTCTCTGAACTTTGCCCTCTAAAGTTGTCGAACCCCTGCCACAGCCGGATGAGCACCTCTTGTGCCAGGTCGTCGGCCTCTTGCCGCTCGTTGGCGAAGAGATAGCAAACCGAATAGATTGTCTGCCGCTGCCGTTCGACAAGTTGCTCAAAGGCTCGTTCCTTTTCTTCTTTGTCTTTCATTGTTTTGTATTTACACGTTAATCCCAATGAGTTGCCTCGATGGGCGTTTGGATTTAAACCATTTTTGCCCATTAGACGCAATTCTTTTCGAAAAACTACACCCCGGTCGAAGATTTTTTTGCATTGCCCCAAAAAACATCCAGGAATGCACAGCAACACGATACGCTTGCTGTTCGGGCGGTTACAATCCCATCACGTCGCGTGTGCGGTTGAGGGTATTGCGGCCCACGATGTAGGCGTAGCAGGCCGATGGCATAAACTGCAGGTTGCCCCAGGGCAGGCTCTTCAGTCCGCTTTGCGTCATCGTGGTGACCAGGGCCTGCGAAAGGCCGTTCTTCTGCATAAAGGCGCGGAGCGAATTCAAATCGTCGGGATTCTCATAGTAGCGGTCGCTCCATTTCACCTCGACGGCCCAATCGGGCTTCATACGCCCCATATTCACACCGACGATGTCCACCTCGCCCATTGCCTTCTTGCCTTGCCGCCAGCTAGCGTAGGCGATGTCGGCTCCCAGGCGCGGTATCCACTGGGCATAGATGGCCGTCTCAACCATTGCGCCGATCTCGGCGTCGCTCTGCTCGATAGGCTGGAAAAGTGCACAACGCAGCGATGGGTTGGTCAGGTAGATTTTGAAGCTGTGGTCGCGCTGGTAGCGTTTGCCCATATCGTCGGTGCGGCGTATCACCTTGATGAGGAATGCCGCTTCGAGGTACTGCACGTACTTGCGCAACGTCTCCTTGTTCACGCCCGAATTGGTTGCCAGGCTTTCGTACGAGAACTCACCTGCCGAATTGTAGGCAATCTGCGTGAAAAGCGAGTTCAGCTCTTGCACGTCCGATATGCCGTAGAGGCTGGGCAGGTCGCGCAGCAGCACCTTGTCGATGATGTCGTGGCGGATATACTGGCGCGGGTCGGCCTGATCGTGCAGGTTGAACGCCACTTCGGGATAGCCGCCATAGTTGATATAGTCTATAAATGTCTTGTTCAGCAATTTGATGTCGGTGGCCTCGAAGCAGTGGGTCTTGTGTCCGTTCCATTGTATCGACGACTCGCGCAACAGGTGTTCCTCGCTGCACAGCCTGATGTACTCATAGAAGGTCAGCGGCGGAAGGCTGAAGTCGCTGAAGCGGCCGGCTCCGCTCTCGTTGCTGCTTTTTTTGAGGGCTGCGGCGGCACTGCCCGAAGCCACAAAGCGGACGTTGTGATAGGTGTCGAAAAGCGACTTGAGGTGCACCTCCCAGTCTTTCAGGTACTGCACCTCGTCGAAGAAGACGAAGCATTCGTTGCCCATCCAGCCGCTGTTGCCATTGGCCTGCATCGCAAGATAGAGCAGCCTTTCGAGGTCTACGCCATTGTATATGGGCGTTTCGACCGATACGAAAACGATGTTTTTCGGGTTCACGCCTTCGTCTATCAGACGTTGGATTGTATGGAAAATCATAACCGTTTTCCCCACACGGCGAGGTCCCATCAGTATTTGCGCCCGATTGACCTTGTGGTTTTTCACTAACGAAAAGAAGATGTCCAGATAGGATCGTGGTGTCATCCGCTGATAATCGGGCAATATTTCGCCTGTCTGCCACCACGGATTGTCAATCCGTAATCTTGCAATTATATGTTTTTCAATATTTTCGTTAGGTATCATAACGCTCTGTCATTTTGTTTTCAAAATGCAAAATTACACATTTTTCCTAAATAAGCAAAAAAATATTTGCTTAATTGGGATTTTGGGGTAATTTTTGTGCAAAAACGCCTGATTTTTAGGTGGTATTTTTCTTATTTTGCCGATATATACTATTGGTTTACATTGTATTATATAGCATTGACAAATTAAGCAAAAAAATATTTGCTTATTTTGCCATTTGGTTATTTTTCCTGTGTTTTTCCCTTAAAATTGATTGCTTTATGCGTCGATAGCTGGCAGATAAAATCATCAGCAAAAATACAGATTTCGACCCCCTTTGGACGAGGACCGATGTGCAAGATATTGCATCTGGAATTTGTGCAATCAAAACTTTTATGTATTTTTGCATCGCAATGCCGAAAGGGGCAAACCGCCCAAACGACAATGCAGCAGTACATTGAAACAATAACGCGTCGGGGTTCCTCGCCAAAAACGGCGAGGCCAAGAGGGAATCGCGTGAAAATCGCGAGCTGTCGCGCAACTGTAAACCGCCATTATTTCGCAAGGCTGAATGCCATTGGACCATAGCGTCTGAGAAGGTGCCTGATGCGAAGGCGGAAGCCAGGAGACCTGCCCACTGACGCCTTAAATGGCAATGCTTTCGCGTCAAAGGCGATTGTCAAAAAAGAATATTTCAACTTTTTTTTCTTTCGACCATTGCAACCGACTGACATTGCCTTGAATGGCAAACTAATAAAACACAATAACATAATGAACTGGAAAGAAGAATATAAACGTAAAATTTCAAAACCTGAAGAGGCTATAAAAGACATACACGACGGCGATTGTGTGGTGTTGGGCCACGCCGCCGCCGTTCCGAAGGTAGTGCCACACGCTATGGCCGAGCATTGCGAGGACTACAACGATGTGCTGATTTTCCATATGACAACGCTGGGCGACAACGAATTGCTGCATCCGCGCTGCTATGGTCACTTTCGCCACGTGAGCAACTTCCTGAGCGGCAACTCGCGCGACGCAGTGAACCATCTGGAAGGCGACTTCTTCCCCGCCTATTTCCACGATGTGCCGGGTATGATTGGCGACGAAATTCCGTGCGATGTGGCTGTTTTTCAAGCTACACCACCCAACGAGGAGGGCTATTGTTCGCTGGGCGTCAGCTGCGACTACGCCCTTGCCGCTATCCGCCGCGCCCGTTCGGTCATAATCGAAACAAACGAGTTTATGCCTTTCACCTACGGCAACGTGATGATCCACGTGTCGCAGATCGACCACATTATCCCCTGCGCCTACCAACTGCCTGAATTGCACAGCGATGCCCCAAGCGAAGTGGAAATGGCCATAGGGCGCCATTGTGCCTCGCTGGTGGCCGACGGCAGCACCCTGCAGCTGGGCATCGGAGCCATTCCCAACGCTGTGCTGGCCGAGCTGACGGACAAGAACGACCTGGGCATCCACAGCGAAATGTTCAGCGACGGCGTGGCCGAACTGATGAAACGCGGCAACATCAACGGCAGCCGCAAGACGTTGCACAAAGGCAAAGTGGTGGCAACATTCATTATGGGCAGCCGCGAGCTGTACGAGTTTGTCGACGGCAACGAGGACATCGAGCTCTATCCCGTCGACTACACCAACGACCCCATCATCATTGCGCAGCAATACCGTATGGTCAGCATCAACTCCTGCCTCGAGGTCGACCTGATGGGTCAGGTGGCCAGCGAGAGCATCGGAATGCGCCAGTACAGCGGCATCGGCGGCCAGATCGACTTTGTGCGCGGTGCTTCGATGGCCCGCGAAGGACGCAGCATCATAGCAATGCCCAGCACCGCAGCAGGCGGCACCATATCGCGCATCAAGCCATTCCTGACGCCTGGCTCGGCAGTCAGCACCACACGCAACGACATCAACTATCTGGTGACCGAATACGGCATAGCTCGCCTTAAGGGCCGCACGCTGAAACATCGCGCCGAGGACCTGATACGCATTGCCCATCCTGACTACCGCCCGATGCTGATCGAGGAATACGAACGACGGTTCCAGTGCAAATACGCCGAATAGGAAAAAAAACCGCTCCAACACGATTGAGAGCGGTTTGTTTTTATCGGCGGATTGGGTCGTTGGACTCTATGGATTCGATGATATTCAGATAGTTCTGATATCGTTCGCTGCTTATCTCGCCGTTTTCGACGGCCTCCTTAACGGCGCAGCCAGGCTCGTGACGGTGGGTGCAGGTGGCAAAACGGCAGTCCTGCAGGCGCGACCGCATCTCGGGGAAGAAATGCGACAGCTCCCACGGCTGGAAATCGACCATTCCGAACTCCTTGATGCCGGGGGTGTCGATAAGGAAAGCGGAAAGCGGAAAGCGGAAAGCGGAAAACAATGGGTTTTGGCTTTCTTCTGACGGGACTTCCTTGTTGTCAAGCTTTATTGGGAATATTTCGGCAAAGGTGGTGGTGTGGGTGCCTTTGAGCGACCATTCGCTGACCTCGCCGGTACGCAGCTGCAGCGAGGGGTCTATGGCGTTGAGCAGTGCCGACTTGCCCACGCCACTGTGGCCGCTGAAGAGGCACGTCTTGCCAGCAATGAGCTTTTTGATGTCGTCAATGCCAGTCCCCTTCAAAGCCGAAACCTCATAGACCGGATAGCCCGCCGAAGTGTATATCGCCTTGATTTCGTTGTGCATCTGCCAAAGTTCGTCGTCGTAGAGGTCACACTTGTTGAAGATGATTACGGCCGGGATATGGTAGGCTTCGGCGGTGACCAGCAGGCGGTCGATGAAGCCCGTCGAGGTGCGCGGCAGGCCCAGTGTGGCCACAAGGCACAGCAGGTCGATGTTGGCGGCGATGACGTGGGTCTGCTTGCTGAGCTTGGTCGAGCGGCGAACGATGTAGTTCCTCCGGTCTTCGATGTCGGTAATCATCCCCGTACCGTCGTCGAGCGGCTGGAAAGCGACGCGGTCGCCCACGGCAATAGGATTGGTCTGCTTGCTGCCGCGAATGCGGAAATTGCCCCTCAGGCGGCACTCAACAACCGTGCCGTCGGCCAGCAGGACGTTATACCAACTACCTGTGGTTCTTATCACTAACCCTCTATTTTCTGTCGCGTCTGACATTCTTTTGACAAATGCTTTCCGATTGCAAAAGTAACATTTTTTTTACAAAGTTCGACCACTCGGCCGCCAATACAAAAAAAAAACGTACTTTTGCATTGCCAATTCCGTACATTTTTATGAAAAGAATTCTATTATTATCAATAGCTATCATATCTTTCTGGGGAACGCTCGCCGCCCAGCCTCGCGAAATAAGCCTGCTGGACATCCGTCTGGGCGATCTGCTCTTTTTCCGCGACACCGCGGGGATGGGGTCGGCCGTGAAGGAGAGCACTGGCGAATACACGCACGTGGCAATAGTGGAGACTGTAGGCGACTCGATATGGGTCATCGACGCCACGCGGCGCCGCGGGGTGAGCCGCCACGCCATAGAAAGCCAACCCGGCGACCGCGATTTCCCTGACGTTTACCGACTCAACAACCACAGCATCGACATCGAGGCGACGCTCGAAAGGGCCCGCTCGTTCCTCGGCCGGCCCTACGACAACGCCTTCCAGCCCGGAACCGAAGCCCTCTACTGCTCAGAGCTTGTATACGAATGTTATCTGAGTAATTATCCTAACAGCAAAGGAGAACACCTGTTCGAGGCCAAACCTATGAACTGGCGAGACGCCAACGGGAATATGCCACAGTATTGGATCGACCACTTCGCCGGGCTCGGCAAGCCCATCCCCGAAGGCGTGCCCGGCACAAACCCCACCGACCTGTCGCGCTCGCCTTTCCTGCAGAAAAAAACAGACTACAAATGATGAAAAAAAGATTAACCATATTGCTAATTTTGACCGTTGGCATCGCCACCATTGCCCAGGCGCAGGACTTCTGGGACGACCTGAAGACAATGCAGGTGGGCAAAGTGGCGCCACACGCCGACGTCATTCCCCGCGATTCAGCCTGGGTGATGAACCTCAACGGCGTTTGGCCGTTCCTCTTCTACGAGCGCGCCGAGTATGTGCATCGCGGCCTGGAGCGCGGTGGCAGCAAGATGACAGACTTCAGCCCCGACCAGGACCTGAGCCGCTGGGACTCGATAATGGTGCCAGGCAATCTTGAGCTGCAGGGCTACGGCACGGCGGTCTACGTCAATATGAAGAACGAGTTTCCGAGCAATCCGCCTCACGCACCGCGGGCCTACAATCCCACGGGCGTCTATGCCCGCGATGTGGAAGTGCCCGACGAGTGGCTGTGCCGCAGCATCTTTTTCCGTATCGGGGCCGCCTCGTCGGCCGTGGAGCTCTACGTCAACGGCGATTTCGTCGGCTACAGCGAAGACTCGAAGACGCCGGCGGAATGGGACATCAGCCACCAGGTTCATCGCGGCAAGAACCGCATCTGCATCATCCTTCACCGCTGGAGCGACGGCAGCTACCTCGAATGCCAGGATATGTGGCGAATGAGCGGCATCACGCGGGATGTGACAATGTACTGCCTGCCGCTAGACCACATCGAGAGCTACCGAATCGACGCCCTTCTCGACACCGCCGACTATTCGACCGGCCAACTCCAACTGGCCATTGGCACTGCCTCCGGCGACATATACCGCTTCCCCAACCGTCCGCCGTTCAAGGGACGGATAGCCGTTTCGCTGGCCGATTCGGCGACAAGGCTGTTCGACAGCATCGTGGACTTTTCTCTTCCAGTGACATTTTTCAGCACCCGGGTCGGCAAAGTCAGGCCCTGGACAGCGGAGACGCCCAACCTCTACACCCTGCGCCTGAAACTTCTCGACGACAAGGGCGAAACGCTGCAAACAATTGAAAAACCGATAGGTTTCCGCACGGTCGAAATCAAACGCGGCCTGCTGTGCGTCAACGGCAAGCCGGTGACCATCAAGGGCGTGAACCGCCACGAGCACAATGCCCACACGGGCCACGTCGTCGACCGCAAGCAGATGGAACGCGACGTCCAGCTGATGAAAGCCAACAACATCAACGCCGTGCGCACCAGCCACTATCCCGACGACGAATACTGGTACGAGCTGTGCGACCGCTACGGTCTCTATGTGTGGGACGAGGCCAACAACGAGAGCCACGCGCAGGGCTACGGCGAGCACAGCCTGGCCAAGAAAGCCGAATGGACCGAGCCGATATGGTACCGCGTCAACAATATGGTGCAGCGCGACCGCAACCACCCCAGCGTCATCGTCTGGTCGCTGGGCAACGAGTGCGGCAACGGCATCTGCTTCGAGGAGGCCTACCGGCGGCTGAAGACCAACGACCCGACACGCCCCGTGGTCTACGAGCGCGCCGAACTGGACAGCAACACCGACATCGTGGGCATAATGTACCCCGGCTTTGATTTTCTCGGCGCCTACGGCCGACGGATGGACCGGCTGGCCGCGCAAAACAAATACGACAGCATCCGCCCCTACATTATGGTCGAGTACTGCCACGCGATGGGCAACAGCCTCGGCGGCCTGAGCGACTACTGGGACACGATACGCAAGTACCCCCACCTGCAGGGCGGCTTCATCTGGGACTGGCAGGACCAGGGGCTGCACAGGGACAGCAAGGTGCTTCCCGAAAGCCCTAAACAGATTGCCCTCGGCGGCGACCTGGGCAGCCTGCACGGCATCGAGGACGACGGTGACTTCTGCGCCAACGGCATCTGCGACGCCTACGGCAACCCCTACCTCTGTATGGAGGAGGTGAAGGCGGTGTATGGAGGAGCGGAAAGCGGAAAACGGAAAGTGGAAAGCGAAGAACGGAGATGTGAGAACGGAGATGTGAGGACTGTGAAGCGCAGCGAAATTCTTGTGGAATATAAAGGAGGAATAATCAACGTGAAAGGGGACAGATTCGAAGTGGCCATCGATGAAGGCAAGGGCGAGATTGCGCGCTATGTGGTGGACGGAAAGGAGGTGCTGAAAGGCCTAAGGCTCAACCTGTGGCGGCCGCCGACGCAGAACGACCGCGTGGACCGCAACGGCGCGCCGGCGTGGGACGGCCTGCAGCGCCTGACACCAAAAATTTACGGGATATCATTAGGCCCCGTCAGCGACACCGCCAGATACGCCGCCGCGCAAATAACAATCCGCTCAATGCTGACGACCGACGACGGCGAAGCGATGCCAGTGCGCGAAATCATCGAGGTGGCCGACAACGGAGCACTGCAGGTCAGCATCCGCCTGCAGGGCGAAGGGGCGTTCCGCACCTTTGCTCGTGTGGGGCTGCAATGCTCAGTGCCAAGCCGATACACCGGCACCACCTGGCTGGGATACGACGCCGAGCGCTATCCCGACCGCCGCACCGCCGGCAAGTACGGCCTATGGAGCTGTCCCGACATCGACCAGCTGACGCGGCTCCACGCCGTTCCGCAGGAGGAGGGCAACCGCGAAGCCTGCCGCCTGTCGCTCAACGACGGGCGTTATCCTTTGGAAATCAGCATCGACGGACAGCAACTGTTCAATTTCAGCCGTCACAGATATGCCGACACGGTGGTCGCCGCCCACGACCGCTGGTGGAAGATGCCAGAGCCCGACACGGCATACACCATCCTCAATATCGACAGCCGCATTGCCGGAGTCGGCACCGCCACCTGCGGGCCAGGCGTCAAGGAGAACTACCGCATCAGCGGCGACAGCACCTACACCTTCCGCTTCACCTTCACGCCACACGACAA
>JAFWYO010000126.1 GCA_017517715.1 Bacteroidales bacterium
CGAAGGGCAAGGGCAACCTCACAATGACCGGCAACCTGGGCGACGTGATGAAAGAGTCAGCCACGCTGGCATACGAGTACATCAAGGCCAATGCCCAGATGCTTAAGATTAGTGATGAAAAACTGGAAAACAGCAATATACATATTCACGTACCGGAAGGTGCCACACCCAAGGACGGTCCGTCGGCGGGCATCACGATGTTCACCGCTATGGTCAGTGCCTTTACGGGTCGCAAGGTGCGCTCGGATGTGGCTATGACTGGCGAAATCACCCTTCGCGGCGCCGTTACCCCTGTCGGTGGCATTCGCGAGAAGATATTGGCCGCCAAGCGTGCCGGCATCACCGACATAGTGCTGTGTGAAGACAACCGGCGCGACATCGAGGACATCACTCCCGAGTATCTCGCTGGGCTCCAGTTCCATTATATTTCCGAAATGTCGCAAGTCTTGCCATTGGTTTTTGTTGATTAATGCTTGACCTAAGTGAAAAATAATACTTGCCGAACTGAAAATTAATACTTGACCGAAGTGAAAAAAATAGCCATATACCTGTTGCCGCTCCTTTTCGCGATTCCGCTGAAAGCGCAGAATGTCGATCCGGCGAAAGCACAAAGCGCCGAGTTGCGTGGCGAGAACCGCTCGTTGCAGATGACCAAGCTTCAGGCTCTGCGCCTTCCTGCCAACATCGACGATATCTGTTTCTTCGACGGACGGTTGCATATTTCGTCGGGCGGTATGCTTTTCGGCGTCAGCGTCAACAACGGGAAACTCGGTTTCCCTGAGGCCGACACCGCGTTGACATCGATCGATGCCCAGATGACTTATGCCGTGCGCCACAACGCCACGGGGACGTTCTACTATACCCGAAAAGATTCCAAAGGACGCAGCTATCTGTATGAATATTACGAGAAAAAGCCCGGCAAATACGACACACGCCGTGTGAAACCCTACGGCTTCTCGTACACCATCGAGCATCCGGTCTTTTCGTCCGACGGCAGGGCGATGGTTTTTGCTTCCGATTGTCCTATCGGTTTTGGCGGCAGCGACTTGTGGTACAGCGAGTGGCACAACGACCAGTGGCAGTACCCTCAGAATCTGGGCCATCGCATCAACGGCGAGGGCGACGAGACGATGCCGGCCATCTATGGCGACTTTCTTGTCTTTGCCTCCACTAGTCGCAGCGACAGCCGCGGAGGCAGCGACCTGTATGCCTCGCGCCTGGTGGCTCTCGAGCAAACCGGCGACACGGTGATGATGTACCCTATAGGCCGCAGTCCGCTGCAAAGCCTTGAGGCTCCGTTCTGTACCGCCGGCGACGACTTCGGTTTCGCCGTTGGCGACGGAGGCTATGGCTGGTGGATTTCGCGCAGCGTCGACAGCATCGACGCCATCCATTCGTTCTACGGCAGGATGGATTGCATAAAGCTGACAGGCGTTGTGGGCGACATTGCCGGGAATGTCCTGGCCGATGCCGAAATCACGCTTGTCGCCGACGGGCGTCAGGCCATAAAGACCCACACCGACCGTCTGGGCCGCTACTGCCTTTTTGTCCAGCCCGATGTGGAATACCTGCTGAAATGCTATGCCGCCGAACATTTCTCGTTCAGCCAGAAGATATCCTACTCGCGCACCAAAGAGGACTTGCTCTATGGCTCGGAACGCTACAACATCACGTTGCTGGCTTTCGAGATTGGCAGTGCCTACAACTACGACGACCTCTTCGGGTCGCCGGTCAGTAGCGAGCTGTCGGCATCCGGCCGCAACCGTGTGGATCAGTTGGCGACATTCCTGCTGGAAAACAGCAATTTGCGGCTGAAGATAGCCTCTGCATACAACCTCAGCATCGATGCGGCATTTTGCTCGCTGCTCAACAACGCCCGTCTGCGTTCGATTGTCGACTACCTTGTGGCGAAAGGTGTGCCGCAAAGTTCGATAGACACTACGACCGTCAAACCCGCCAATGCAGCGGAAAACGACGCCGACGAGGCTGAATTGCCCACGGCACAATCGTCGCGAACAGTTTTCTTTATTTTTGCAAGATAGTGGTAGCTAGCTCTTTGTAAAAACCAGACTGTTATTTTTTTCAAAAAAAAGTGCAAGATGTGAATAATTGAAAAATTATTTGTATTTTTGCATCGTGAAAAATTATGTTTTTATGTATCGTATTATAAAAAATAATCTCAAATCCATAGTTTCACTTTTGGCGGTGATGCTTCTGCCGTCCACGCTGTTGGCGCAGCTGCAGGTCACTGCCGGAGCTGCATTGAATATGACCCCCGAACAGCTGGTCCAGCAGGTGCTGGTGGGCGAGGGCGTTACGGTCGAAAACGTGCGTTTCAATGGTTCGGCCGCCAATATCAGCTGCACCTCGATAGGCACGTTTACGTCGGGTGCCAACGGCACCAATCTTGGTGTGTCGTCGGGCATCATTATGGGCTCGGGCAACGTGTCGTTCGCTGTCGGTCCCAACAACACCGGCGGCGGTTCTATGACAGGATGCACCACATATCCTTATGCCCCTTTGGCGGCAGCTGCATCGGGAAGTATTAACGACTGTGCGGTTCTGGAATTTGATTTCTATCCCAAGTCGGATTCAATCAAATTCAATTATGTTTTTGCTTCCGAAGAGTATCCGGAATACGTCTGTGGAACGGTCAACGACATCTTCGCTTTCTTCATCTCGGGCATCAATCCGGCGGGTGGCGAATACGAGAATTACAATATCGCAATCATACCCGGTACCGACTCTATGCCAGTGTCAATCAACACTGTCAACGGTGGCAGCGCGGGTAGCTCGGGCGGCACACCCTGCGTGCTCACCAACTCGGCATACTACGTAAGCAATACGCAGCAAAGCATACAATACGACGGTTTTACAACGGTCCTGACGGCCAAGGCGGCAGTGATACCCTGCACGCCCTACCACCTCGTTATGGCTATCGCCGACGTGGGCGACCAGATTTGGGATTCGGGCGTTTTCCTCGAGGCCAACAGCCTCTCGTCCAACGCCATCTCGTTCGACTTTGAAAACCCTGCCAATCCGAATAACGCCAGCGAGATGTACGAAGGCTGTGTTGCCGTTATCCATATGTCGCGTCCAGAAGCCACGCCGACGCCTACGCCGATCACCGTTACCTTTGCTGGCACGGCGTCGAACGGTATCGACTTCGAGCAGAAGAACGCCCTCTTCTCCTTCCCGGCCGACACCACGCGGGTCGACTATACCATTATGCCTTATATGGACGGCGAGGTTGAAGGCACCGAAACGGCGCTGTTCACTTTCAATACTTACGAGCTGTGCCCGTCGGATTCGGTTTCTTTCACCATTTTCGACGTCAATCCTCTTACTTGCGAGATTGACCGCGACACGATGACCAGCGCAACCCAAACCGTCTGGCTCCGTTCGGTCGTCGAAGGCGGTATGCCCAACCGCCACGTCATTTGGTATAACCTCGAAACAGGCCAAACCCGCAACGGCGACTCTATCCTCGTCTCGGCATTGACCGACACCCGCTGGCGTCTGCACGTCGAAGACTCGTGCGGCAACAACTACAGCGACACGATGCTGATAGGTATACGCCACCACTTTGCCTTCCAGTGTCCCGACACGACGGTGTGCGCCGGCGAGCCGCTCGACCTGTATATGTATGGCACCAGCGCTGTCCCCGTCGACAGCTGCGTGTGGTATGTCGGCAATCAGCAGCCCTTCGAGCTCCAGAACGATACGGTGCGTGTCAATCCTCAGGCGACGACGACCTATTATGTCCGCTCTTACACCCACTGGAACAATCAGATATGGGAAGACTTCGACTCGATCCGGGTGCTGGTGATACCCCTGCCCGAAACGCACGTCGCGGCTTCGAGCGAACGCATCTGTGAGGGCGAATCGACAACCCTAACCGGCAGCGGCGCTTTCAAATATTCGTTTGATGACGGTGCCACTTTCTCGGAAAACCCGTCCTTCACGTTCAACCCCGACACCACCACGATGTTCACCATCCTTGGCCTCGCCAACGGCGCTGAATGCTACGGCAAGGATTCCATCCTCATCACGGTCGACACGATACCTGACGTCACCCTGGGCGACGGCGGCGGAGTGTGTGGCGGCGAAGAGGCCGAGCTGACAGTCACCACCGACGCAACCAACATCGTCTGGACCGCCAATCCTGCTGACCCGTCGCTGGGCGGACAGGAAACGCGCCATACCATCCTCGTCAACCCGCCTAGCACCACGGTCTATACCATCA
>JAFWYO010000127.1 GCA_017517715.1 Bacteroidales bacterium
ACCGACATCGCCTACAGCACCCGCAAGGAAATCAAGAACGAATACCCCGCCGTCTTCCATTTCGACCCCCTGCTCGACCTGCTGGAACAGCGCTACAAATCGCCCGTAACCATCGAATTCGCTGTCGAAACACGTCCCCGCAAAATCAGCCTATTCGCTGTTTTGCAACTCAATATGTCCGAAATGACAGGCCGCGCAGCCCTCATCTCGGCCATCGACCTTCTGGATCGCGGACTCATCAGCGAACACGACGTGATGTCTCTCATCAAACCCTATCACCTCCGACAGATTGTCAGCAACTCCATCGACGACCGCTCGATGTCGCATCTCGACTTCTTCGGCCGCGGACTCAGCGTGCTGCCGCGCACCGCTATATCGGCAGCACTCTGTTTCTCAGCCGCTCGCGCTCAGGAACTGAAACGCAGCGGACAGTCAGTTTGCCTCTGCCAGGAACGATTTGTGCCCGAAGACACCATCACCCTCGGCGAACTCGATGCCATCCTCAGTATGACACCGGCAGCCATCCACGTCGTCACCGCCTGCCGCGGTTACGGCATCCCCGCGCTAATGGACCTCCACAGCTATGGCATCCGCAAGGAGGGCAACAGCATTATCAATGCCGACGGATTGACTATCAACGAAATGGACAAAATAACCATCTCGTCGAAGCAACAGACCATCTATAAGGGCGTCGCTGACTTCAAGCCCGCCCGTTTCACCAAATTCATCAATGGCGAGAACGTGGAACTGGAGCCCGACGAGGTCGGCTTCTTCAACGCTATGAAGCACGCCTACCAGCGCTATCAAGACATCGTCACCTCCGAAAAGGCCTCCTTCATCACCGACGTCAACAAACTGGCCCGCCTAATACGATGCGACTTGCAGGACAAGTCCGACATCGCTCGCGACATCGTAAACAACTGGTACACTGACAATGCCGACCTCTATGTTAAACAAGTGCTCGAAAGCAAAATGGGCGACCATCTCGACCAGTCGCGCGTGTTCAACTTCCTCACCGTCAGCCGCAAGGTCGACTTCTTCCACAAAGCTTCCAACATCTGCATCGACAAGTCACTGAGCGGCCTCAAAGCTGGCTCCTTTATGCTCGGACGCTTCGTTGCCAACCCCTTGCCCACCTCGCTCTGGAACCAGCTCAGCGACCAGACCGTCGCCTTCCTCCTCAACGAATACGTGCTCTACGAAAAATATCTCAACGTGCTCGAAGAGGTTGGCGAAATCAAGCTCGCGCGAGCACATTCAAAAATAGAGACCGAAGGCATCGACAATACGGTTATCGACAACTTCGATCTCTACAATTTCATACCTCTGCTCAAGTCAACCCACGACTGGCCGACCATTGTCGCTAGCCTAGAACAGATTGAACATCAGGACAACACGCACCTTTTGGTCGAAAAACTGAGTCGTCCCATAAACGAGATATTCGATATGGACAAGCCTTGGGTCGCCGCAAAAGTGAATCAGAACATCTCGTAGTGGATACGCGTCGTATCCCATTTGTCCTTGGGTTCGAATTCGCCATTCGGATAGCCCACAGGGACAATGCTATAGGGCACGATGTTGGAGGGCAGCTTCAGGTAATTCGCCACGGGGTCCATCCTGTCGTGGAACGGATAGCAGGCGGTCCACACAGCACCTAGGCCGTAGGCTTCGGCGGCCAGCAGGAAGTTCTCGGTGCAGGCACCCATATCGTCGCGCCAAATAGGATTGGGCGAAGTGACAGCAGGGGCATTGGGGTCTTCGCGCGGAGGACGCGTCACCGTGGTGTCGGCACAGAAAATCACGACAGCGGCCGACTGTTTGAACTTTTCCATATTGAAATTGCCGGCGAAAAGCTCGTCATACTTGCTCTTGTCGGTCACGACGACGATATGCCAGGGGCGCACGTCCATACCCGAAGGGGCAGCCACGGCAGCGCGCAGCATAGACTCCATCAGTTCGGGAGCGATGGTGCTGTCAGTGTACGAGCGCACACTCTTGCGCTGCATAATGGTGTTGATTGTTGCATCGGCAGCCGAAACAGCAGCCGTTGCGTTGCTTTCGTCCTTGCTGCTGCACGAAGCCGCCAGCATACCCAACCCAATAAGGGCCAGCGTCAGATAAAAAAAACTTTTTTTCATATATTTTTAAAAATATAAATATTCCAAAATAAATTTCAACTTTCAACTTCCCAAGTGATTTCAATTTTCAATTCTCAATTATCAATTCTCACAGTTTTGCGCTCCTCTGATACACCCACTGCAGCACTATCTCTACAAACGCGTCAGCCTCGCTCTCCACTTTCCGTTCTCCGTTTTCCGTTTTCCGCTTGCCTCCGCATTCGTAGCGGACAGCCGCGCCAGTCGAGTCTATCAGGTTGCAGCCGTTCTTGAAACAGTGCAACGCCCAGCGCGGCCGACTGCCGTAGTCGGGGGCCGTCACATTGCGGCTCATAATGAAACCGTCGTCCTCTATTCGCATCTGCGCCAGCAGTGTTGCTGCCAAATCGCTCTGCATCATACGATTATTTATCACCTTATGTCCCCTGACGGCACCGCCAGTCCATACCATCGGTATCCGCGCCACGCGCCAGTCGCTGGTCGACTGCGAGCTCGAAAGCGGAACACCGTGATCGGGAACAATGACCACCAGCAGGTTGTCCCACAGAGGCAGGCTGCGCAGACTGTCCACCAGCGCCCCAATACACGAATCCGTGTAGGCAAAGGCGTTCTTGCGGTCGTCGGCCAGCCGACGCATCGGCACCGTCCACGGCTCGTGGCTGCTGAGCGTCAGCACCACATTGAGCTGAGGTTGCCTTCCGTTCTCCGTTCCCCGTTCCCCAAATGCGTCAGCCTCGCTTTCCGCTTTCCGCTTTCCGTTTTCCGCTTTCAGCACCGCCGCGGGAGTCAGCACAAACTGGTCGGGCGCGCCCCAGCTGCTCTCCTTTCGGCTCGCGCCAAAGGCCTCTGAACCCAGAACCGTCTCGAAACCCGTCTCGTGCAGGTAGCCACGCATATTGGTGAAATCGACATCGCCGCCATAGACAAAGCGAGTGGCGTAACCCTCGCGCGACAGCGTCCGCGCCAGGCCCGGCAGACGACGACAGCGGTCGTTCATCTTCATCAGCGACGTCGTCGGCAGCCCCATCCATCCGCTCAGCAGCGACACCAGGCCCCTGTCCGTGCGGAAATTGTTGGCATAGCAGTCAGAAAAAAGTACTCCCTCGTTTGCCAGGCGCATAATATTCGGGCCCACCGAATCGTTCATCACCATATCCCATCCGCCGCTTTCCCACACGACGATGAGGATGTCGGGACGCTCAGTCCGCAGCAGGGTGTCGCCTATGGCAGGATTGCTGGCGAAGAGTGGCGCAATGGCGTCCTCTACAGCCTTCTCGTCGCGAAACGCAAATTCGTTTTGCAGGTCCTCCGTTTTGGCAATCGAATGCACCATATTGAACACCGGGTTCAGCGCAGCGTGGTTGCAGAAAGGGTATTGCGAAAAATAGGCATACGACACATTGGCAGTCGATTCGCTGACGCCGCCGCGCATTCCAAGGAAAATGACCGCTGCCAGCGGCACAAACAGCAACGCCCACCAGCGGCTTCCGACGCGACTAACCTCGCTCGGCGTCGCACAACGCAAAAGCCACAGTATCAGTGCGACAACAACGGCAAGCGCCGCCAGCGCACCGACGACAGCCCACCAGCGCACGCTGGCCAGCATATCCTTCGGATTCACCGCATACATCAGGTCGTTCGCGTCAAGCTTCGCGCCCCAAAACCAGTAGAGGATGATGTCGGCAACCAGCACCGTGCCCGCCAGCAGCGCCACAACGACCCAATAAGGGGTCAGCACCACGCGCAGCGCAAAACGGCGCCAAAAGCAGCTCAGCGCAACAACCAACAGCGGAACCGCCAGAATATACGAGACCGTGACGGCATCCAGACGCAACCCGTGCCAGAACGACGCCAGGCACGACGCCAGCGGAGCACCGTCGGCGTGGCCGGCATTAATGGCCAGAAAAGCGCCACGCTGCACGGCGAAAACCAGAAACAGCGCTGCCGCAACACGTACCAAAAACAACAGTCGTACTTTCATTATCAATCAATTACACTTTATAACAATATAGTTTTTGCAATGCAAAAATACACATTTCCCCCAAAACCGACACAAAAGAATCGCCACCCACCCGCTCCGCCATTTCCTATATATATCCTATATATATCTTATATCGTTCTTATATCAAAATATAGGAACGATATAAGATATATATAGG
>JAFWYO010000128.1 GCA_017517715.1 Bacteroidales bacterium
GGATGGGTGATTAGTTTGGGGAATTCGGTTGGGGTGTTCGGTTGGGGGGATTCGGTTGAGGGGGTTCGGTCGGGGGGGAATTCGGTCGGAGGTATTTGGTTACAGTATACGTTTATTTTTAGGGTGTTGGACCGCGTAGCCATCCCCTCTCGGAGAGGGGTGCCCGAAGGGCGGGGTGTGTCGCACTGCTGGGGGAATTGTCGAGACGTCAATGTAATATCCCTTGCGCCAATGGGCAAAAAAAAGGTATTGCACTGCTGGGCAACAAATTATGTTGCGCTGATGGGTGTAACGTGCTGGGGGTGGGGTTATTTTTTGTATTCCTGGCCGATGTCGTTGGGGTCGATGTCGGGCTCGTTGTATTCGAGGCAGGTGCGGTATTGGGTGCCGCGGTTGAAGTCGAGCGTGGAGCACGAATTGCCTTCGGAGATGTACTCGTAGTCCATCGTCGGGGTGTTGAGGCCGTTGTAAGTGTAGCATTTGCAGGTCTTTGTGTCGCACGAGGCGGCGAGGAACAAGAGGGTTAGTCCGAGAGCAAGAATTGATGTTTTTTTCATTGTTTTATTGTTTGGTTTGTTTATGTTTTTATTCTTTTTTTGTGGGCGAAGCACTTGTGTGCCAGGCGGTTATTGTTTTTGTCCCCAGAACATTCGCACGATGTCCATTGTGTCCATTTCGGGCTCGTCGATTTCGGTGCAGAGGCGGTAGCTGCTGTCGTCGGGGTTGAGACGGCTGTAGCCCAGCTCGCGGCAGGGGGTGTCGCGGTCGATGTAGGTCTCGCTGACGGGCACGCTGCCCCACCGCGTCAGCAGGTAGCAGCGGCAGGGCTTGGTGCTGCACGAGGCCAGGAGCAGTGCGGCGATGATTATGAGCTTTGAATTATGGACTCGGGACTTCATTCAAGGACTGTTTGGCGTTATCTGACTTCGATTTCGTCGACGAAGAGCCAGGCCTGCTCGCCGGCGCTGATGTGCCATTTGGGCAGCGGGCCGAAGTTGCGGGCGTGGATTCGGACGTAGCGTGCCGCGGTGGGGGTGCCGTTGACGACGAAGTTGTGGACGGTGCTGAGTTCCTGCCGCTCGAGGGTGGTGGGGAACTCGCGGTTGTCGATGCTGCCGAATGGCTGCCAGTTGGCGTTGTCGGCCGACACTTCGACCTCGATGCGCGTGGGGAAGAAGATCCACGACTTCATATTTTCGAGGCATTCGACGTCGACGGCGCTGACGATGCGTGTGTCGAGCAGGTCGACGACCACCCGGCAGTCCTCCTGCCAGCCTTGCCATCCGCCGATGCGGTAGTTGCTGGTGCCGTGCAGGCGGTCGATGAGGCCTGTGGGTCCGTTTTCGCTGTATTGCGGAGCGGGCTGGGTGATGTAGGTGAGGGTGCGGTCGGTCTGGGTGCGTGTCAGGCGGTGGGTAACGACGGAACTGAAGCGGCCGCTGACGGTGTCGAGTGCGACGGCCTTGATGACGGCGTCGTCAGTGACGGTGATGGGGTCTATGTAGGTGGCCGACAATTCGTTGGGTGTGGTGCCGTCGACGGTGTAGAACACTTTGTTGCCGCTGATGATTTTCACTTGCCGCTCACCGTCGAAGCTCTGCTGCCAGTCGTTGAAAACAGGTGCGATGGTGATTTGCTGGTTGCGGTCGATGCTGCTGGCGGGACGTGCGTCGGGGGTGGCGGCCCATTCCTTGTCGGGCTTGGAGCCCATCTCGAAGTCGAGCGTGCAGCCGTTATGTAGCTGTTCGGCAGTGAGGTAGGCCTTGTCGTAGGGTGCGCCGTCGAGGCGCAGCGAGCGGACGTAGCAGCTGTTGGCACCTTGGCCTTTGGCGTTGATTACGATGTCTTTGCCGTTGTGGAGGTGGATTGTTGCCTTGTCGAACAGCGGCGAGCCGACGACGTACTGCCCGCTGCCGGGGCAGACGGGGTAGAGGCCGAGGGCGCTCATCACGTACCAGGCGCTCATCTGGCCGCAGTCCTCGTTGCCGCACAGGCCGTCGGGCGTGTTGTGGTAGAGGTCGGCGCAGATTTGGCGCACCAGCTCGGCGGTCTTCCACTGGCGGCCGAGGTAGGCGTAGAGGTAGGCGGCGTGGTGCGAGGGTTCGTTGCCGTGTGCGTACTGGCCTATGAGGCCGGTGATGTCGCTCTGATCGCGTCCGCTGAGCTAGGAGCTGCCGCGGAAGAGGCTGTCGAGGAAGCGCTCGGCGCGTTCGGCATCGCCAATCTGCCTGATCCAGCCTTCGACGTCGTGCGGCACGTAGGTGCTGTACTGCCAGCTGTTGGCCTCGGTGAAGTGGTTGTTGACCTCGGTGGGGTCGAAGGGGGTGACGAAGGCGCCGTTGCGGCGTGCGTGCATAAAGCCGTCGGGGTCCATAATGTTCTTCCACGACTGGCAGCGGCGCGTGTAGATGCGGCAGATGCTGTCGTTGCCGATGAGGCGCGCGTATTCGGCAATGCACCAGTCGTCGTAGGCGTATTCGAGGGTCTTGCTGACCGACTCGTTCTCGTATTCGCTGCTGAGGAAGCCGTCGCGGGCGTACTCGGTGCGTCCCAGGATGGGCAGGTTGCTGGTGGCCACCATTGCGTCGAGCAGTTCGTTGAGGGTGTTCTGGTCAAGGCTGTCGAGGACGCCGGTGCGGTAGGCGTCGAGGATGACGCTGACGGCGTGGTAGCCTATCATACAGTGTGTTTCGTGGCTGGCCAGCTCCCACATTGTCAGCTCGCCGCTGTGGCGGTAGTGGTCGAGCATCGTGAGGACGAAGTCGCGGCTGCGCTCCGGCTCGAAGATGTTGAGCAGCGGATGCAGGGCGCGGTAGGTGTCCCAGACCGAGAAGACTGTGTACTGGTTGCGTCCTTCGGCCTGCTGGATGGTGTAGATGTTGGTGTCGCGGTCCTTCATCGCCAGATAGCGTCCGTCGGCGTCGCTATAGAGGTAGGGCGATGTCATACAGTGATATAGGGCGGTGTAGAAGTTGGCGCGGTCCTCGCGGCTGCCGCCTTCCACCTCAATCTGGCCGAGGGCTTTCTCCCACATCGTGTGGGCCTCCTTCTTGGCCTGCTGGAAGGTGATGCCGTCGCTTTGGGCCAGGTTTTTGTAGGCTCCGTTCTTGTTGACGGACGAGATGCTGACGGTGAGTGTCGCCTCTTTTACGTTGTCGGGGAAGAAAACGATGGCCTTGAGGTCCTCGCCGCTGGCGGGTTTGCTGCTGTCGACGCGGTGGCCGTCCTTATAGATTGCGAACTCTTCGATTGGGCAGTCGGCTTTGATGGCGAAATAGAAATGCTGCTCGGGGTTCCAGGCCGCTGAGATGCGGTGTCCGGCGATGAGCGTTTCGTCGGAATCGTCGTAAATACCGATGCGCGAGTTGATAACCACATCGCGGTGCTTGAGGTCGATGACCACACCCTTGCGCCCGGCGTTCGGGAAGGTGTAGCGGTGCAGGGCGTTGCGGTCGTGGACGGTGAGTTCGGCCATCACGCGGTTGCGGTCGAGGACGACACGGTAGTAGCCCGGCTCGGCCTTCTCGTTGCGGTGGCTGAACGACGACTTGTAGAAGCTGTAGTCCAAGCTGTCGGGCAGGTTGCCGTTTTCTTCGGTGAAGGGCATCAGCAGCAGGTCGCCGTAGTCGCTGCAGCCCGTGCCGCTGAGGTGGGTGTGGCTGAAGCCGTAGACGGTGTCGTCGCTGTAGTGGTAGGCGCTGCAGCCGTCCCAGCCGTCGAGGCGTGTGTCGGGGCTGACCTGCACCATTCCGAAGGGCAGTATGGCTCCGGGGAAGGTGTGGCCATGGGCGTCGGTGCCGACGAAGGGGTTGACGTAGGAGGTCAGCGTGTGCTGGCAGCCTGTGAGGCACAGCGCCGCGATGAGAAATGTGGTCAATTTGCGCATAATATTATTGCATTTGATATTAATTGATGTCGCGTGTCTCCGACACGCATAATTGCTGGTGGTTTTACCCCAGAC
Source organism: Bacteroidales bacterium (assembly GCA_017517715.1). Classification (GTDB taxonomy): domain Bacteria; phylum Bacteroidota; class Bacteroidia; order Bacteroidales; family P3; genus Colimorpha. Next base: position 3,962 of record JAFWYO010000128.1, read on the forward strand.
TGCGCTCCGCTTGTCTGGGGTTATTGAGATTCAGTCTCTCCGAGACTGTGGGAAGACAATCCTCTTGGACAACCTCTATAAATTCGTGTAATTCGCGTTCAAAAAAAGAAATTATTAGAGGTTCCCCTTAGAAAAAAGAGCTTTATTTTTTCATTTCGATGAGTGCTGCGGCGCCGAGGATGGCCACTTCGTTGGCTTTGAGCTGCGACATACGTATCTGGCAGCTGCCGGCGAAGATGTTGAGCAGGTAGCGGTCGAAGGCAGCCTGGAGGGGCTTGATCAGGGGCTCGCCGACCTTGGTGGGGCCGCCCATCAGGAAGATGGCCTGCGGTGCCGAGAAGTTGACGGCGTTGGCCATAGCCAGACCCAGCTGGTCGGCCACGGTCTCCCAGGTCTTGATGGCGATGGGGTCGCCCTGGTTGGCGAGGTCGCCGATGCGCTTGCTGTCGACGTCGGGCGTGACGGGGGTGCCCTTCAGCTCGAAATAGGTCTGCACGATGCCGCGTGCCGAGGTGTAGGTCTCGAGGCATCCGTGGCGTCCGCAAGTGCACTTGCGTCCGTTGGGAATCAGGATGCTGTGGCCCAGCTCGCCGGCGGCTCCGGTGCTGCCGTGGACCAGCTTGCCGTCGATGACGATGCCGCTGCCCACGCCGGTGCCGAGGGTGAACATAATGAAGTTGTCGAGGTCTTTGGCGCCGCCGTAGACCATTTCGCCGTAGGCGGCGGCGTTGGCGTCGTTGCTGAGCACCACAGGGACGTTCATATATTTATGTATCTCTTGTTCGAAGTTGAGCACGCCCTTGATGGTGAGGTTTGGGGCGTTGTCGACGCATCCGGTGTAGAAGTTGCCGTTGGGGGCGCCGATGCCGATGCCTTCGATGGTGTCGACGTTGCAGTCCTTCATCATTTTGTCGATGCAGGCCATAACGTCGCGGATGTAAGGCTCAAGGTCGATGTAAGCGTTGGTGGGGATGTTACTGCGGGCGATGATGGTGCCGTCGTTGCGGACCAGTCCCATATCGGTGTTGGTGCCTCCGATGTCGATTCCGATAGAATAAGTCATAATGTTATAAAGTTTAAAGGTTAAAGTTTAAAGGTTAAGGGTTAGGGGGGTGTTAATGGACGATAAGATTGTGTGCTTTTATGCCGTCGATTGTGGCGATGTAGATGCCTTTGGGCAGGGCGCTGATGTCGACGGGTTCGCCTTGTCGGCACTGGCGGCGCAGCAGGGTGCGGCCTTGCAGGTCGGTGAGTTCGAGCAGTCCGCTGGCTTCGACGGTGATGGTTGTCGTGGCAGGGTTGGGGTAGATTTTGGGCGTGCTGCTATTGAGGCCTGTGTTGTCGATGGCGACGGTCTGCGAGGGGTCGGTGGCGAATTTGAGCGTGTAGGTCTTGGTCGTCGTGCCGTCCTCGGCGGTGACGACGATGGTGGCGAGAGCCACGGTGTCGCCGCGGTATTCGATGGTGGTTCCGGCTGTGGCGTCGCTGGCTTCGGTGGTTGCAGCGATGCGGTCGGCGGTGATCTGGCTGATGTCGTCGACAAGGATGCCGTAGAAGAAGGTGCCTTTGTCGAAGCCTTCGACGGTGGCGCCGTTGTAGCTGAGGTTGGTCAGCCAGGCGCTGTAGATGAACTCGATGTCGTCGATAGAGAGCGAGTCGTCTTTGGCGCCCGAGCCGGGGACGTTGTTGGTGGTCATATTGACAAGTATGTAGGCGGCCTCGGTGTTGCCGTCGTAGACGAAAGGCACCTTGAGTTGCTGCCAGCTGACTTGCGATGCCGACGAGGAGGTGCGAGTGGTCTGTGCCACGGCGCGGCCTTTGTATTTCGAGGCGTCGCCGACGTGGTTAGGCGCGCGGAAGTCGTTGTCGCCGTGGATGATGGCTTCGACCTGAGCCACCGAGCTGCTGCTGGCGGCATAGAAGCTGACCCATACGTACATCGAGTCGGGTGTGGCGGTGAATGGCCGGCAGTGGTCGCTGTTGCTGCGCTGCGTGTAGTTGTAGTTCTCCTCGCTCGCGGCCGACATCGAGCCGGCGTGGATGCGACCAGTGGTCATATTGCCGTTGGCCTTGATGCCGATGATGGATTTGGTGTAGATGGTCAGGTAGTAGTTGCCTGCGCCGCCGGGGCGGTGTCCGCTGCGGCGGTAGTGGTGATTGTCCGAAGCCAGCGAGGCGTAGCTGCCGTCGCTGCTTTCGAAGGTGTTCCAGTGGGTCGGCTCCTTGTCGTAGCCGCCGTCCCACTGTTCGAAACCGGCGTTGGGCAGCTGGAAGGAGCCTTGAGCCATAATGAAAGCGGCGTTGAAAAATAATGTGGCAAGAATCGTAAATATTTTCTTCATATGTTGTAAATGAATGTGTTGTCGTATTTTGAAAATGTCTTGTTGAGCAGTTTTGCGTCGGCCGATTCGGGGTTGAAAATGCCGTAGATAGTGGATCCGGAGCCGCTCATCGATGCATAGAGAGCCCCTTCGGCGTAGAGTTCTTCCTTGATGGCTGCCAGGCGTGGATGGTGCGTGAAAACGGTCTCTTCGAAGTCGTTGACAATAAGTTCTTTCCATTCGCCAATTGGACGCGTGACGGCTTTGCTCAGGTCGCAGGTCGTTTGTATGCTGCGTTGTTCGCGAGGGGTTATTCCTCTGTAGGCTTCTGCTGTCGACACGGATTCGTCGGGCTTAACCATAAGTAGTGTGTACCCTTTCAAGGGGTTGAAATCCAATGTGGTCAGCTGGTATCCAATGCCTTTGGCCAATGCGGGCAGGTTGTCGATGAAGAAGGCGCAGTCGGCTCCCAGCTTGGCAGCCAAAATCCGCAGCCGTTGATTGTCCATTCCGAGGTCGAAGAGGTTGTTGAGCATCCTCAGTGTGAAGGCGGCGTCGCTGCTGCCGCCACCAAGTCCGGCGCCGAACGGGATTTTTTTATGCAGATGGATTTCGACATCCGGCAGGCGCGTGCCGCATTCCTTCCGCATCAGGTTGAAGGCTTTAACCACAATGTTGTCCTCGGGATAGCACCCTACGTTGATGCCAGATTGCATAAAGCTGAAGCGCGTAGAAGGATTGATTTCCAACTCGTCGCACAGTGGCACCGGGATGAACAGTGATTCGAGGTCGTGATAGCCGTCGTTGCGTCGGCGGACGACGTGAAGACCAAGGTTTATTTTGCAGTTAGGGTACTCGAGCATCGGTTGATCTTGAATTATGGATTATGAATTTTGGATTTGCTCTTCGCTTTCCGTTTTCACCTCTGCGTTCTTCTCGTAGGCTTTGATGATTTTGGTTACGAGCCGGTGGCGGATGACGTCGCTGTTGTCGAGCTCGATGACGGAAATGCCGTCGATGTTGCTCAGTATCTTGGTGGCCTGTACCAGTCCGGACTGCTGGTGTCGCGGCAGGTCGATCTGGGTTATGTCGCCGGTGATGACGAATTTGGCGTTGCGTCCCATACGGGTCAGGAACATCTTCAGTTGGGCGTTGGTCGCGTTTTGCGCCTCGTCGAGGATGACGAAGGCGTTGTCGAGCGTGCGTCCGCGCATAAAGGCCAGAGGTGCTATTTCGATGGAGTTGTCTTCCCAGTAGGAGAGGAGTTTCTGCTGCGGAATCATATCGCGGAGGGCGTCGTAGAGCGGCTGCAGGTAGGGGTCGAGCTTGTCGCGCAGGTCGCCGGGCAGGAAGCCGAGGTTTTCGCCTGCCTCGACGGCGGGACGGGTGAGGATGATGCGGCGTATCTCTTTGTTCTTCAGAGCGCGGACGGCAAGTGCTACGGCGGTGTAGGTCTTGCCGGTACCGGCGGGGCCGATGGCGAAGACCATATCGTTTTTCTTGACGGCTTCGACCAGACGTTGCTGGTTGGGAGTGCGTGCCTTGATGAGCAGTCCGTTACGGCCGTGGACCAGGATTTCGTCGCTTTGTTCTGTGTCGGGGCCTCCGCCGGTTTCCATAATCTGCATTATGGCGTTTTCGTTGATGCGGCCGAACTTTTCGTAGTAGGTTATCATAGCGTTCAGTTTTTCCTCGAACGCTTCTGATTCGTCGGCAGCGCCAATGACTTTCAGCATTTCGCCGCGGACAATCAGCTTCAGCTTCGGGAACAGCATTCTGACGAAGTCGAGCATCTTGTCGTTGGTGCCCCAAAAACGCGTATAGTCAATGTCTTCGAGCGATATAATTTTCTCTATTCCTTTGTCATCCATAATAATGTATACATATTTTCAGATTGCAAATATACGCATATTATTTTAAAAGTGACAAAATAGGGCTGTCAAATCGTGAAAAAACGCGATATGGAATATTATGAAACATTGTGGTACAATCCTTTTGGCGTGTCGGTGTCAAAGGATGTCCTTCATCGTGAAGATGCCCTTTTTGCCGGCCAGAAATTCGGCGGCGAGGATGGCTCCCTGCGCCAGTCCCTCGCGGCTGTGGGCCTCGTGGGTCAGGGTGATGGTGTCGATGGGGCTGTCGTAGCGGACGGTGTGGGTGCCAGGCACTTCGCCTTCGCGGATGGAGGTGATGGGGATGTCGTTGGCGGGGCGGCCGCTGTTTTCGGTTATCTGCTGCTGCAGCGTGATGGCGGTGCCGCTGGGGGCGTCGAGCTTGTGGATGTGGTGCGTCTCGGTGATGTCGACGCTGTATTCGTTGTGGGCGCGCATCAGCTGCGCCAGGCGCTCGTTGATGGCGAACATAATGTTCATTCCGATGCTGAAATTGGTGGCTGTCAGCATAGCGCCGTTTTGTTTGCGGCACAGGTCGGCCAGTTCGTCGTAGGCGCTGTACCAGCCTGTGGTTCCGCACACTATGGGTGTGCCGAGCTCAATGCAGCGGCGTATGTTGCCGGCAGCGACGGCGGGTTGCGAAAATTCGATGGCGACATCGGCCTGACGTACCAATTCGCTTTTGGCTTCGAATTCGGCAGGGTTGTCGACGGTGCAGACAATCGTGTGTCCGCGACGCAGGGCGGCGCTTTCGACAGCGTGGCCCATTTTGCCATATCCTATAATTGCGATGTTCATTTTGCTTTGTGTGTTGATATGTTGGATGTTGATATGCATATATCAACTGAATCAGATTGCAAAAATACACTTTTTCCTTAAAACGGCAAAAAAAATTTTGCCGTATCAGACAATATTAGTATTTTTGCAAATTCAAAACAAATAGAAATTAACAACAAAATATTATGGTAGACTATAAGAAACTTGGGCTTGTGAACACCCGTGCAATGTTCGCAAAAGCCGTCGACGGCGGCTACGCCATTCCGGCATTCAATTTCAACAATATGGAGCAGATGCAGGCCATTATCCAGGCTGCTGTCGAGACCAAGAGCCCCGTCATCCTGCAGGTTAGCAAGGGCGCACGCGAGTACACCAACCCGACCCTGCTGCGCTATATGGCCGAGGGTGCTGTGGCTTACGCCAAAGAGCTGGGCTGCGAAAATCCGCAGATTGTGCTGCATCTGGATCACGGCGATAGCTTCGAGACCTGCAAGAGCTGCATCGACAGCGGCTTCAGCAGCGTGATGTACGACGGCAGCGCTCTGCCCTATGAGGAGAACATCAAGATTTCGCGCCAGGTGGTTGAGTATGCCCATCAGTTCGACGTCACCGTCGAGTGCGAGCTGGGCGTGCTGGCCGGCGTCGAGGACGAGGTTGCCTCCGAGGTGAGCCACTACACCAAACCCGAAGAGGTTATAGATTTCGCCACCCGCACGGGCTGCGACTCGCTGGCTATCAGCATTGGAACCAGCCACGGTGCCTACAAGTTCAAACCCGAACAGTGCAAGGTCGACCCGCAGACGGGCCGTCTCGTTCCTCCTCCGCTGGCTTTCGACGTGCTCGAGGCTATCGAGAAGAAGCTGCCCGGCTTCCCCATCGTGCTCCACGGCTCGTCGAGCGTGCCGCAGGACGAGGTCGACACCATCAACGCCAACGGCGGTGCCCTGAAGGCCGCTGTAGGTATCCCCGAAGAACAGCTGCGCAAGGCCGCCAAGAGCGCTGTGTGCAAGATCAACATCGACAGCGACAGCCGTCTGGCAATGACCGCCGCCATCCGCAAGCATCTGGCCGAACATCCCGACCACTTCGACCCGCGCCAGTATCTGAAACCCGCCCGCGAGAGTATGAAGAAGATGTACATCCACAAAATCGTGAATGTGCTCGGTTCGAACGACAAACTTTAAAAAAAGTAATATTCGTAAATAGCCGGCGATGTGGACTTTACGCCCATCGCTGGCTTTTTTTATAAAAAAATTTTCACCTCCCTGTAAAAATTGATGCAAAAATGCTACACATAGTGTAAAATGGTATAAATTTCGTAGTCCAAAGTTCATAGATTATTGATGACACATCAGGAGAAACAGAAGGCTTTTGTCGCGATGATCAAGCAGCACGAACGCTTGATACTGAAGGTATGCGCGTTGTATACCAACAGTTGCCGTTCCGAGTTGAGTGACCTGTACCAGGACGCGGTGTGTGCTATGTGGGAGTCTTACGACAGTTTCAAGGGGCAGAGCAAACCCTCGACCTGGATATACTCCGTTACGCGCTACACTATGATCAATGCCAGTCGTCGGCGCAGGCTGGAAACGACAGCGATGAGCAACATCGATGCTGAGAGTATTGCTGCCGAGGGAAGCGACTCCGATGTGTTGGACGAGTTGCGGCAGGCTGTTGCGGCGCTGCCTTCTGACGATCGCGACGTGTTTGTTATGTGGATGGAGGGCTTCAATCCTGGCGAAATCGGAGAAGCACTGGGCCTATCGTACGGGACTGTCGCAACGCGCATCACGCGCATTAAGATTAAATTAAGACGTTTGTTAAAAGACTACAAGGAGGTTGTAAGATGAAAAAGAAAAACGAAATAGAGAAACTGTACGGTCGATTCAGCAAAGAAATGGACAGCATTCCTCTGCCGTCTGAGGAGGAGCTGATGCAACTGCTCGACCGCCACGATGCCCAGGAAGTTCGTCAGGTTCCGTTTGTTCCAGTCATACGCAAGCGCACGCCGTGGCGATATGCCGTTGCGGCTATGCTGGCCGGCGCGCTGTTCGTGTTCGGCTGGCTGCTTTGGCCGCAAGAGGGCTCGCCGTCGCCAAAGGTGGCCGAACAAGCGGAAAGCGGAGAGCGGAAAGCGGAAAGCGGAGCTACGCAGGACAGCGTAATACCAGCGACGATTGAAGAGCCTGAGATAATAAAACCACGCCATTTGGCCTCGAGGAAAGCGGGAAGCGAGGGGAGGAAAGCGGAAAGCGGGAAGCGGGAAGCGGAAAGCGAGGGGAGGACAACGGACGGTGCCGTACGCCAAGAGATTGTTGCTCCCGTCGCGCTGCCCGTAGAGCAGTTTCCTGCATTGGCAGAAACTGAGCCGGCCGATACGACGGTAGCTCCGCAGCCGGACGCAGCAGACAGTACGGGCACGTCGCCAAAGCCCGAACACGAGATCGACGACTATCCCGAACGTCCGACCATTAAAGAAGCCGAAGACATCATTAAGCAGGAGAACAGCCAGCGGGCCTTGAGAAAACGCAAATTGTCAGGCAAGAGAAAATCGCACGACAAAGATGGCAAGAGCTTTATTGACAAACAAAAAAATGAAAAAGATGGAGTGCGGGTAGTGACTCCCAAATCGACACCACCTCCGTCCGCGCCAATGCCGCATTACATACCGATGGGGAACGGGCAGAGTCGGATAGTTTGGTATTAAAAATGCAAAAAAAATATGAATAATTAAATAATTTTATATAAATTTGCATAATCCTTTATGCACCGCGAAATGATAATAATGAATTCATAAAAATAACAAAATGAAAAAATTAGTATTACTTTTTGCAGCCATAGCCTGCTTGCAGATTGCTGTAGGACAGGAATGGAAAATCACAACAGGTGCTGATTCTAAAGCATTGCAGTACCACAAAAACAAAGGTGTGCAGTCGCGTATGCCAGGCTATATAGGCCATCGCAACGGAACGACTTACATTATGGGCTTCTATGACGAAGTCAAAACCAGGGCTTATCTCGCAGCATACGACAAAGACCTGAATGCACTCGGCAAAGTGGACCTGCCTTCGGAAGAGAACCAGACTTTGTACGGCGGATTTGCCAACGAGAAGTCTATAGATCTGTTGATGACGCAAAAGGATGCTTCTGAATACACGGCCTATAAATTAAGTTACGATCCGTCGACGCTTCAGCCCAAGGGCGAACCTAAAGCACTTGTTTCTTTTAACCGTGGCGACGGCAACAAAACATATACTTATGTCAGCTCGTCGCAATCGCAGGAGTGGTTGAGCCTCATATTTGCCGTCGTCGAAGAGGATAATGTGGAATGGCTTGTGGGCTTGTATGATACGGAACTTGAAGAATTCTGGAGTATGGAGTTCCATCAGGAAATCATTGACGACTATTTTGTTACCGACAGCGGCGAAGTCGTCGTGGCTGGTTTCTACGAGAAGAAGAACAGCGACGAGACGCGCCTCCAGTTCGCCATCCTCGATGGCGAACGAGAGCAAGCCTATGTTTGCAACGAGGTGTTGCCGAAAATGCGCAATATGGAGATAGTGCGCTATGAGGACGGCAAGATCTACTGCACCGGCTTGCTGGTAGGCGAGGCACAGGACGACAAAGGCTACTGGAATTCAGGTTTCTATTCGCTGGTATACGACACACGCGCCAAGCGGATGGTCAAGTTCGAAAAGGTCGACTTCAGCAAGGAGGATATCTGCGACCTGTGCAATGCCTCGCGAAACTTAAGACTGAAAGTGCTGTCGACCGACAAGTTGCGCTTTGCCGACTCGCACTACGACAATGATGGCACCACCGTGCTGTTCGAACGGACGTACAACTTCTTTTTGGACTATGCCTTTGTGCATTCTGAATATGTGGGCATTCTGGCATACCGCATAGACAAACAGGGCCACATAGCCTGGCATCGCATACTGATGCGCGACTTGCAGGCTCCAAATGGCATCGAAAACAACGTCAAGACTAGACTGACTCCTATGGGCGATGCATACACGATTTTCTATATGGATTTGCCTGGCAATGTCAATGCTAAAGAGGGCAAGACCGTCACCATTGCCCCACTCGAACGCAGCAAACTTGGCCTGATGGCCACAAGCATAGACCGGCAGGGCAACGTGAAGCGCTCGATGCTGACCGTGCCACCCAAGTCGGTACCCATCGGGGCACCCCATCTGCTGGACAACGGCGACTATCTGCTGTTGCTGGCTCGTCCGTTCAATTCAAATATTGCCACTTTAAAATATGAGTAAAGTTATGAAAAACAAAATAACAGGCTTTTTCCTCCTTTCGTTGATGGCTTTGGCTGTCACCAGCAATGCACAACAGGTATACAATTTGGACCGTTTTGACGGCATCAAGTCGGAGGGTCCAGTGCCGACCGATTTGCGACTTTCGCTGGAGGAGTTGTATTCGCTTGACAAACAGCGCGTGCGCGACTATAACGATGGCCGCCTGCGCAATCGCGACAAGGTGCTCGCGGCTTCGTTCCAGATCAACCGTATGATGTCGTCGGGACGCATCCTCTATGGCGACCCCATCTCGCGTATGGTGGAGCGTATTGCCGACACGCTGTTGAAAGATTACCCGACATTGCGCAAAGAACTTCGTTTCTACACCCTGAAGTCGCCCGATGTCAATGCCTTCGCCACTGGGCAGGGTATGGTCTTCGTCTGCACTGGCCTCGTGGCACAGGTCGAGGACGAGGCCCAGCTGGCCTTCATCATCAGCCACGAGATTGTCCACTACCTGCGCAAGCATAGTCTCGAAGAAATCTCGCGACGCAAGCGCGACAGCGATGACATAGAGGCAGAAACTCAAGAGATGCGCGACTTTATCAAATACCACAACCGCTCGCGCGAGATGGAAAGCGAAGCCGACAGCCTGGGCCTGCAGATGTTCTACCTGCCCAGCCCTTACGCCAAGGATGTCACAGAGGGTGTCTTCGATGTGCTGCAATATGGCTATCTCCCCTTCGACGAGTTGGTGTTCGACACCGCCTATTTCAATACACCCTACTACCAGATGCCGTCGGACTACTTTATGAAAGAAGTTGACCCTATCACCGCGCGCGACGACTACAACGACTCGCTCAGTACGCACCCCAACATCCTCAAACGACGCAAGGCCACAGCGGCTATCGTCGGTAATGCCAAAGGCGGCAGCCGGTTTGTGATGGTGACACAATCGGAATTTGAGGAAATCCGTACTTTGGCACGCTTCGAGTGTGTGCGCCAGGATATTATCTATGCCGAATATGTGCGCGGATTCTATGATTGCTATTTGCTCAAAAAGCAATATCCCGACAACCGCTATGTCGACAAGGCTATGTGTCAGGCGCTGTATGGCCTTTCGAAATACAAGACCAACACCAGCACCAGCGGCGTCGTGGGCGACTATAAGGAATTCGAAGGCGAGGTGCAGCAGTGCTACTACTTCTTCCGTCGCATAAAAAAAGACGACCTCGCGCTCATTACCGCCCGCAAGTTGTGGCAAAGCCATTGTAAGTACCCTGACGACAAGCAGATCGCCGATATGGCCAGCGATATCTTTGCCGACCTCAACGTTAAATACAATTGGAAGACCGACTTCTTCAGTACTCAGCCGCCAGCCGAAGAGGTGAAGGACACCGCCACCGAGGGTCTGTCGAAATACGAGCGCCTGAAACGCAAAAAAAATCAGCAGCGTTCGGCGGATTTACACAGTTATGCCTTTACAGACCTGCTGATGAAGGACAAGTCGTTCGCAACATACTTGAATGACCACCTGAAACCGGCGGAAGTGAAAACTTCGGACGCCGTCAGCAGCCATAAAAACCAGCTGGTCTATTGCCCGACATATTATGTTGTCGACAGGCAAAACGGCGAGCTGAATATTATGAAGTCCAATCGCAACGAGAAGGCCCTCTATGCCGACATCAGCCGTGCCGCCGCCAAGAATGGCATAGGCTCTATCGATTTCAGCGACCAAAGCCTAAAGAATATCACCACCGCCGACCGCTACAACGAATGGGTCGACCTGAACGAGTGGGTAGGGGAGTTCTGGCAGACCAAGGGTGACTTTGAAATGCACTTCTCCGTGCAGCCCCAGATGGACCGTGTGGTCGAAAAGTACGATGCTGGTACCATCAATATGTCCATTGTGCTCAACTTGGAGCAGGTGTCGTCGAACTTTTCGGCCAACGAATTGTTTTTCGTTATGGTTCCATTTCTTGCGCCATTGGTAATCAACGATATGGTTAACCATACCGAAGCTACCGCTGTCTATAGTATCCAAATTGATGCCGTCAATGGCCGCAAATTGTCGAAACAAACCAAGAGTTTCGATGTTGTCGACGAGAAGGCCCTGGTGCGCAATGCGCTCTACGACCACTATTACCACGTTGAGCAGGACACTTGCACCAAGGCTATAGGATATATGGGGCAGAAAATCAGTGTGGGACTGCACGGAGCCTTGAAACCAAACCTCCACAAAGGCGACGTTTTTTCGTTTCCACGCAGTTCCATTGTTGCGGTGGATTTCGGCGCCGATGTCGAATTCGCCCTCTGGCGCAGAGCTTCGCTGCTCCTTTCGGCAACCTTTACGCCAATGATGTATACCACACCTTATGATGGTGTCGGGACGAACAGCTACGATTTGAACCGTTTCAACTTCTCGCTGGGCTGGCGCCACTACCGCCATCTGGCGCCCCTGGGCTACTATTGGGGGCTGGCAGCCGACGTGTCGAAATATGTCTTGCCCAATGGCGAGAACGTCACTCTCGACAATGATCTTTGCTTTGGCTTTCACGCCGAATTCGGACGCAAGCACATTTTCTACGACCATCTGACGTTTGGCTATTTTGTCCAGTACGGATTGATGACGAGCAGCCCCTGTGACGACGATGACATTGCCCAGAGTTTCGTTGCCAATTTCTTGATGGCATTCCGTTTGGGCGTTACTCTCGGTTTTCAGCCCTAAATTTTTTTGGGATGTTAAGGGGAGTTAAGGGACAATAGTATTTGTAAATAAAGTTAAGGTTAAAGTAAAATTAATGTTTAAAATAGTATAAAACAATGAAAAAGCACTTATTTGTTCTTGCAGCAGCCATCGCTTTTGCGTTGATGGCAAACGCACAGTTTTATGGCAACGTGGCCACCGGCCGTGGCGGACAAATGTCGATCTATGGCGGTATCGCTTCGATAACGGCAAAGCCTCAATTCAAGTTCAATACACTTACTACTGGTCGGTGGAGCTACACCTATTATGTGATGGAAAAGGTTAAGGCCGACAAGTTGTCTGCTTCGATGGGGCCTTCATTCCTGATTACCTTTTCGAGTCTGAATGATTATTCCGAACAATTCAAAATTGGGGCGATGCTTGGTGTGGGATATGCGAAAAGCGAGTGGCAGGCTGACTTTTCGGCGGCTACGCTTGGTGCACTCAACGACTTTAGCCTCTGGGCCAAGTCCAACCTCATCGATATCCAGTTGGGCATCGAGGGCTCTTATCGTGTTGCCGAACCGGTAAGCATCGATTTTGCTGTCGGCCCTAGCATCCTCTTCTCGACTGGCAACCAGGCACGTACCGAAAGGTATGCCGGCGGCGTCCTCATTCCTGACGCTGATGCCAACGAATGGCACGAGGCCACAAAGAGCGACGACTTCGGGGCTCCCAGTATCGATATCGGAGCCTTTGGCCGTGTCGGTGGCTGCTATCATTTCTCCGAAAAGATGTGGGCCGGGCTGGCTTTCCAGTACATCCTGCCGTTCTTCAATTTCTCGACCGTGCTTCAGGACGATTACTCGAACGATGGTTACCGCATAGCCGACGACGATTTTATTTTCTCCGACATCAAGCACAGCGGCTGGTCGCTGATGCTCACGTTTGGTGTCAATTTCGAATGATACCTGCTGCGACTTTTGCCGCAGAAAGAAAACTTCTTGAGGATGTCTGTCGCGACACACTGTCGGACAGACATCTTTTTTGCCTTGTCCAAATCCAAAATTATTTTGTAAATATATAAAAAGTCTGTATATTTGCACTTTCTTTCCATCAGAGAAAGTATGTGTAATTTGTTGAACAAAAGATAAATAAATCATAAATGAAGAAACTCGCAGTGGTCGCTTTCGGCGGTAATGCCCTGCTTCGTAGCGGCCAAAAGGGAACTTATAAAGAGCAACTTGAAAATGTAGAGCAGACTTGCGAAAGCCTTTGCAATCTGCTTAAACGCAACTATAATGTGGTTATTGGCCACGGCAACGGCCCCCAGGTGGGCAACGTGATGCTGCAGCACGAAGCCGGCCGCGCCAAGGGCATCGAGGCTATGCCGATGGACTTCTGTGTGGCCGAAACGCAGGGCTCCATTGCCTATATGATCGAGATGGGCCTGCGCAACGTGATGGCTCGCAACGACATACAGCGCAACGTGGTGACGCTGGTCACACAGGTGGCTGTCAACAAGCTCGACCCGATGTTCCAGAACCCCACCAAGCCTGTCGGACCCTACTACACCAAGGAGCAGGCCGAACAGTTTGCCGCCGAGACTGGCGCCAAATACAAGGAAGATCCTAAGGGCAACGGCTGGCGCAAGGTCGTCGCTTCGCCCAAACCGGTGCGTATCAACAATATAAAGATTGTCGAACAGCTGGCTAAGGCTGGCAACATCGTCGTCACCGTCGGCGGCGGCGGCATCCCCGTCGTCGAGGAAAGCGACCGCGTGACCGGCGTCGAAGCCGTTATCGACAAGGACCTGGCCAGCGCCCTCTGCGCCATCGAAATCGGCGCCGACGAGTTCTACATCCTCACCGACGTGCCCAAGGTCTACATCAATTTCCGCAAGGAAAACGAGCAGGCCCTCGACACCATCACCATCGCTCAGGCCAAGAAGTACCTCGAAGAAGGCCAGTTTGCCGAAGGCTCGATGGCTCCGAAGGTTCGCGCTGCCATTATGTTCGTCGAACACGGCGGCAAGGAGTGCATCATCACCGAAGCAGGCCAGCTGAACAACCCCCACTGCGGAACCCGCATCGTTAAGTAATAAACCGCTTAAACCAAGACCTTGACGTCTGTTCAACATCATTATCTGGTATGGAATCTCAGCAATCTCCGATAGACAAGACATCAAACTCGCCGCAGTTCAAGTCTTTTATGAATAAGTTGGCGACTTTTGGTGTACTGTTGACTGTCGTCGGGTCGGTTATGAAACTCTCCGACGTTCAAACAGGCGTGACGTTGCTTATCGCAGGGGCAGGGATCCTCTCAATAGTGTCAATTTTTTTAGGCCGTATATTTCCTTGTCCGTTTCACGTAGGAGAGGCGTTGTGGAAGTTTTCGATGACGCTAACCGGCTACGCTTCGGCGGTGGTTATTATGGGCCTTTTGTTTGTTGTTATGCACTGGCCGGGAGGCAACAGGATGCTGATGATTGGTGTCGGCACTCTTGTGATAAGTGCCATATCGTGGTTGTTCTTTTTGCGCTA
>JAFWYO010000129.1 GCA_017517715.1 Bacteroidales bacterium
CACCGCGACGTGGCGTGGTATGCCGACACGCTGTGCGTCACTCCCAAATACCTCAGCGAAGTGTGCCGCGAAGTCAGCGGTCAGGCTGCTATGTACTGGATCACGCGCTACACCGCCCTCGACATCAGCCGCACCCTGCGCAACCGCGCTCTCACCATCGACGAAATAGCTTCTCCTCTACCAACTACTTCGTCCGATACGTGCAGAAACACCTCGGCACCGCACCGACAGCCCTGCGACAATAATGACCGCCCCGCAACCACACCCTACGGGTCGTACAGTCAAACAATCAAAATAAACGGCTGAAAACAACCAGCTTAAAACTGATAGGGCATAAAATTATTTACCCCACACGACCGTTAGGATACATCCTTCGAATCGGTCGTCGCAGTTTTTTCGAGTACAATTTTTTAAGGTTTCCAGCTGGCTTTGGCAGCCACCCGCTCCACCCGTTCCTATATCGTTCCTATATCGTTCTTATATCGTTCCTATATAAAAATATAAGAACGATATAAGATCGATATAGGAACGATATAGGAACGGGCGGAGCGGGTGGCTGCCAGTTGTTGGTTCATTCTATTACTGTCAGTTTCGCGAATTTGAGCATCAACTGCTTCTCGCCCACCCCCTCGAAGAAGACTACGGCCTTGCGGCTGTCTCCGGCTCCTTCGACGGCCATCACCTTGCCGTTGCCGAACTTGGCGTGATAGACGGTTTGGCCGACTTGGATGGCAGCAATTTCCGCAGGGCTGTTGCCGACAACCGGTCCCTTCGCTGCCTGCGGAGCAGACGACGCCATCGGCGCCTTACGCCTAAGCGTTGTGCCCGAACCGCTTGTGTCCATCGAACTGCCCGGCGTTCCCGACGGCGCTCCGTCGCGACGCTTGTAGCCATCCCCCTTGGCGAAAAAACCTTTCTTGGGGAACGTGCCGGGCTTGGGGAACGACGACTGGCGACGCGGCATCAGCAGGTAGTGCGGGTCGATCTCGGTCACAAAGCGGCTCAGTTCCTGATAGCTGGTGTTGCCGTACTGGAAGCGCATCTGGGCGTAGCTGAGCGTCAGCTGCACCTCGGCACGCGTCACAGCAACGTAAAAGAGACGGCGCTCCTCCTCAAGGTCCTGACGCGAGGTGATGGAAAGCATCGACGGAAACAGGTTCTCTTCCATCCCGACAACGTAGACATAGGGAAACTCCAAACCCTTGGCGGCGTGGATGGTCATCAGCGACACCTTGTCGGCATCCTTGTCGTCGTCCTTGTCCTCGGAGGTGAGCAACAGCACCTGCTGCAAGAACATATCGAGCGTCTTGAGCTGCGCACCCTGCTCGCTTTCAACCTCCTCCCCGTCGGTCCCGCCAGGCGTGATATCTTCCTCTCGCTCACAGTATTCCTGAATACCGTTGACAAGCTCTTCGATGTTCTCGATGCGGTTGGCGTTGTCGGGGTCGTCGTCGTTGCGGAGCATTGTGATAAGCCCCGAAGCATTGACAATGCGACGCGCCAGCTCGTAGGCGCTGGTGTCGTAGACGTGGGCCGAAAAGAGTTTGATCATCGTCATAAACTCCTCAATCTTGTTCATCACTCCGCTGTTGATGCCCAAACCGAAACTCGACAGGTTTTCCATCACCGTCCAAATGCTGATATCGTTGTCGGCAGCCGCCAGACGCAGACGGTCGACGGTGGTCTGACCAATGCCCCTCGCCGGCAGGTTGATGATGCGCACCAGCGACTCGTCGTCGTAGTTGTTCACCACAAGTCGCAGATAGGCAAGCACATCCTTGACCTCCTTGCGGCCATAGAACGATATGCCGGCATAGATGCGGTAAGGAATGTTCTGGCGACGAAGGGCCTCCTCCACTGCACGACTCTGAATATTAGTGCGATAGAGGATTGCAAAATCGCGGAACGGACGCTTGTCGCCCAGGTGTGTCTCTATAATGGACTCGCTCACCTTCGTCCCCTCGTCGCGCTCGTCGCTGCATTGCAGCAGGTTGATGAGGTTGCCCGTACCGTTGTCGGTCCATATCTCCTTCTGTATCTGCTCCTTATTGTTCGAAATGATTGAGTTGGCGGCGTTGACTATATTCTTGGTGCTGCGGTAGTTCTGCTCCAGCTTGAAAAGGTGCACGCCCGGATAGTCGCGCTTGAAATTGAAGATATTCTGTATGTTGGCCCCGCGGAAGGCATAGATGCTCTGGGCATCGTCGCCCACCACGCAGATGTTCTGGTAGCGCGCCGCCAATTTCTTGACAATCAAATACTGGGCATAGTTCGTATCCTGATACTCGTCGACCAGTATGTAACGGAAACGGTTCTGGTACTTCAGCAGCACATCGGGAAAGTCGCGCAGCAGGATGTTGGTGTTGAACAGCAGGTCGTCGAAATCCATCGCCATAGCGTTGCGCAAACGCTTGTTGTAGAGCTTGTAAATCTCTCCTATCATCGGCTTGTGCGCCGTCTGGTCGGTCTGCTGTATTTCAGGGTTGGCGCAGTAGTCCTCCGGACCTATCAGGCTGCTTTTGGCCATCGAGATGCGGCTCAGCACATATCCGGCACTATAGACTTTTTTGTCCAGATTCAGGTTCTTTACAATCTGGTTTACAGCCGATTTGCTGTCGTCTGTATCGTAGATGGTAAACGTGCGGATATATCCCAGCTTGTCGGCCTCGCTGCGCAGGATGCGGGCAAAAATGGAGTGGAACGTGCCCATCCACAGGTTCCGCGCCTCGCTGCCCACCAGGCTCATAATATGTTCTTTCATCTCGCCTGCCGCCTTGTTGGTGAATGTCAGCGCCAGAATATTGAAGGGGTCCACACCCTTTTCCACAAGGTGGGCTATGCGGTAGGTCAGCGTGCGCGTCTTGCCGCTGCCGGCACCGGCGATAATCATCACCGGACCTTCAGTGCAGGCAGCCGCTTCGCGCTGAGCCTCATTTAGTTGCAAAAGTAATTCAGACATATATTGTGAATTGTGAAGAGTGACCAGTGACACCCTATACTTTAATTATTATCTATCTATTTTAAAATTTCAACTCTCAACTTTAAACTATAAACTCTCAACTTTGTACCTTATCTCATAGCGCCCTCCATCGGAGGCGCAGATGGTGTTGGGGAACACCGTTTGGGCCTCGTTCAGCAGCACTTCGACTTCGCGATATCTGGCCGAAAAATGCGTCAACAGCAATTGACCCACGCCGGCACGCTCGGCAATAGTGGCAGCCTGGGACGCCGTCAGGTGGCATCGCTCCTCGGCCAAAGTGGCAAAAGTGGAATCGAAAGTACTCTCCAGACACAGCAGG